>CAYRZF010000076.1:0-10468 GCA_964428805.1 uncultured bacterium | reverse complement strand
GATGTCCTCCGGGCGTTCC
Source organism: uncultured bacterium (assembly GCA_964428805.1). Classification (GTDB taxonomy): domain Bacteria; phylum Methylomirabilota; class Methylomirabilia; order Rokubacteriales; family CSP1-6; genus CAYRZF01. Next base: position 10,449 of record CAYRZF010000076.1, on the reverse strand, counting down.
CGGAGCGATGGAAGGTGAATGGGGATGACGTTCAGCCGGTAAAAGAGGTCCTCTCTGAGGGTGCCTTCGCCCACGGCGGACTCCAAGTCCTTGTTGGTGGCGGCGATGAGCCGCACGTCCACCTTGAAATCCTTGGTGTCCCCCACGCGCCGGATTTCCCGCTCCTGGATCGCGCGTAGCAGCTTCACCTGGAGCAGGGACGGGATCTCGGTGATCTCGTCCAGAAATAGAGTCCCGGCGTCGGCGGCGGAGAAGAGGCCGACTTTGTTGGCCACGGCCCCCGTGAAGGCTCCCTTGACGTGGCCAAAGAGCTCCGACTCCATCAGTCCTTCCGGGATGGCGCCGCAGTTGACCGAGGTGAACGGCTTGTCCCGTCGCTGGCTGTTGACATGAATGGCCTGGGCCACCAGCTCCTTGCCGGTCCCGCTCTCCCCCGTGATCATCACCGTAGACTGGCTGTCGGCGATCTTTCGGATCGTGTCGAACACCGCGACGATTTTGGCGCTCTTGCCGATGATGTTCTCGAACCGGTATTGGGTCTCCAGCCGCTGCTTCAGGTTGAGGTTCTCGTCCCGGAGGCGCTTGCGCTCCAGGGCGCGCTTGATGTTCAGCATGACCTCGTCGTACTTGAACGGCTTGGTGATGTAATCGTAGGCGCCCAGCTTCATGGCCTCCACCGCCGTCTCGGAGGAGCCGAAGGCCGTGATCATGATGACCACCGTATTCGGGGACAGATCTTTGGTGGCCTTGAGGACCTGAAGCCCGTCGATCTTCGGCATGCGGACGTCGGTGAGGATCGCGTCGAAGGTCTCTCGCCGCACCGCCTCGATGGCAGCCTCGCCTCCCTCGGCGACCGTCACGTCGTATCCTTCGTTCTTGAGCATGCTGAAAAGAACCTCTCGCATGCTCCGTTCGTCGTCCACTACGAGGATTCGGGCGTCTGCCATCGGCTGGTTCCTCAGGCGCGCTGAGCGGATTCGGCGAGAGGGAGGCGCAGGGTGAAGGTGGTCCCGGCTCCCGGGTCACTCCTTACCTCAACGTCGCCTCCGTGGTCCCGGATCACGCGGTGGACCATCGCGAGGCCCATCCCGCTTCCCCCGGGCTTACTTGAGAAAAAGGGCTCAAAGATGTGCGGGAGGCTCTCCGGCTTGATACCGGCCCCGCTGTCGGCGACCCAGACCTCGACCTTCCGGGTATTCCGCTCGGTCACAATCCCCGCTCCGATGCGCAGCTCGCCTCCATCCGGCATGGCCTCCAGGGCGTTGATACAGAGGTTCCAGATGGCCTGGCGGAACTGCTGGGGATCCAGAAGGGCCGAAACGTCGCTGCCGTACTCCCGCTTGATTTTGAAATTGGCCGGGAGGGCACGGTGCTCGAGCAAGAGCAGGACTTCATCGAGCACCTCCCCCACGTTCATAAGCAGGGGGTGAAGGGAGGCCGGACGCGCGTACTCCAGGAACTCTTTGATGATCTGGTTCAGTCGGTCGGATTCCCGGAGCACGACCTGCACGAGACGGTGTCGGTTCCTGTCGAACGGCAGTTCCCGGGAGAGCACCTCGATGGCGCCCGAGAGGGAGGCCAAAGGATTTCGGATCTCGTGGGCGATGTTGGCAGCCAGGCGCCCGATCGCGGCCAGGCGATCCGCCTGGCGCATCCGCTCTTCCATCTCCTTGATGGTGGAGAGATCCTGGAACACGCCGATGATCCCCGCCAGCTCTCCTCGACCCGAACGGACGGCCCAGAATGAAATCCCCAGGGGGACCTCCCGTCCGTCCTTGCGCCGGAACCGCATTTCATGGCGCTGGACCTGCCATCCCTCCACGCGGGTGGAGCGGTCGATCTCGTCCGGGGGGATCTCATCCCCGAAGATGGACTCCCAGCGATGCCCCGCCGCTTCGCCGGACTCGTATCCCGTGATCTCCTCGGCGGCGCGGTTTAGGGCGGTGATTCGCCGGTGTAGATCCATTCCGACGAGACCCGACCCCATGGATTCGAAGATCAGGTCCTTGAAGGCCTGGAGGTCGGAGAGGTCCTCGCGCTGATCTTCCAGAGTCCGATGCGCCACGTGGTAGCGTTCGGCCAACGACCCCGCCAGGATGGCGACGACGAGGAAGGCGGCGGTGTTGAGGAAGATACTCAAGACTTCCAGGCCGGAGATTTCGGCGTGTTCTAGGAGCGTGCTCACGGAAAACCCCCAGCGGCCCAGCACGAGACCCGTGTAGAGGAGGCTTGAAAGGCCGGCGATGATGACCCCTCCCGGGCGCCTGAGAAGCACACAGGCCGCCATCACTACGAGCACGTAAAGGAATGTGAATATGCTCCGTGGGCCGCCGGTGAGCGCGACGATGGCTGTCACCAGCGCCGTGTCAAGGGTCAGCTGAAGCCAGGCAAACCGCCGGAGGCTGGAGGCTCGGGGCTTGAGGAGAAGGAAGGTTCCCGAGGCCGCCGCAGCGCCTGCGAGGCAGAGAGCGAACGGAAGGAATGGGTAGAGCAGGCCATCCCAGGCGGCCAGCACCGCGCTGATCCCGAAGAGGAGGCCGGCTGCGAGCAGCCGGCCCACGCTGAGTCCGCGCAGGGCCGCTTGGAGGTTGGGGACCTCGAGCACTGCCGTGGCGCTATTTGACGAGGGTCACCAGCCGGAAGATCGGGAGGTACATGGCGATGACCAGGCCGCCGATGACCACGCCGAGAAAGACGATCATCAGCGGCTCCAGGAGAGCGGTGAGGGCCCCGACCGCGGTGTCCACCTCGTCATCGTAGAAGTCGGCGATCTTGTTGAGCATCGCGTCGAGCGCCCCTGTCTGCTCGCCTACGGAGATCATCTGGACCACCATGGGGGGAAAGACCGTGGAGGCCTTGAGGGGCTCCGCCAGCGTCTTCCCCGCCGTCACCGAAGCGCGGGTGTCCAGGACCGCTCTTTCCACGACCCTGTTCCCCGCCGTCCGGGCGGTGATACGAAGCCCCTCAAGGATGGGGACGCCGGAAGAGACCAGCGTGCCGAGGGTCCGGGTAAAGCGGGCCACCGACACCTTTCGGATGAGTGGGCCGAATATAGGGAGCTTGAGGAGAAGGGCGTCGATGATCGACTTCCCACCCTCGGTTTTGTAGTAGGCGCGGATTCCGACGAGGATGCCCGCCACCGACCCGACGACGAGCCACCAGAAGCGCTGGAAAAAGTCGGACAACCTGATGACAATCAACGTCGGGAGGGGGAGGTCGGCTCCCATGCTGGAGAACATCTTCGCGAAGGTGGGGATGACGAAGGTGAGCATGAACACCACCACGATGAACGCCACCCCGCAGATGGTGGCGGGGTAGATCATCGCGGACTTGACCTTTCGCTTGAGAGCCGCCGCCTTTTCGATGTACACGGACAGGCGTTGGAGGACCGTATCGAGGATACCGCCCGCCTCGCCGACCTCGACCAGGTTCACGAAGAGCTCGTCGAATGTCTTCGGGTGCCTTCGCAAGGCGTCGGCCAAGGTCGATCCCGCCTCCACGTTTCCGGCCACCCTGGAGGTCACCGTCCGGAGAACCTTCGACTCGCTCTGCTCGGACAGGATCGTCAAGCACTGCACGAGGGGAAGGCCCGCGTCCACCATGGTGGAGAACTGGCGGGTGAAGATCGCCATCTCCTTGTCCTTGACCTTCCCGGCGAAACGCCCGAGGGCCCCAGCCCCCAGCGGGCCACCCGCCGCCCTCTCCTTGATGGAGGTGACGAGGATGGCCTTGCGACGGAGCTCGGCAACGGCGGCCGTGCGGTCCGGCGCCTCGATCTGTCCGGCCGTGGAGCCCTGGGTGGTACGTCCCTGATAGGCAAAGACCGGCATCGCGTCTCCTCCTCAGCGTCTCCCGAACGGGGTGGCTTCCGCGGCGGCGCGCCCCCCCGCCCCGGCCAGGAGCTGGTTGAGCTCATCGGGAAGCGCGGACCGGTTCAGGCCCTCGTCGCGGGTGATGAGGCCCCGTTGCACCAGTACCGCCAGCGACTGATTCATGGTCTGCATCCCGAACTTCGTGCCCGCCTGCATGGCAGAGTAGATCTGGTGGATTTTCTCCTCTCGGATCAGGTTCCGGATCGCGGGGGTGTTGATCATGATCTCCAGAGACAGAACCCGGCCGCGTCCGTCGGACCGAGGGATTAGCGTCTGCGAGAGCACGCCCTCCAGCACCAGCGAGAGCTGGGACCGGACCTGGGGCTGCTGGTGGGGAGGGAAGACGTCGATAATGCGGTTCATGGTCTGGGCGCACGAGTTGGTGTGCAGGGTGGCCAGGGTGAGGTGCCCAGTCTCCGCGATCGTGAGGGCGGCCGCGATCGTCTCCAGGTCGCGCATCTCGCCGATCAGCACGACGTCGGGATCCTGACGGAGGACGTACTTCAGCGCGTTCGTGAAGGACTGGGTGTCGGACGCGACCTCCCGTTGGTTCACCATGCACTTTTTGTGCTGGTGAACGAACTCGATAGGATCCTCGATCGTGACGATGTGATCCGAGCGTTCGTTGTTGATCTTATCAATGATGGCCGCCAGCGTCGTTGACTTCCCGGACCCCGTGGGACCCGTGACGAGCACCAGCCCTTTCGGGCGCTCGGAGAGCTGCGCGACGACCGCGGGGAGGCCCAGGTCCTCGAAGCTGCGGATCTTGAAGGGGATCACACGGATGGCTGCGGCCGCCGCCCCGCGCTGCCGGAATACGTTGCAGCGGAAGCGGGCCAGCCCCTGGATGCCGAACGAGAGATCCAGCTCGTTCTCTTCTTCGAACTTCTGCTTCTGTGCTTCGTTGAGGACGCTGTAGGCCAGCCGTTGCGTGTCCTGGGGGGTCAGAACCTCGAACTCCGTCAGCGGGGCCAGTCTCCCGTGCAGCCGGATCTGGGGATTCGTCCCGGTGGTGATGTGCAGGTCAGACCCTCCGCGCTCGATCAGGATGTTCAGCAGCTCGTGCATCGTTGCGGCCATGTGTCACCGTCTCCTTATTCGGACTAGGCCAGTCTGGGATTCACGGTCCGCGATCCCCATGTCACGCTTAGCCGAGGGTCACGCGGAGAATCTCCTCCGCGGTGGTCTGTCCCTCAAGGACCTTCATAAGTCCCGCTTGGCGGAGGGTTTTCACCCCCTGCTGCGTCGCCAGTTCGCGGAGCTCGTTGGTGTTCGCGCCGCGAAGGATTAGCTCTCGGAGCTCGCTGCTGACCGGCATGACCTCGTAGATGGCGGTTCGGCCCTTCATCCCGCTAAAGTTGCACGCCTGACATCCCTTTCCTTTGAAGAGCGTCACCTTCCCCAGCCCTTGGGGCACGTGGCCGTAAGGTGTCAGGCTCTCTTCGTCAACCTCGTAGGGTTCTCTGCACTCCTTGCAGACCCGGCGCGCGAGGCGCTGGGACATCACCAGAAGGACGGAGGAGGCCACCAGGAAGGGCGGGATGCCCATGTCCTGGAGCCGGGCGATGGTGCCGGCAGCGTCATTGGTGTGGAGGGTGGAGAACACAAGGTGCCCGGTCAAAGCTGCGCGGATAGCGATCTGGGCGGTTTCGAGGTCGCGGGTCTCACCCACTAGGATGACGTCGGGATCCTGGCGGAGAAAGGACCGTAGGACCGCCGCGAACGTGCGCCCGATCTCTTCGTTGATCTGGACCTGGTTAATCCCCTTCAGGTTGTACTCCACCGGGTCTTCGGCGGTCATGATGTTGATGTCGGGGGAGTTGATCGTGTGGATGGCGGAGTAGAGGGTCGTCGTCTTGCCGGAGCCCGTCGGCCCCGTGATGAGGACCATCCCGTACGGGCTATGGATCACCTTCTTGAAGTTCTCCATGCTCCAATCGTCGAACCCGAGCTTCGCCAGATCGAGCGTCAATGCTTCCTTGTCCAGGATCCGCATGACGATCTTCTCGCCAAAGATCGTGGGGAGCGAGGAGACGCGGAGGTCAATCTCTCGGCTCAAATACCGGATCTTGATCCGGCCGTCCTGGGGGAGCCGGCGCTCGGCGATGTCCAGGTTGGCCATGATCTTCACGCGGGACAGGAGTGCGGCCTCCAGCCGCTTCGGGGGGGCCATCATCTCCTGGAGCACTCCATCGATGCGGTAGCGGACCCGGAACACCTTCTCGTACGGCTCCAAGTGGATATCGGAGGACCCGCGGCGGATGGCGTCGGTCAGGATGAGGTTCACCAGCTTGACGACCGGCGCCTCCTCGGAGGCGTCCTTGAGCTCGAAGATGTCTATCTTCGACGGGACGGCATCCCCACCTTCCTCCACGAGCTCCACGTCGGGGATATCCCCCTCCAGGGCGGTGAGGACCTCGCTGAGGGCCGACGCCTGGGGTTCGTAGATGCGTTCGATGGTCTGCCGGATGGCACCCTGGGAGGCGACCACCGGAAGCACCTGGAGGTTGGTCATGAAAGCGATGTCGTCCAGGGCGAAGACGTTGGTCGGGTCGGCCATGGCAAGCGTCAGGGCGTTGCCCGTCCGCTTCACGGGGAGCACTTCGTACTTCCTGGCAATCTGGGCGGGGACGAGCTTAACCACGTCGGAGTCGATGTCGAGCTGGGAGAGCGTGATCGAGGGGATGCCGTACTGGCGGGAGAGAAAGCCGATCAGCTGATCTTCGTGGATGAGCCCCAGCCGGACAAGGACGGTGCCGAGCTTCTCGTTGGAGCCCTTTTGCTCGGAAAGGGCCCGTTGAAGCTGCTCCTGGGAGATCAGTCCCTCGTTAACGAGAAGATCACCCAGGCGTCGGCTAACTGGTTGTCCCACTTTGCCATATGCCATGAAGCGCTTTCACCCTGGCCCGGATAGTTTACCGCACGTAGCCCGTTCTAGGCATTTCTAAAGAAAATGCAGCTCCCGCATCCATAACTAGGGCGCCGGAAAGAGAGCATGAAAAGGAACCACGAATTTCTCGATGCTTGTTCGGTTTACGCCTCTATGCTTCGTCGCAGATAGGTCTGGTGTGCAGGGAGAATGCCAGGGGTCCCCGCAAGGTCTATGTCGTCTATGTAGTTTGAATTATTAGGTGTTTATAATTCGATCCGCCGGAAACCGTCCGGAATGGTGTCGTCCTGACACACTTGCTGACTTGAGTGTCACGCCTGAAATCGTCAGAAGTTTGACGGTAGAAGGGGAGAAAAGAGCCCTCTGGGCCTGCCCCCGTGGTCAGCTTCGCCTTTACTTGGCCCCGCGCAGGCGATTCAAGGTCTCGCTGAATGCTTTGCAGGCTTCCTCCTGATACAGGACGAACACGATCTTTCTGAGACTGGTGTTTCCGGCCTGGATGTGAGAAAGCACCGCGCTCAGCATTGCCTCGGCGGCCTGGGCCGGGGGGAAGCCTCCGACCCCCGTTCCAAGGGCGGGGAAGGCGATGGAGGAAAGCTTGTGTTTGTCGGCTATGGCGAGACTGGATCGGGTCGCCTGGGTGATCTGCTGGGCGTCGGTTTTCAAGTCCTGCCCCATTGCCGCGGCGTGGATGACGTGGGTGGCGGGCAGATTGCCGGCCGTCGTGATTACCGCTTCACCCACTTCGACCGGCCCTTGGCGCACCGCCTCCTCTTCGATAATGACTCCGCCCTTTCGCTTGATGGCACCAGCGACCCCCGCACCCATCCAGAGATGGGAGTTGGCCGCGTTGACGATGGCGTCCACTTCCCAGTCGGTGAGGTCGCCACGCTCGATCAAGAGGTCGGTCTTGCCAACCTTGACCTTCATGCTCGCTCAGTCTCCGGACTGCCGGGATCCCCTTCCCGCTTTTTGCCTTCCTCCCAGGACCGGTCCATCTCCTCGAGGGAAGTTTCGGACAAGTGCTTCCCACCAGCTGCGAATTGCGCCTCCATGAGCGTGAAGCGACGCCGAAACTTTTCGACCGCCTGCTGGAGGCATCCCTCGGCGTCTAGACCCAGCAGGCGAAGGACGTTGACGAGGGCGAACAGCAGGTCTCCGAATTCCTCCCGGAGTTTGGCCGGTTCGCCCCCCACGAGGGCCTCTTCGATCTCCTGGACTTCTTCCCTGACTTTAGCCCATGCCCCTTCGGGCGTCTTCCAATCAAAACCGATGCGCGCCGCCTTGTCCTGGATGCGCTGGGCTCGGAGCAGTGCCGGGAGGCTCCGCGGCACGCCGTCCAGCACGGAGCGGTGGCCTTCCCTACCGTTCGCCTCTTCGTGCTTGATGCGTTCCCACTGCGCAAGCGCTTGCCGAGGGCTCATAACCTTCTGCTCACCGAACACGTGCGGGTGGCGTCGTACCATCTTGGCAAGCAGCCGCTGCAGCAGGTCGGCCATGGTGAACTCACCCAGCTCCCGGGCGATCTGGGCATGAAACACGACCTGAAAGAGCAGGTCGCCCAGCTCCTCGAGCACGGCGTCGGGCTTGCCGGCCTCGATCGCTTCCAAGGCCTCGTACGCCTCTTCGATCAGGTAGGGTTGAAGCGAGCGGCGGGTCTGCTCTCGGTCCCAGGGGCAGCCTTCAGTTCCCCTCAGACGAGCCATGAGATCTAAGAGCGAGTCGAAGAGAGCCCCAGGAGAGTCCGCCATGTTAGGCGCCTAAGAACGGCAACCGCATTATACACAAGGAGAAATCTCCCCTCCAACCCCCTTCACCGCCCATGCCTTGTTCGGCTTAGGCCCGGTGTGCTAGGCTCGCGCCGAGATGTTTGCCCACGTGCCCGGAGTCTTGACACGATCTCGGGAAGCCGGGGTTCTCGATACGCTCCGTTTCCGGCCGTCCGACTGAGGCAACCGATGGGGTCCGAGGACACCTCCGCGGAAGGATTCAAGGTCAGAGATCGGCGTGGTCAGGGCGCCAACTCGGAGCCGTCTCGGCCTCCTCCGGGCGGATCCGCCCCCGGAGCCGATAAGCTCCGCCGGAGCCCGGAGTCCGCAGGGGACGCTGCCCCGGGACCCTTCGACCAACCGGCCGAGCCCGACCTGGCCTCTTTGTTTCTCCTGCTGGCGAACTCGGCCCTGCTGCACCTGGGCGAAGGGTCTGAGACGTCGACGACTGGGACACCGCTGGACCTCGCTCAGGCCAAGTTTAGCATTGACCTGTTGAAGTTGCTCAAGGCGAAAACCGAAGGGAACCGAACTCCCGAGGAGACCCGCCTCCTGGAAGGAATTCTCTACGACTTGCAGATGCGCTTCGTTCAAACTGTCCGCCGTAGCTGAGGTGGCGGAGAGGGGATTACCTCGCCACGGTAATCACGATCCTTCCGTCCTGAATCTTGATCGTTTCTACGACCCCTGGCACCTGCCACCGAAGTCGCTCCTGCCCTAGAAGGAGCCAGAGCAGCCACGCTCCCATATCCTGATTGCCCAGGCTGAATTCCTCTACGTCCAGCTGGGCGTACTTGTACGAGGTCTTGCCCTTTTCCCGGCCCAACCTAATCGTCCCGCGCACGGTCACCCACACGGGGCGGTCCATCGTGGATCTGGGCAGATAGTCAGGCAGAAAATGGGAGGGGAAACCCTTGAAGAGATGCCTAAAGGCAGTCTGGCCCTGAACTTCCACTATGTCGGGGAGGAGCTTCACGCCCATTGGGGAAACGGGCATTCCCTCACTCTCCTTCAGGTACCCGGCCAGGAAAGCGCCCAGTTCCCGGTCCGTGATCACGACCGGCTCCCGCCGGGAGGAACGTCCGGAATCCCGCAAGACGAGCTCGTACATCTTTTCATGGGCCAGGTACCTGTTCCCGGTGGAGTAGTCCGCCTTGCGGATGGGGGGGGTGTCGAACATCGCGCCACCGAAAAATAAGGCTGCCGCCCCCCCGACGAGCACGACCGCCAGTAGCAGGAGGAGAGCCAAGAAGCCCATGCAGCCGACCTTCATTGGAGCAACCCTAACACCGGCGCGCTATAAGGATCAATAAAAAAAGGACAATATCGGTATTCAAGGTATTTTTATGAGACGGACTTGACAAGGTATCACTCATAAGATATAAGAGAGACAGGCTCAGATAAGTGAGCCTGATTTTATCGGAAAGAGGAGATATGTATGGCTGTTGAGCGTTGGTGTCCGTTCGGTTCGACCCTTGACCGGTGGGAGCCATTGGGGGGTCTCAACGAGATCCAGACCGAGGTGAACCGGCTTTTCGATAGCTTCTTCGGCCGTCCGGCGGGGCTGGGCGTCGCCGAGCGTGTCTGGGCCCCGGCTATGGACATGTACGAGACCAAGGATGACCTGGTGGTCTCGCTCGAACTCCCCGGCGTCAAGGAGAAGGAAGTGCAGGTTTCAATCACGAACGATATCCTGACGGTCAAGGGTGAGCACACCCAGCAGCAGGAGGTCAAGGACGAGAACTATCAGCGACTGGAGCGCTGGTTCGGCAAGTTCGAGCGTAGCATCCCGCTGCCGATGCCCGTTCAGACCGATAGGGTGAAGGCCACCTATCGCGACGGCGTACTGGAGATCAAGCTTCCCAAGGCCGAGGCGGTCCAGCCAAGGGAGATCAAGATCGACGTCCTGTAAACCGAT
>CAYRZF010000075.1:0-10566 GCA_964428805.1 uncultured bacterium | reverse complement strand
CCTCACCCCACTCATAATCCCCTCACCTTCATCCTCTCCCCCCGAGGGGGAGAGGATGAAGGTGAGGGGCTATCGGTCTGGTTCAGCACATGGAGCACGGAGTAACCCTCCCGCCACTCGAGCAGCGACAGGGCGGCGTAGTCCTGCCCGAAGGCCAAGAGACGATCGAGCGGCAGGCCCAGGGCGCGGCAGAGGATCGCCCGATTGGTGCCCCCATGGCCGACGACGGCCACGCGATCGCCCGCATGCGCGCGCGCGATCCTCTCGAACGCGGGCCACGCCCGGGCCAGCAGGTCAGGGACGCTCTCGCCCTCGGGGAAGGGAATCTCTCCCGGGCGCGCCATCCAGTCCTTGAACACTTCGGGTTCCCGATCGCGGATTTCGTCTGCGGTGAGCCCTTCCCACCGCCCCATCGCCATCTCCCTCAGTTCGGGGATGACGCGGGGCGCGAGCCCGTGGGGTCGGCCCATGATCTCAGCGCTCCGCCGGGATCGGCCGAGGTCACTGGCGTAGACCGCCACGAGGGGAACGCCGGCGAGGCCCGCGGCGAGGCGTTCTATCTCGGCTTCGCCGAGTGGGGACAGAGCCACGTCCAGATGGCCGATGAACCGTCTGGTCTCGGCCCCCACCACGCTCCCGTGGCGCACCAGGTAAATCCACGCGGACGCCATCAGACGAGCCCGACGTGCTGGAGCGACGCGAAGGCCATGAGAACTCCGAGTTCTGCCAGCTCAACCCCGGCGCCCAGACCGTCGCCGCTGAGCCCGCCAAGCCTCAGCGAAAAGTATCGGCCCAGCGTCCAGGCCAGGGCGAGCCCGCCCCCCGCGGCCACGAGTCCCCACGGCCAGAGGATTGCTGCGCTCGCCGCGACGGCCACGACTCCGCCGATCCCCAGTGCCCGCGACGTGACGCTTTCTATAAACGCGGCTCCGAGGCCCCGGCCGGGGGTGGCGGGATCACACGTGCGGGCCAAGAGGAGCGGGGTGATCCGGCCGACCGCCGGCGCGAGCAGAAGCGCCTTTGCGCGGAGCGGCCACTCGAGGCCGGTCAGCGCCACGAATCCCAGCAAAAGCAGGACGATCAGACCCAGAGCACCGAACACCCCGATCCGGCCCTCTCTCATGATGGCGAGTCGCTGATCAGGGTCCCCCCCGGCAATCCCGTCGAGGCTGTCGGCGAGACCGTCGAGGTGGATCGCACCGGTCAGGAGCTTCCACGTGGCGAGGACGATGAGCGCCGCCACCGGCGGCGGAAACACGCTGGATATCAGACGGTCCTCCACGACAAGAATTACCCCCAGGGCGAGCCCGACCAACGGGAACCATCCCGCCGCGCGTCCCAGGCCTTCCGGTCCCTCGACGGCCGAGCCCGGGACGGGAACGATGGTGAGAAACCGGACGGCAGTGATCAGTCCTTGAATGCGGAACCCCCTCGGACACGGCGCCCCCAGGCCCCCCAGGCCGCCAGCGCGGCGCTGAGGCTCTGGGTGAGGACGAGGCCCACGACCCAGAGCACCGACAGCGCACCGCTCCTGAAGCCACCCCGCCAGAGCGCCGGGCCGTGATCCAGGAGCGCCCCTGCCACCCAGACGAGCCCGATCCAGAAGGTCAGGACGAAGCCGAGACGTTTGCGGAGCGCGACCAGGACTAACCCGAGAGACTGAAGCGCCAGATACGCGCCCAGGAGGAACCCGCCGCCCGCGGTGGACAGACCCACCCGTCGCGTGATCTCTTCGGCGAAATCCTCGATGACGTGCGGAAGGATGAAGGGCAGGCTCAGCAGCGACAGCGCGATGACGGAGACGACGAGCCAGTCCCGCCGCACTAAACTGGGTAAACTCCGTTCCGGCGGGGGGGGAAATCATGCTGCTTGGTCTCGGCGTACTGGAGACGCTTGATCAGCTCGGCCCGGAGCAGCGAGCCAGGCACGATGTCGTCCACGAGCATCTCGGAGGCGAGCTTGTGGATGTCGATGTCGGCCTGGTACTCCTCACGCTTGCGGCGGACGTACTCGGCCCGCTCGGCCTCCGGCAGCTCCATGATCTTGTTGTAGTACACGGCGTTCACCGCTGGTTCCGGCCCCATGATGGCGATCTGGCCCTGCGGCAGCGCGAGCGCCGCGTCGGGCTCGAAGGCGGGCCCGCACATGGCGTAGAGCCCAGCGCCATAGCACTTGCGCACGATGACGGTGATCTTCGGCACCGTCGCCTGGGCGGTGGCGAAGATCATCTTGGCCCCGTGGCGGATGATCCCGGCCCGTTCTACTTTGGACCCCACCATGAAGCCCGAGATGTCGGCCAGGTACACCAGCGGGACGTTGAAGGCGTTGCAGAGCCAGATGAAGCGGGCAGCCTTGTCGGCGGAGTCCACGAAGAGGACGCCCCCCTTGACCTTCGGCTGATTGGCGACGATGCCGATCGGCCGGCCCGCGAGGCGCGCGAGGCCGACGATGATCTCGGGGGCAAAGAGGCGCTTGATTTCGAACCAGGAGCCGGCGTCGATGATCCGGTCGATGACCTCGTACATGTCGAAGTACTTCCGCTGGTCGTAGGGGACGATCTCTTCGATCGGGCGGCCGGGCTCGGGTTCCACCGCTTCGGTCATCGGCGGCCGCTCCTGGAAATTCTGGGGCATGAAGGTCAGGTAGCGCTTGGCCGTTTCGATGGCCTCCTCGTCGGAGGGCACCAGCACGTCCCCGCAGCCCGACACCGTGCAGTGCATCCGGGCGCCGCCCAGCTCCTCCTGCGTCGTCTTCTCCCCGATGGCCATTTCCACCATCCGCGGCGAGCCGACGTAGAGCGAGGCTTTGCCGTCCACCATGATCACCACGTCAGTGAGGGCGGGCAGGTAGGCGGAGCCGGCCGGGGACGGACCGAAGAGAACGCACACCTGCGGCACGACGCCGGAGAGCTGGACCTCGTTGTAGAAGATGCGGCCGGCGTGAAAACGGCCGGGGAAAATCTTTATCTGCTCGGAGATCCGCGCTCCCGCCGCGTCCACCAGGTACAGGAGAGGAATCCGGAGCCGCAGCGCCTTTTCCTGGATCCGGATGATTTTCTGGACCGTCTTCTCCCCCCAGGAACCGGCCTTCACCGTGTAGTCGTTGGCCATGACGGCAACGCTGCGCCCGCCGACCTTGCCGATGCCCGTCACCACCCCGTCGGCCGGCGTGTCGGGCTCCTGGCTCCGGGCGAACAGCCAATCCTCCTCGAACTCGGTCCCCGGATCGAGGAGGACCTTGAGGCGGTCCCGAACGAAGAGTTTGCCCTCCTCCTTGAGCTTGTCCCGGTACTTGACGTGCCCTTGTTCGATCCGGGCCCGCTCTTGGAAATACCTCTCCTCGCTCATCGCTCGCCCTTAGTCGCCGCAGACGATAATCAGGTGGAGGACCCCGGGTCCGTGACGAGGCCCCACGATCGAAAGCGGCTTCCCCGGAGGCATGTCCGCGGTGACCGAAACCTCCTCCGTACCCTTTTCCAAGATCTTGAAACTCACGCGTGGCACCGGTCCACGGAAGTCGACCGGCAGGATCTCCAGTTGCCGGCCGCCCGGAAGCGGGAACCGCTGCCCCTTCCCCACGGGAACCCGGGCTTGAATCAGGTCGAGCTGCTCGTACTGCCGGTTGGGGAACTGCCGTTGGAACTTCTGCATGTACGGATCGGAAATCTGTCCGCTTGTGGCAGGCGCGGAGGGCTCCGACGGTGCCTGACGAGTCTGGAGCAGCACGCGGACCGAGCAGGGCACCACCTGCTGGGCCCAGGCGACGGCCGGCGCCACACCGAGACACACGATCAGCGCGAGACCCAGGAGCGGGCCAAGCAGAGCCCGAAGCCGCTTGCGAGCGTTGTGAAGCCTCGACATGACGGTTCCCATGGGAATTCGCAGCACCTCCGCGATTTCCCGGTACGTGAGCCCTTCGATATCACTCAGCATGATAATAGTTCGATGGTTGGGCGGCAAGGAATCCAACGCCCGCCTGATGAGCTCTCGCTCCTCCGCCCGGGCCGCCACGAACTCCGGGCCCGCGCCCGGATCGACCAGCGTTCGCTCCCACTGCTCCTCGGGAACAGGCTCCCCGCCCAAGGCCCGCGCCCGCGCTCCCCTTTGGCGCTGCCGGTCCGTGGCGAGGTTCACCACGATCCTGAATACCCACGTGTAGAAGGCGGATTGACCGCGAAAAGTGGAAAGGGACTGATAGGCTCGGACGAACGCCTCCTGCGCCACGTCCCACGCCTCTTCACGGTCCCGGAGGATCTGAAAGGCGAGCCGCCAGACCCGCTGCCGGTACTTCTCCACCAGCGGCTCGAACGCCGAAAGATCCCCCGCCCGACATCGCTCAACGAGCTCGCTGTCATCCGCACTCAAACGGAGCTCTCATCCGCTCCGCCTCGGCGGCAGCGCTGTAGCTTAGACGCCGGGACGTTCTTGCCCATTCACCGGGCGGCCTCCGGCGAGTCCCCGCGGGACCCCAGAACGCCCAGGGCGGCGTCGATCCCCAGCAGGTAACTCTGGAGTCCGAAGCCGGAGATCTGCCCGCGGGCGGCCGGCGCGATGACGGAGCGGCGGCGAAACTCCTCTCGGGCGTGGACGTTGGACAGGTGGACCTCCACGACCGGCAGGGCGATCGCGGAAACCGCGTCGCGCAGGGCGATCGAGTAGTGCGTGAAGGCGCCCGGATTGAACACGACCGCCGCGAACCCTTTCCGGGCTGCTGTCTGGAGTAAGTCGATCAGCTCGCCCTCGTGGTTGGACTGGCAACATTCGACGCGGACCCCGCGCGTCTGGCCGTAGCGTTTAATTTCCCGGTCCACCTGGGCCAGCGTCAGGCGGCCGTACACCGCGGGCTCCCGGCTTCCCAGGAGGTTCAGATTGGGACCGTGGAGGACGAGAATGGCCTTCTTCACGGGGCAGTCGCCGCGTCGAGGGACGGGGCGGCCTGGGTTCCCCGGACGCGGTTCCGGCCGTCGGTCTTCGCCTGGTAGAGCGCGCGATCAGCGGCCTCCACCAGTTTCACGCCTGCCGCAGCATCCTCGGGATAGGTGGCGACGCCGACGGACACCGTCACGCGCCCCAGAGGCTGCGACTGTCGGTGGAGAAAGGGATGCTTTTCGATTGAGCGCCGAATCCGCTCGGCGACCACGGCGGCGGCGACCTTGGGAGTTTCGGGAAGGATCACCGAGAACTCATCCCCGCCGTAGCGAGCCCCGAAGTCCACCCGCCGGAGTTCCCCCGCCACCATCCGGCCCACCAGGCGGAGCAGGCGGTCGCCGGCTGGATGGCCAAAGCTGTCGTTGTAGTGCTTGAAGTAATCCACATCCACCATCAGGAGCGAAAGCGGGCGTCGGTAGCGGGTGGCCCGCTGGAACTCGCGCTCGAGGCGCTCCTTGAAGGCGCCATGGGTGGCGAGCCCGGTCAGATCATCCATGCGCGACTGCTTCCGAAGCATCCTGAGGGCGCGCCGGGTGTCGTTGGTCAGCCGGTTGAGCCGGAGCAGGGTCCGGACCCGCCAGGCGATCTCCTGGGTTGTCGCCGTGCCACGGATCACCTCGTCGACGAGCGCCACTTGGTTCCACTCTTCGGACGTGGAGCGGGAGTCAAGGAGGGCCAGAACCGGGATATAGCGGGCTTGCGGGTCTTGCTTGAGGAGCCGGCAGAGGACGCCGCGCCCCGGTCTCCCGCGAACGGCACCCAGCAGAATCATATCCGGCTTCGATGTTTTCACTACGCGGAGGAGATTCTGGTCGGGGTGTACGGCCTTCACCACGCAGCCGAGCCGTGCGAGGGTCCGCCTGATCTTCGCTCCCTGGCTGCCCGGGCTCCCTGCCAGAAGCGCTATCGACCGTTTTGCCACCTGTGAGGGCCTCCCGGGATGAAGGGAAATCGCGCTACACAGATGCAGAATAACATACCACCAAGCACGACGACCGGCAAGCGACCCACCCCTCACCCCGACCCGACCGCAAGGGTCGGGTGCCCGCTAAGGAAGGCTCGCTTCGCTCGCGTTTTGCGTGAAGGGGGAGAAGAGGTGAGGGGCGTCATTTAGTGGAGGCCGAAGGCCGAGACAACCCCATCCGCGGCGGCGAACAGCACAAGCCCACCGAACACGGCCCACGCCACACCCGGGCCGCGCTCCCGATTCACCTCGGGAATCAGGTCGGAGGCCGCCACATAGATCGTGACGCCGGCCGAGAGCGCCAAGGCATACCCGACGAACTGAGTGAACAGGGAGGTCAGCAATACGCCGACAACAGTGAAGCCGCCCAGCGCCGCGGCGGCCCCGAGGGCAGCTCGGGGCGACGACCCGGCGGCCAGCATCACGGAGGCCATGGTGAATCCCTCGGGCAGCTTGTGGAGCAGCACGGCGAAAAAGAGCAGGATCCCCAGCGCGGGGCTGATGATGAACCCCGAGGCGATCGTCACCCCGTCAAAGATCGTATGAACGCCGAGGCCGAGGAACGCCAGGTAGCCCACGGAGGGGTGCACGAGGGCCTCGGGATGGATCTCCTCGCCGAAGTGGAAATGCGGAGCGACGGTGTGCTCGAAGAGGTGAATCCCGAAGTAGCCAAGCAGGACGAAGAAGAAAGCGTGGGGAAGCTTCTCGACGCTTTCGGGGAGCATCCGGATGAACGCCGCCGCCAGCATGAACCCCGCCCCCACTGCGAGGAAATACTTGAGGAAAGCGCGGTCCCAGCGCCCGCTCCCGGTCAGGATCAGGGCGCCGAGGATATCGGCCAGGCCGGCCACGCTCCCGAGGATCAGACTCCACGCATCCGGCGTCATCGCTCACTCACCATCGGTTCACTGAGGAGTGGACAAGAAATCGAGTCTAATGCCCGGGACTCTCCCTGTCAAGCCATGCCACGCGCTCATGCCAGCGGCCCTTTTTTGCTTGTGGGTATCCGCGCCCTTCGGTAGTGTTGAAAGAGAGAGGCGCGCCGACAACTGATGGCCATTCTGGTCGGGAGACCACCCCTGGGACAACTCCTCCTAGAGGCCGGGCTCATCACGCCGGACATCCTGCGGGACGCGCTGGCACGTCAGAAATCGACCCGCGCCTCCATCGGCGAAGTCCTGGTGGCGATGGGCGCCGTCGGCAAGGACGACGTGCTGAGAGCCCTCGCCCAGCAGCAGGGTCTCCCCTACCTCTCCCGCGAGGAGCTTCCCTCCTCTGTTCCCGTTTTGAAGAATCTCTCCCCGAAGTACCTGCGGCACTACCGGGTCTGCCCGGTGGCGGTCGAGGGATCCGTGCTGACCGTCGCCACGTCCGATCCCGCCAACCCGCTGCTCCTCGACGACCTCCGCCAGGCTCTCGGGCTTCAGATCAAGCTCGCCGTGGCGCCGGAAGAAGCCATCCTGGAGGCGATCGAGCGGACGTACGGAGCGCGCGCGGCGAGCCCCCTCCAGCGCATCGTGGAGGGGATCCGGGACGAGGGCCCCGCCTCCGGCGAGGGGGACGAGGATATCAACCAGCTTCGCGACATGGCCTTCGAGGCGCCCGTGGTCCGCCTCGTCAACCTGGTGATCGACAACGCCGTGACGGCGGAGGCCTCGGACATCCACATCGAGCCCTTGGAGGACAGCCTCCGAGTCCGCTACCGGATCGACGGGATTCTCTTCGATCAAGAAGCCCCGCCGCGGCGGCTCCAGGCGGCGGTGACCTCGCGGATCAAGATCATGGCCGAGCTCAACATCGCCGAGCGGCGCCTCCCCCAGGATGGGCGGATCCGGGTCACGGTCGGCGGGCGCCCGGTGGACATCCGTGTCTCCACCATGCCAACCGTCCACGGCGAGTCCATCGTCATGCGCCTCTTGGACCGCTCGTCCATCTTCCTGCCGCTCGAAAAGCTGGGCTTCGCACCCGACACGCGCCGCCTCTTCGAACGCCTGATCATCCGCCCTCACGGGATGCTGCTGGTCACGGGCCCGACGGGCTCGGGGAAGACGACCACCCTGTACGCCGGCCTGGACAAGATCAACTCTCCCGGCCAGAAGATCATCACGATCGAAGATCCGGTCGAGTACCAGCTCAAGGGCGTGAACCAGATCGCGGTCAGGCCCAAAATCGGTCTGACCTTCGCCAACGGTTTGCGCCACATCGTCAGGCAAGACCCGGACATCATCATGGTGGGCGAAATCCGCGATCTGGAGACCGCCGAGATCGCGATCCAGGCCGCCCTGACGGGCCACCTGGTCTTCTCCACCCTCCACACCAACGACGCCCCGGGCGCCATCACGCGGTTGCAAGATATGGGCTGCGAGCCGTATCTGGTGTCCTCCGTCCTCCACGGCGTGCTTGCCCAGCGCCTCGTGCGACGGATCTGTTCCGCGTGCCGGGCGCCGCACGAGCCGGATCCCGCCGATGTGCGCGCTCTGGGGATCCCGGAGGCACTGACCGCGCCGCTGGACCTCTTCAAGGGCTCGGGCTGCGACCAGTGCCGCGGGACCGGCTACCGGGGGCGCACCGGAATCTACGAGCTGTTCATCTTCAACGAGGATGTGCGAAACCTGATCGTCCGGAAGGCCCCCGCCGGAGAGATCCGCCGGCAGGCGATCGACGAGCTGGGGATGGTGACGCTACGCGAGGACGGCTGGGTGAAGGCCAAGTTGGGAATCACCACGGTGGACGAGGTCCTCCGCGTCACGCAGGAGGAAGAGTAGCCGGATGCCGGTTTTCGTTTACAAGGCGGCGGACCAGCGGGGCAAGACGATCACCGGGGTCATGGAGGCCCCGGACCCGCGGGCGGTGGTCGAGCGCCTCCACCGGGAGGAGTACTACCCCATCGAGGTCGCCGCCCAGGCGGAGCGCGCGGGGCTCTGGCGTCGGCTCACGGCCCGCGGAATCTCGAACCGCGACCTCGTCGCCTTCACCCAGCAGCTGGCCACGCTCTTCGAAGCCGGTCTCCCCCTCGATCGATCGTTGTCCGTCCTCGAAGAGCTGGCCTCGAATCCCCGCCTCAAGGCCATCGTGGGGGATCTCCTGAAGAGCGTGAGAGGCGGGTCGTCCTTCGGCGATGCCCTGGCCAAGCATCACCCGCGCCCTTTCTCCCGCCTCTACGTCAACATGGTGCGGGCCGGCGAGAAGGGTGGTGTGCTGGAGGTCACGCTCCGCCGCATCGCCGAATTCCTCGAGGCAGCCCAGGAGTTCAGGGAGGCGATCAAATCGGCGATGGTGTACCCCGCGATCCTGCTCGTAGCGCTCGGGGGCGCCGTCATTTTTCTCCTCGCGTATGTGGTCCCGCGGTTCGGGGAGATCTTCTCCGAGCTCGGCCAGGCCATTCCGCTTCCCACTCAGATCCTCCTGGGGGTGAGCGCCGTGCTGACAGATTACTGGTGGGCGCTGGCCCTCGTCGCTCTCGCGGGAGTGCTCGGATCGCGTATCGTCCTGGCGACGGCCGAGGGACGCCTGGCGTGGGACCGTGCCGCGCTCTCTCTCCCGCTGCTCGGCGACATCATCCGGAAGGCGGAGGTGGCGCGGCTCTGCCGGACGCTCGGAACCCTGCTCCGAAGCGGTGTCCCCGTACTCGGAGCGCTGGCGGTCATCAAGGAGATGGTGTCAAACCGCGTCCTGGCCATTGCCGTGGAGCGACTCGGGGATGGCGTCAAGCGCGGCGCCGGGCTCTCCGCGCCCATGCAGGAAAGCGGCGTCTTCCCGCCGCTGGCGGTCCACATGGTGCGTGTCGGCGAGGAGACCGGCAGGCTGGAGGAGATGCTCCTGAAGGTGGCCGACACCTTCGAGGCCGAGGTGCGGAGCGCCGTGAAGCGGTTCATCACGCTCCTCGAGCCCGGCATCATCGTCACGATGGCGATCCTGGTGGGCTTTATCGTGGTCGCGATCGCCATGGCGATCCTCTCCATCAACGAAATTCCCCTCTAGGAGGTCCCGGTGACGAGAATGCGGCGGCGAGAAACGGAAGCGGGTGGCGCGGCGAGCGGGAGCCCACCCACGCCTTCGGCGCGGGTACCCGGCCCGCAGCGTAAGGGCCCCACCGGGGGGTGGGTGGAGCGAGGGCGGCGGGGGCTGATCGCCGCGACAGGACCCGCGAGGTTCAAGGCCCTCGCGACCCGGGACGAGAGCGGCTTCACGCTCATCGAACTGATCGTCGTCATCATCATCCTGGGCCTGGTCGTCGGCCTCGTGGGCCCGCGGATCTTCGGCCGCATCGGCCAGTCTAAACAGGCCGCAGCCAAGGCGCAGATCGAGCTCCTGGGCGCCGGACTCGACCAATACCGGCTCGACGTGGGCTCATACCCCTCATCGGGGCAGGGACTCGACGCGCTGGTGAGGAACCCCGGCGTTGCCGACTGGAACGGGTCGTACCTGAAGAAGCAGGCCATCCCCAAGGATCCCTGGGGGAACCCTTACCACTACAAGTGCTGCCCCGGCGATCACGGCGACTATGACATCTGGAGCTACGGGATCGACAACGCTCCCGGAGGTGATGGTGAAAGCGCCGACGTCACCTCGTGGGACGTGAAGTGATGGCGCGGGGGTTTACCCTCGTCGAACTCGTCCTAGTCCTGTTCGTCATGAGCCTCTTGGCCGGACTGGCGCTCCCCGCCGTGGGGC
>CAYRZF010000074.1:8857-10729 GCA_964428805.1 uncultured bacterium | reverse complement strand
TCATGAAGAGGGGAGGCCACCGGCCTCCCCTCTTCTTTCTCCTGACGAGGAAGCGGCGAGAGTTTTCTATCTCTCGAGGGTTTTCTGCTATCATAATCTCCTACATTTGGCGTGGTTCTTGCTGCTGCTTAGCGATGAGGTCTGATGAGGTCTTATGACACGATCAAGCCATCGGAAAGCAGGGCGACGGTTTCAGGCGCGGGATGAGCGCGGCTTCACGCTCATCGAGCTCATGGTCGTGGTCGCCATCGTTGGGATCGTGGCTGCCATCGCCATCGGCCTGTATTCCAACATCGAGGTGCGCGCGCGGGTCGCCAAGGCCCGGGCCGATACGCGGACTCTCGCCTCAGCGCTCGTCATGTACATGGGTCACTGTGGAGCCTACCCGCCATCCGGGGCTGAGGCTCAGGGAGGCCAGTGCAACGGGAGCGGGCTCACCGCGGTCACCGCCCCCCAACTGAACATCGCGGGCCAAACGATGGGACCTTTCCTCAACGGCGTGCCCGCTCCGCCGTCGGGCTGGACGCCTTATACCGCAGGGTACGTGGTCAACGCCAACGGCACCTTTGGCGTCACGACCAGCGGCGACGGAACCGTCGCGACGGCCCCATGATGGCAGCCGGCATGGTGACCCTGGGCGCGGTCGTGGGAAGTTTCCTGAACGTCTGCGCCTCGCGCCTGCCCAAGGGGAGAAGCCTCTGGATGCCCGGCTCGGCCTGCCCGGCGTGCGCAAGCCCGATCCGCTGGTACGACAACATCCCTGTTCTGAGCTTCCTTCTGCTCGGCGGGCGCTGTCGCGACTGCAAGGAGCGGATTGCCTGGCGATACCCGATCGTCGAGATGGCAACCGCGTTGCTGTTCGCCCTCGCCTATCTTCGGATCGGCTGGGGACCAGATCTCATCCCCGCCCTTCTCTTCCTCTCGGCCCTCATCGTCATCACGGTCATCGACCTCGACCACCAATTGATCCCCGACCGTATCACCCTCCCGGGCATCGTGGCCGGCTTCGCGGGCAGCGTGGTGCTGGGCCGGCCCTCCTGGCTCAATTCCCTCCTCGGCATCGTGGTCGGTGGCGGAGTCCTCTTCGTGATTATCGTGCTGAGCAGCAAGGCGCTGGGCGTTGAGGCGATGGGAGGCGGCGACATGAAGCTCAGCGCGATGCTGGGCGCGTTCCTCGGTTGGCAACTTATGCTCCTCGGTCTCTTCCTGGCGGCGTTCCTCGGAGGCGCGGTAGCCCTGGCGCTCCTGGCGGCCGGCCGGAAGGGCCGAAAGGACCCGCTCCCCTTTGGTCCGTTCTTGGCCTTTGGGGGCGCGGTCAGTCTCTTTTGGGGGGAGGGCATTGTAGAATGGTATCTGCGCGCATTCGCCGGCTAGATCAGGGAGGCTGGACCCTCGCCGAACTCCTCGTCGTGATCGCTGTCATCGGGATTCTCGTCGCCATGTCGATCCCGCTTTTCGCGAGCTATCTGCGGAGCTCAACCGTCAGGGCAGGGGCCCAGGAGATGCGAACCGCCCTCAACCGGGGCAAGCAGCTCGCGATCACGCTCCGCCAGAACATCTGTGTTCAGCCCGTGGCGAACGGCTATCAATACCGCCAGAACACGTGTGCCGGCGCGCCTCTGTTGCCGGTGGCGGGGGTGGGAATCAACAACCCCGTCCCGGGAGCCGACGGGACAGGAACCTTCCGCCTCCAGAATAATGTCGTGGTCACCGTCCAAACTGTGGCTCCCGTGTTTACGCCGCTGGGGAACGCGGCTACTCCAGGGATACTGAGGGTGACCGGCCCCAACGTGAACTTTCTCACCGTGACCATCTCAGCGGCCGGCCGAATCACGACGCCATAGCCGCCTTTTCCCGCTCAGGACAACCTCG
>CAYRZF010000074.1:0-8757 GCA_964428805.1 uncultured bacterium | reverse complement strand
GCGGCCGGCCGAATCACGACGCCATAGCCGCCTTTTCCCGCTCAGGACAACCTCGCGGAGCGCCCTGTCAGCAGCAGGACGCGCCGTTCGACACCTGTCAACCGTTCCTCGTTTCCGGGCGGATCTCGTTCCGTAATAGCTCATTTTCATTAATCTTTCCTCCAGGTGCCGCACGCCTTTTTCGCTGGCACACGGGATGCATCCTTCCTCCGCTTGTGGATTTTTCTCACGATGCGAATGCTCGCTTCTGGCGCGACGGGACGCGCCTCAACGCCGTGTGCGCGGATAAAAGCGGCCGGTTCCGCGTTCCAGAAAACCCCTAGACCTTGCCCGTCCGTGGGGGTTCCTCCCGTCTCAGTAGTGGCCGCGCAATGTCCAGAGAAAAGTTGACTTTAAAAATTCGAAGTCCCTATAATCTCTCCGATGCTGTAATTGTGCTTATTTTAAAAGGGGTTTTGCTCTTACCGAGAGCGGGCTAGCGTTTGTGCCGTTCCGGGCCGGAAGAGCCCGGGTGAGGAGTCAGGGAATGGGCTTGTTTTCGCGGAAAAAGGCGGCCTTCGGCCTCGACGTAGGCTCGAGCGCCGTGAAGCTCGTCCAGCTGGAGCACGGTTTGAAGGGATACACCCTCAACGCCTTCGCCATGGTGGACCTCCCGCCGGACGCAATCGGCGAAGGCATGATCAAGGATCCCCCCGCCGTCGTGGAGGCGATCAAGGAGGTCGTCAGGAAGGCCGGCGTCCCGTCCAAAGAGGTCGTCATCTCGGTATCCGGCCGAGAGTTGATCATGAAAAAAATTCAGCTCCCGAAAGTCAACCCGAAGGAGCTGGGAGACGCGATTCTCCTCGAGGCTGAGCATCACATCAATCTGCCCATTGAGGAAGTGTATCTGGATCATCAGATCGTGGGACAGTCACCCGGACAAGGCGGCACGATGGACGTGATGCTGGTAGCGGTCAAGAAGACCAAGATCAACGAGTACGTCGCGGTGGTGGAGGAGGCCGGGCTCTCTCCCGTGGTCGTGGATGTGGACGCCTTTGCCGTCCAGAACCAGTATGAGATCAACAACCCGGAAGTCGCTGGGGAAGCGGTGGCCCTCATTGACATCGGGGCCTCGATCATGAAGACAAACGTGATACGCGGCGGCTTCTCGATCTTCGCCCGCGACATCGCCTTCGGCGGGAACAATTACACCAGGGCCATCTCGCAGCGGCTCAATATCCCCTTCGAGAAAGCCGAATTGGCCAAGCGGGAGCAGGAAGTGGCCGGGGTGAACTGGGACGATCTGGTGCCATCGCTCGAAGCAGTCTCCCGTGAGCTGTCGCTGGAGATCCAGCGGACCTTTGACTACTTCGCGTCCACGGCCGAATCGGAGCGGATCAGCCGGATCGTCCTATCGGGCGGCTGCGCCAAACTTGCCGGAGTTGACGAGTTCCTCTCCTCCAGCTGGGGAATCCCCGTGGAGGTGATGAAGCCCTTTCAGAACATTCAGTTCGACCCGAACCGCTTTCCCGCCGATGACCTCATCGCTGCCGGCCCGCTCCTCGCGGTGGCGGTAGGGCTCGGTACCCGACACGAGGGAGACAAGCCCGCATGATCAAGATCAACCTCCTCCCGGCGCGCCCGCGCAGGCGGCTCGCGATCAGGCTCCCGACCCTGCCGGGCCTCGGTCTGCTCTTTGGCGCGCTCTACGTCCTGGCGATCCTGGGAGTGGGCGGTTACTGGCTCCTGCTCGTCCGGGAAGGTCGGGCGCTCACGGTGGAGATGGCGCAGATGGACAGGGAAATCGCCCAGTACAAGGCGGCCATCGCCGAGGGAAACCGGTATAAGAGGGAGAAAGAGGAGCTCGAGCGACGCCTGGCGCTGATTGATCTCATCGCCCGGAACCAAATCCGGCCTGTCTACCTCCTGGATGCTCTGGCCGACACGGTCCCCCCAGACGTCTGGCTCACGTCGATGGAAGAAAAGGAGCAGACGCTGAAAATCGCGGGCTCGGCGTTCTCCACGACGGCATTGTCTGATTTCATGTCCAACCTCAAAGGGTCAGGGAAATTCAGGGACGTGGACTTGGTCGTGTCGCGGCAGGACTTTGGGAAGACCCCTCGGCTCGTGATCTTCGAGGTCACCTGCCGGTTCGAGATCTAACACATGGCCTTCGAAATCATTACCCAGGCACCTCGCCCCCAGAAGATCGCCATGGGGCTCTTCCTGCTTGTCGTTCTCGGCGCGGGAGGGTATTTCTTCCTGCTCTCGCCCAGGATGCTCGAAGTCGGTAACCTCAGGGAGCAAAGGGCGGCAAAGCAGGCGGAGCTGGTGCAGAGCAAGGCGGTGGCGGCGAGCCTGGCGCGCTTCAAGCAAGAGGCCCAGGCCCTCCGCGCGAAGCTCGAGACGGCAAAAGAGCGCCTCCCGTCTGAGAAGGAAATCCCCGGCCTCTATCGCCAGGTGTCGGACCTGGCCTTTCAGTCGGGGCTGTCGGTCAGCCTGTTCCAGCCAAAGGAGCCGGTCACGAAGGACATTTACCAGGAGGTCCCGATCTCCATCAGCGCCGAAGCCGGCTACCATCAGCTCGGCTCCTTTTTCGAACGTCTCTCCCGACTTCCCCGGATCGTCAACCTGACCGACCTCAAGTTAGCCGGGATCTCCAGGCCCACTGGCACCCTGCGGGCCGATGTCGTCCTGGCGACCTACGTCTTCCGTCCCGAGGGGGCACCTCCACCGGCGCCAGCAACGGGAGCAAAACGGTGAGGCCTCGTTGGTGGGCAGCCCTTGGCCTGATCGGCCTGCTCGGCGGCTGCGGCGGCGCTGCGCCTCCGCCCCCGGCGCCTCCACAACCCGCGGCGCCCGCACCTGCCGCCGGCAAGCCGGCAGCGCCTCCGGTGGCAATGCCAAAAGATCCCGAGTTCCCGCCACTTCCGGCAGTCGCATACGACCCCAAGGGACGTCGGGACCCATTTGCTTCGCTGGCCGCGACCGAGGGAGCCAGGGGCCTCACTGTCAGCGCAGTGAAGCTTGTGGGTATCCTCGATGGACGCCAGGGACGCCTGGCGTTGGTCGAGGCCCCGGACGGTCTGGGATACATCCTGCGCAGTGGGGATCTGATCGGCGACGGCCGGGTGGTTGAGATCGGCCGGGACAACGTGACTTTCGCGGTGTCCGCAAGACCAGGGCTGCCTACGACCCGCTTGGTTTTGAGACTCAGAACGGACTAAGGGAGGAGAACGATGAAGCGGTTTGGATGGATGTGGGGTTTACTCCTCGGTCTTTGCTTGGTGGGCGGCCTCGCCGCCCCCGGCTCCGGGGAGTCTCCGACCGAGGAATCGCTCATCGAGCTCCGAGAGATCGCCGTGGAGCCGCGTGACGGGGGGCTCGCGGTTCAGATCAAGATGAGTGGTCCGGCCGCATACCAGACGTCTCTGATCGACACGCCGACGCGCCTCGTCATCGACCTGGAGTCCACCAGCTACGCCGGGCGCAAGACCCCGCTCGCGGTGGGCATGGACCCGCTCCGCCAGATTCGCGGGAGCCAATTCAAGAAAGGCGTCGCCCGCGTGGTCCTGGAGTTGACCCGGACGGTGGGGTACCGGATCGAGGAGGGGCCGGAGGGGCTTACGGTCGTGCTCGAACCGTCCTCGACGGCCGCGGCACTGGTGAAGGCCCAGGACAAACCCACCGAGGTGGCCAAAGCCGAGCCGTCCCCTCAAGAGGTCAAGCCGGCAGTGGTCAAGCCGAGCGCGGAGGCCGCGCCGCCCGCACCGAAGGCCGAGGCGCCAAAGCCCGTGGAGCCACCCGCGGGTGCCAAAACCCAACCGCAGGAGGCCGAAGCCAAGAAGGAAACCGAGGTCGCCGCTCCCCAAGCGGAAGTCCCGCGGCCTGCCGCGGTCTCCCCCGCCCCCCTAGCGCCAAAGCCGGCCGCCACCCCACCCCCGATCCGGCTGGCTCAGACGGCCCAGACGCCGCCGGCCCCCAACGGGTCGCGTTTGATCTCGCTGGACTTCAAAGATGCGGACATCTTGAACATCCTCCGAATCCTCGCGGCCGAGAGCGGCCGAAACATCGTGGCCGGCGACGACGTGAGGGGCAAGATCTCCATCTCGCTGCACAATGTCCCCTGGGAGGTGGCCCTGGACACGGTCCTGGAGGCGAAGGGGCTCCAGAAGCTGGAAAAGGACAATGTCATGAGGATCGTCTCCACCGAGCAGCTCACCAAGGAGCGGGAAGCCAAGGCCAAGGCGCAAGACGCCATTTTCAAGACTGAGGCCGACTGGAGAACGAAGCTGGCCGAGGCCCAGATCAAGGAGACGGAAGCCCAGCACCGCAAGTTCGTGGCCGAGGCGGCCATCGAGGAGGCCAAGGCCCGTGGGCCGCTCACGGAGGAGACGATCCGCCTCAAGTATGCCGACCCCGAAGAGGTGGCCAAGACCCTCCAGGGGATTCTGGGTATTCCTGAAGGCGGCGCCCCGGCTGCGGGCCTCGCCGCCCAGCCGGGGGTGATACCCGCTGGCGCAACCCCCGGCATGGGCCTCGGCGGTCCGCCCCCCATCGCCATGCCGCCTTTCTCCGCCCTGTACGGCCCCCAGGCTGGGGCGCCGACAGCTCCCGGGGCAGTGGGAGCTGCTAACGCGGAAGTACTGTTCAAGGGGCTCACGATCCGGGCCAACAAGGCCACCAACTCGCTCTTCCTCCGCCTCTACAAGAACGATCTGGATCGGGTCAAGAAGCTCATCAGCGAGTCGCTGGACATTCCGCTCCCCCAGGTGAGAATCGAGGCCCGGTTGGAGCTCCTGAGCCGGGTGGCCCTTGAAGAAATCGGCGTCCAGTGGGGAGGCGCCGCAGCCGGGCGCGATGGCTCCAATGTCCTCGTGGGCCAGGGATTTACTGGACCAGCTCCTGCGGCGCGAACGACCGGCACTGCGGTGACAGGCGTCACCTCCCCAATTACGAACCCCGCTGCTACTCTGGCCAACCTGCTCCCGGTGAGCGCAACCACGGGATTGCCAATCGGCGGGAACCTCGTGAACCTGCCGTTCACCGGTTCACCGGCTTTCCCTTCTGCGGCGGGCGGCTTTAACTTCGGGATCATCGGGACCAACTTCAACGTCAACCTGGCCATCCAAGCGCTCGAGGCCCAACAGAAGTCCAGACAACTGGCGCGCCCCGACATCGTCACGATCGAGAACAAGCCGGCTCAGATCTCGTTCGGCGAGGAGATCCCGTATGCCACAGTAAGCTCGGCCGGTACCCAGATCCAGTTCAAGGAGGCGGTGCTGGCGCTCACGGTCACCCCCACGGTGATCCGCGAGGGAGACATCACGAAGATCAAGATGAAGGTCATCGTGGAGAACAACTCTCGCGGCCTGAACGTGGACCTGGGCGGGGCCGGGAACGTCCCGGCCATCGACAAGCGGAGGGCGGAAACTGAGGTCATCGTGAAGGAAGGTGAAATTCTCGTGATCGGCGGGGTCAAACAGCGCACAGACACTGAGACCGTTCAGAAGGTCCCGCTCTTCGGAGATATCCCCATCTTCGGCTGGCTCTTCAAGACCCGGAAGAGAGAAATCTTTCCGGACCGAGAGCTGGTTATCTTCATCGCCCCGTCCATCGTCAAGGGTGGGAGCCCCTACCCGTCCAGCACGCCGATCGCGGTCAAGCCCAAGGGGCCATGAGCCTGGCCTTCCGCTTCCTCACCGCGGGCGAATCCCACGGTGAGGCTCTGGTCGCCGTCATCGACGGCGTCCCGGCCGGTGTGCCCCTGACCGAAGACGACATTAATCGGGACCTGGCCCGCCGTCAGCGTGGGTATGGCCGCGGCGGCCGGATGAAGATCGAGCGAGACCGGGTTCACCTCACCTCGGGCGTCCGCTGGGGGCTCACGCTGGGGAGCCCCCTGACGCTGACCATCCCCAACCTGGACTGGGAAAACTGGAAGGCCACGATGTCCGTCGGCGCCCCCGAGCCGGGGACCGCCGCCAAGCAGGTCACCCGGCCGCGCCCGGGGCACGCAGACCTTGCCGGAGCGATGAAATACGGGCACAAGGACATCCGGAACGTCCTCGAGCGTTCCAGCGCCCGTGAGACCACGGCGCGGGTCGCGGTCGCCGGAGTGGCGAAAAGGCTCCTGAGCGAGTTCGGCATCGAGATCCTGAGCCACGTCACCGAGATCGGCGGGGTCAGGGTGGGAGAACTGGATCTACCCTGGAGCGAGATCCGAAGCCGGGCCGAGGCCTCCGAGGTCCGCTGCGCCGATCCCGAGACCGCAGACCGGATGATCGCCGCCATTGATGACGCGAAGGCCAAGGGAGACACGCTGGGCGGGGTCTTCGAGGTCGTGGCCCTCGGTTGCCCCGTGGGACTGGGCTCCTACGTGCAGTGGGATCGCCGTCTGGACGGCAGGCTCGCCCAGGCTTTCTGTTCGATCCACGCCATCAAGGGAGCCGAACTCGGCCTGGGCTTCGAGACCGCCCGCCGTCCCGGCTCCCAGGTTCACGACGAGATCCTCTACGACGCCGACCATGGGTTCAAGCGGGCAACCAACAACGCGGGCGGCCTCGAGGGAGGCGTGACCAACGGCCAGGCCGTCGTGGTCCGGGCCGCCATGAAGCCGCTGTCCACGCTCCGCACCCCGCTCCGCTCGGTGGACGTGGTGACCAAGGAAGCGGTCGAAGCGGTGGTGGAGCGGAGCGACGTCTGCGCGGTCCCCGCGGCCGGCATCGTCGGCGAGGCCATGATGGCCATCGTGCTTGCCCAGGCGTTTCTGGAAAAATTCGGCGGGGACAGCCTCGAGGAGATCCGCCGGAACTACAACGCCTATCAGGACTCCCTAAAGAACTGGTAACGACCCACGACCCACCTCCGGTGGGTGCCCGGTGGGTGCCCGCAAAGGATTTGGCCATCATCTGTCAGCCGCACCTTCGGCGCGGATCCAGGGGGAGGGCCTTTAATTATAGAAATCACCGTCAACCTCGGGCCGCGATCCTACCCGATCTTGGTCGGGGCGGGAGCCCTCCGCGCGGTCGGGATGAGGCTCTCCGCCCTCGGCTCGGGGCGGAG
Source organism: uncultured bacterium (assembly GCA_964428805.1). GTDB lineage: Bacteria > Methylomirabilota > Methylomirabilia > Rokubacteriales > CSP1-6 > CAYRZF01. Next base: position 1,713 of record CAYRZF010000074.1, on the reverse strand, counting down.
GGCCGCGCTCGTGAGCGACCGATCTGTCATGAGCCTTTACGGGCCGATCGTGATCGAGAGTCTCCGCGCGGCCGGATTCTCGGTGTCCGAGATCCTCGTGCCCGCGGGCGAGACGGCCAAGACCCTGGCGGTGGCCGAACGCTGCTGGGACGAATGCCTGACCGCCGGCCTCGATCGAACCTCCACGCTGCTGGCGCTCGGGGGCGGAGCGGTGGGAGACCTCGCCGGGTTCGTCGCCGCCACCTACATGCGCGGAATCCCCTTCGTCCAGCTTCCCACGACCCTGCTCGCCCAGGTTGACGCGTCCATCGGCGGGAAGGTCGCCATCGATCACCCTCGGGCCAAAAACCTCATCGGGGCGTTCCATCAGCCGCTGATGGTGGTGTCGGACCCATCGGTGCTGTCAACGCTCCCCGATCCCGAGTTCAGATCGGGCCTGGCCGAGGTGGTCAAGCACGGGATCGTGCTGGATGCCGCTTACTTCAGCGACATAGAGGCGCACGTGCCAGAGATCATCTCACGGGATCTTCCAACGCTGGAGCGGATCATCGCGGTCTCCTGCCGGTTGAAGGGCCGGATCGTGGAGGCCGACGAGCGGGAGGGCGGACTTCGGGCGGCGCTGAACTATGGTCACACGGTCGGCCACGCGATAGAGGCAGCCACGCAGTTCTCGAAGTGGCTCCACGGCGAAGCCGTATCCCTCGGGATCGTCGCAGCCGCGAGAATCGCCCAAAGGCTGGGTCTGGCCGACGTCGAAACTGTGAGGCGGCAGGTCAGCCTGCTTCGGGCCGTCGGACTCCCGGTAAGCTTCTCGGCTCCATCGCCCCAGATGATCGTCCAGGCCATCGGCCGCGATAAGAAGGCCCGCGACGGGAAGGTCCCCTTCGTGCTGGCCCCGCGGATCGGTGAATTCCGCCTTGTGTTCGACATCCCCGCCGACCTGGTCTCTCAAGTGCTGGCAGAAATGCAGGGAGCCGCCGGTTGAGTGGTCCCAGATTGACAACGGACGGGCCGTCCCCGTATAAAAGTAGGGCCATGGCCGACAGCGCCCCTCGACCCGGCGGGGGAGGCATGGCGGAGGACGCGGCGACGGCCAGCGCCATTCGCCGCCACGAGGAGCGCCTGGCTAAAGACCCTGCCTCGCTGGCCTTCGCCGCTCTGGCTGACCTCTACCGCAAGGCCGGACGGACCCGTGAGGCAATCGCCCTTTGTCGCGAGGGACTCGAGCGGTACCCGCACTACACGACGGCGCGACTGATTCTCGCGAAGGCTTGCTTGGCAGAAGGCGACCAGGAGAGCGCCCTGGCCGAGTTGAACCAGGTCGTGGCCCAGAGCCCGGACGACGCGCAGGCTCACCGCTTGCTCGCGGATCTCTATCGGCGGCGGGGCACTCTCGACCTGGCGCTCAGGCATCTCGACCGGGTCGTGGCTCTGGACCCGGCCGATCGGGAAGCGACCAAGCTCCGCGATCTCTTGCGGGGCGGCGGCGCGCCCGGGGAGGCATCAGGACTCCGGAAGATTCTGGAGGACGACACTTTCGTCACAGTCAGTTTCGCCACCATCTGCCTCGAGCAGGGGCTCCTGGAGGAGGCCGCGGCGATCTTCCTTCGCATTCTCAAGAGAGATCCCGACAATCTGCCGGCGCGGGAAGGGCTCGAGGAGGCGCTCGGCGGCAGGAGCCAGAGGAGACGGGGAGCGGGAGTGAGGAACTAG
>CAYRZF010000073.1:0-10744 GCA_964428805.1 uncultured bacterium | reverse complement strand
CCCGCCGAGAAAGGGCTTGACAAGACACCGGGCCGGTTCGTAATGTAGGAGCTACCTTTTTGAGGAGGAAAACTCCGGTGGAGCAGACGGGCAGTCGAATCGCGCAGGGCTGGCGGTTCTACTTTTTCTATTTTGCCCACGTCTGCCCATCGGCTCTGACGCCGTAGGAAGCGCAAGGAGCCACGGGCGGACGGATCGCCAGCCCGTGGCGCTCTCGGGAGATCGAAGCCGCGGGCCCCAGGGTTCGCGGCTTTTGTTTTGGGAGGTGCGAGCATGATTATCGTGATGAAACCTGGATCGACTGATGCCGACATCGAAGAGGTCTCGCGGCGGGTCAGGGCCTTCGGCTTCAAGACCCACCTGTCGCGGGGCGAGGTCCGGACCATTATCGGGGTCATCGGAGACGACCGTGCCAAGGAGCAGCTCCTGGCCCTTCAGTCGCTCGAATGCGTCGAGGGCGTCGTCCGGATTCTCCAGCCCTTCAAGCTCGCGAGCCGGGAGGCGCATCCCGACGACACCCAGTTCACGGTGCACGGGGTCCCGATCGGAGGCAAGCAGATCGTGGTGATGGCGGGGCCGTGCTCCGTGGAATCGCGGGAGCAGTTGATGGAGGTGGCCACCAAGGCCAGGGCGGCGGGCGCCTCCGTCCTTCGCGGGGGCGCCTTCAAGCCGCGCACCTCCCCCTATGCCTTCCAGGGGCTCGAGGAGGAGGGCCTGAAGCTTCTGGCCGAGGCCCGGAAGGCGACGGGGCTCCCGGTCGTCACCGAGGTCATGGAACCGGACAAAGTGGACGTGGTGGCGGAGTACGCCGACATTCTCCAGATCGGCGCGCGCAACGTTCAGAACTTTTCCCTCCTGAAGCGCGTGGCGGAGAGCGGCAAGCCCGTCCTGCTGAAGCGCGGAATGTCCACGACCATCCAGGAGTGGCTCCTCTCGGCGGAGTACATCCTCGCGGGAGGCAATGCCCGGGTCATCCTGTGTGAGCGGGGGATCCGCACCTTCGAGACGACGACCCGCTTCACCTTGGATCTCAACGCGGTGCCCGTGATCAAGAAGCTCTCGCATCTGCCGATTGTCGTGGACCCGAGCCACGGCACGGGTCACTGGCAGTACGTCGCCGCCATGGCGCGGGCCGGCCTCGCCGCCGGGGCCGACGGGCTCATGATCGAGGTGCACAACAAGCCGGAGGAGGCGCTCTCGGACGGGCCGCAGTCGCTCAAGCCCGACAAGTTCGCCCGCCTCATGGACGAGTTGCGCCCGCTCGCCCAAGTCCTCGGGCGGTCTCTATGATCATCGTGCTGAAGTCCGGAGTCAGTGAAGCGGAGCTCGAAGCCGTCTGCCGGCGGGTTGTGGAGCTGGGCTACCAGCCTCACACCATTCGCGGCGAGTTCAAGACGGTGATCGGCGCGGTCGGCGAGGAGCGCGGCAAGGCGGACCTCCGCATGCTGGAGGCCATGGAGGCGGTGGAAACCGTCATGCCGATCCAGCAGCCGTTCAAGCTCGCGAGCAAGGAGATCAAGCCGGAGCCCAGCGAGGTCAGGATCAACGGCGTCTCGGTCGGCGGCCCGCGCGTGGTGGTGATGGCCGGTCCGTGCTCGGTGGAGTCGGAGTCCCAGATGCTCGAGGTGGCGGTGGCCGTCAAGGCCGCCGGCGCCAGCATTCTCCGGGGTGGCGCTTACAAGCCGCGCACCTCGCCCTATGCCTTCCAGGGCCTCAAGGAGCAAGGGCTCAAGTACCTCGCGGAAGCCCGCAAGCGGACCGGGCTCCTGGTCGTCACCGAGGTGCTGGAAACGGAGAGCGTGGAGCTGGTGGCGCAATACGCCGACATCCTCCAGATCGGCGCGCGCAATGTCCAGAACTTCACGCTCCTCCGTCGCGTGGGCGAGACCGGCAAGCCGGTGCTGCTCAAGCGCGGGATGGCCACGAGCATCCAGGAATGGCTGCTCTCGGCGGAGTACATCCTGTCTTCCGGCAACCCCAACGTGATCCTGTGCGAACGTGGCATCCGCACGTTCGAGACGGCGACCCGCTTCACCCTGGATCTCAACGCGGTGCCCGTGATCAAGAAGCTCTCGCATCTGCCGATTGTCGTGGACCCGTCCCACGGCACCGGGCACTGGAACCTGGTCGCCCCCATGGCCAAGGGCGCAGTGGCCTGCGGCGCCGACGGGCTCATCATCGAGGTCCACCCGAGGCCTGAGGAGGCGCTCTCCGACGGGCCGCAGTCGCTGAAGCCGGCCAAGTTCGCGCAGCTCATGCAGGAACTGAGGCTTGTCGCCCTTGCCGTCGGCCGCGACCTTTAGCTCGGAGGGGGGCATTCACTGAGGCTTGTCGACGGGGCGGGCTCGCGCGTGGCATAATGCTGCCTTGATGAGGATCAGCCTCCCCGAACCCTTCTCGTGGAGCCGGCTGCGCCTGGCCGTGGCAGCCTCTCTGCTCTTCCACGTGACGCTCTTTGCCCTCGCGTTCTTTGTAAAGGGCTTGCCCCTGTTTGTTGTCCAGAAGAAGGGCGAGCCGCTCTTCATCGAGTTCCCGAAGCCCGAGGAGGAGCCCGCCCCTCGGGGGAACCCGGCGCTTCCCGTTGGCCCCCCGGCCCAGTCGGCGCGCCCGCCCGTTCCCAAGTCGCCGCCGCCGGCCAAGCCGGCCCCCAAGCCCGCCCCCCGGATAGAGACGGCGCGACCTGCCCCCAAGGTTGAGCCCGCCCCCGCCAAGCCCGCTCCGGAGTCCGCGCCCCCTCAGGTGGCCAAAGCCGTGCCTCCGCCTGAGCCGGAGGGGGCAGAGGCCGCCCCGGTGACCCCGAAGGAAGAGGCCAGGCCTGAGCCCTCGGCGCCGCCGGCCGGCGAGTCGCAAATGGCCCTGGCCAAGCCGCCGAGTCAGGAGGGCGGGCCCGGCGGCGGGGGCGGCTTGCGCGGCGGCCGCAGCGGCATCGAGGGGGAGCCGATTCCCTTCGACACGAAAGATCCGCGTTACACGGACTACTTCGACAAAATCCGCCGCCGGATCAGGGAGAACTGGGTCTATCCGCGCGAGGCGGGGGAGCGCGGGATCGGCGGGCAGCTGGTGATCGAGTTCGCGATCCGCAAGGACGGATGGCTTCAAGTCGTGGAGCTCAAGCGCTCCTCCGGCGTGCCGATCCTGGACCTGTATGCCCTGAACGCGCTCAAGCTCGCCCAGCCGTTCCCTCCGGTGCCGGACTCGGTGTCGAAGGGCGCGCTTCCGATCGCCGGAATTTTCACCTACCAGATGGTCGACTCCGGCCTCCTGAATCAGTTCATCCGCTAAGCGCCTGGTGTGCTGCCCTGCGCACGCGTTCGACTTTCCGCTAAGTGTTGGATTTGACTTCGATCCTCAGGGGTTTCCCCTTGACAGGCCATCTCAGCCGCTGCTAGCATATGCGGTGCCTTTCATGGGTACAGGCTCGTAGCTCAGTGGGAGAGCGCCTCTCTGACGCAGAGGAGGTCGGCGGTTCGAGACCGCCCGAGCCTACCATTGATTTTTCCGTATCAGAGCGAGGATTGCCCGCGGACGAGCCGCGTCGAGTGAGCCAAGGCAGGTCGAGAGCACCACGGGGGCGGTTCCTCAGTGGTGCTTTTTTCGTCTCATGAAGTAGAACGTCTATGGCGAGAAGCGAGGAAGACCGACACCTGCACTTCGAAGGGGAGACCGACTGCGAGCCCTCGCCCCTGCCGACCCTCCGCCACTCGTCCTCCCACGTGATGGCCCAGGCCGTGAAGCAACTCTTCCCCGACGTGAAGCTGGCCATCGGCCCGGCGATCGAGGACGGGTTCTACTACGACTTTGCCAAGCCCGAGCCGTTCACGGCCGAGGACCTCAATCGGATTGAGGAACGGATGCGGGAGATCATCGATCAAAATTTGCCCCTGGTCAGGGAAGAGATGCCGCGCGAGGCGGCCATCCGTTTCTTCGAGCAGCGGAGCGAGCCCTTCAAGGTGGAGATCCTGAAAGGCATCGATGCCGCGTCGGTTTCGCTCTACCGGCAGGGCGACTTTGTGGACCTCTGCCGGGGCCCTCATGTCCCCTCCACGGGACACATCAAGGCCTTCAAGCTCCTCTCCAGCTCGGGCGCCTACTGGCGGGGGAGCGAGAAGAATCCGATGCTTCAGCGAATCTACGGGACGGCGTGGCTCACTCGAGAAGATCTCGAGCGCCACCTGTGGCGGCTCGAAGAAGCGAAAAAGCGCGACCATCGGAAGCTGGGGCGGGAGCTGGACCTGTTCGTGTTTCAGGACGTCTCCCCCGGCGCCGCGTTCTGGCTGCCCAAGGGAATGGTGATCTTCCGCGAGCTCGAGCGCTTCTGGCGGGAGGTCCACGACGCGCGCGGGTATCAGGAGATCTCCACGCCTAGCCTCGTGAACAAGCGCCTCTGGGAGGAATCGGGGCACTGGGATCACTACCGGGAGAACATGTTCGTCGTCGAAGTGGAGGAGCAGGTCTTCGGGCTCAAGCCGATGAACTGTCCCGAATCCACCTACGTCTATCGCCACCATCTCCGCTCCTACCGCGATCTGCCGTTGCGCCTTTCTGAGCTGGGGCGGCTCCACCGCTTCGAGCGGAGCGGTACCTTGGCGGGGATGTTCCGGGTCCGTCAGTTCACCCAGGACGACGCGCACATCTACTGCCGCCCGGACCAGCTCCAGTCGGAGATCACGGGCGTCATTGAGATCGTCCAGCTGCTCTACGCCGCCTTCGGCTTCGAGCCGCGCTTCTTCCTTTCCACGAAGCCGGACAAGGCGATGGGGGACCCGGCCCTGTGGGAGCAGGCGGAGACCGCGCTCGCCGAGGCGCTCGGCAAGCGCGACCTTCCCTACGAGGTGCGAGCGGGGGAGGGCGCCTTCTACGGCCCCAAGATCGACGTCGTCATCTCGGATGTCCTGGGCCGCGACTGGCAGCTGGCCACGATCCAGCTCGACTTCGTGATGCTGCCCGAGCGATTCGCCTTGGAGTACATCGACGCCGACGGGCAGGCCAAGCGGCCGGTGGCCATCCACCGGGCCATCTACGGCTCCTTCGAGCGCTTCGTGGGGATCCTCACCGAGCACTTCGCCGGTGCCTTTCCGACGTGGCTCGCTCCCGTGCAGGCGCGGGTGCTTCCCGTCAGCGAGAAGATCGCCGCGTACGGCCGATCGGTCTTCGAGCGCCTCAAGGACGCGGGGATCCGGGTTGAGCTGGATGACCGCAACGAAAAGCTGGGCTACCGCATCCGCGAGGCCCAGCTCCAGAAGGTTCCCTACATGCTGATCGTGGGCGCGCGCGAGAGTCAGGAGGGAACGGTGAGCCTCCGCCGTCGCACCGGAGAGGACCTAGGCGCGGTGCCCGTGGACCGGCTCTGTGCCGGCCTCGTGGCGGAGCTGGCCAGCCGTTCCCTGACATTAACTCTGGGCCGCTCCTAGAGGAGCCAGGGCCCGCCTCCCCTCGCCCCGAGGGCGCCGGGAGGAAATAGAAGCCGCGGGACGAGTTCCCAAGGGGTGGTCACCCCACGGCTGAGGAGGACGACGATCCAGTCGAAAGACATTCGCATTAACGAAGGCATTCGAGTCCGGGAGGTCCGCGTAGTCAGCCCGGAAGGTGAACAGCTGGGCGTCCTGCCCATCAGCCAGGCGCTGGAGCAGGCGGTTCAGCGCGGCCTGGACCTGGTGGAGGTGGCGCCCGAAGCCAACCCACCGGTGTGCCGGATCATGGATTTCGGGAAGTACAAGTACCTGCAGGCCCGGCGGCAGAAAGAGGCGCGAAAGAAGCAGACGATCATCCAGGTGAAGGAAGTCAAGATGGGGCCGAAGACGGATGCTCACGATTTCGACTTCAAGGCCAAGCACGTCCGGCGCTTCCTCGAGGACGGCAACAAGGCCAAAGTGACCGTGCGGTTCAAGGGGCGGGAGATGGCCCACACTGAGCTCGGCTGGAAGCTCCTCAATCGGATGGCCCAGACCGTTTCGGACCTCGCCGTGATCGAACACCATCCGAGGATGGAGGGGCGCATGCTCACGATGATCCTCTCCGCCAAGGCGCGTCGTTAAACGGAGGCTCGCATGCCGAAGATGAAATCCAAGCGCAGCGCGGCCAAGCGCTTCAAGGCCACCGCCTCCGGAAAGATCAAGCGCCGGAGGGGCTGGAAGAGTCACCTGCTGGAGTGGAAGTCGCCGAAGCGGCGGCGCCGGCTCCGGACGGCCACCCTCGTGTCCAAGGAAGACGCGCGCCGGATCAAGCGCCTCCTACCCTACCTCTGAGAAAACGCCCCTCACCCCATCCCCCTCACCCAACCCTCTCCCCCGTTGGGGGAGAGGGCAAAGGTGAGGGGGGCGGAGGAAAGAGGTGAGGGGGAGATAACCGATAGGAGCGATGTCATGCCACGAGCCAAGGGCGGGCCCAAGAAAGCGCGCCGCCGCAAAAAGATCCTGAAGCAAGCCAAAGGGTACGTGGGGGGGCGCCGCCGCCTCTTCAGGACGGCCACGGAGACGTTGCTTCGCGCCGGCGCCTTCGCGTACCGGGACCGGCGGCAAAAAAAGCGCCGCTTCCGCTCGCTCTGGATCATCCGGATCAACGCCGCCGCCCGGTCTCTGGGGCTGTCCTACTCCTCCTTCATGAATGGGCTGAAGAAAGCCGGCGTCGCCCTGGATCGGAAGATACTGGCCGAGCTGGCGACGAAGGACCCGGGGGCGTTCGCCAAGCTGGCCGAAACCGCGAAGGCCCAGGGTGCCAGATAAGCGGGTCACGAAGATCCTAAAGGGGGCCCGCGCCAACCTGGCCGGGGCCCAATCCAGCGCCGACCTCGAGCAGGTCCGCGTGAAGTACCTCGGCCGGCAGGGGATCCTCACCCAACTCCTCCGGTCGCTCCCCTCGCTCCCACTCTCCGAGCGCCCCGAAGTCGGGCGTCAAGCCAATCAGGCCAAGGCTGAGATCGAGAGCCTGCTCGGAGAGCGCCTGGCCGAGGTGAAGGCGGCCGAACGCCGCCGAGAGCTGGCAGCCCAGCGGGTGGATCTCACGCTCCCCGGACGCCGTCCGACGACGGGCGCGCTTCACCCGCTCAGCCTCGTGCAGGACGAAATCATCGAGATCTTCCAGGGGCTGGGCTTCGCCGTGGCCGAGGGGCCGGAGGTGGAGTCGGACTTCTACAACTTCGAGGCTCTGAATATCCCCAGAGACCACCCGGCCCGGGACATGCAGGACACCTTCTATCTGTCGGACGACGTGCTGCTCCGCACGCACACCTCTCCTGTCCAGATCCGCGTCATGAAGGCGCAGCCGCCACCGGTGAGGATCATCTGCCCCGGGAAGGTCTATCGCCGCGACGCCGACATCACCCACTCGCCGATGTTCCACCAGGTCGAGGGCCTCGCCGTGGACCGGAGCATCTCCATGGCCGATCTCAAGGGGACCCTCGAGTTGTTCGCGCGCGAGCTGTTCGGACCGAGGACGGAGATCCGTTTCCGCCCAAGCTTCTTCCCGTTCACCGAACCCTCGGCCGAGATGGACGTGCGCTGCTTCGCCTGCGGCGGCCAGGGATGCCGCGTCTGCAAGCAGTCGGGATGGCTCGAGATTCTCGGCTCGGGGATGGTGCACCCCCAGGTGCTCAGGAACGTGGGCTATGACCCCGAGGCCGTCACGGGGTGGGCCTTCGGCATGGGCGTCGAACGGATCGCGATGCTTAAGTACGGCATTGACGACATCCGCCTGTTCTTCGAGAACGACCTGCGCTTTCTCTCGCAATTCTCCCCCTCACCTGTATCCTCCGGACCCCCTCACCCAACCCTCTCCCCCACGGGGGGAGAGGACACAGGTGAGGGGGGAGTCCGGGCAGGGTGAGGGGACGAGCGACATGAAGATCAGCTACCGCTGGATCAAGGAGTACGTGGTGACGCATGTCTCCGCCCAGGCTGTCGCCGACCGCCTGACGAACGCGGGCATCGAGGTGGCCGAGGTTGTGCCCCTCGTCACCGGGCTCTCCGGCGTCGTCGTCGGCGAGGTGGAGGCGATCGAGAAAGAACTCGGCGCCACCTCCTCGGGCCATCGGCTGATTCTTTGCCGGGTCGCGACGGCGGACCGGCGCTTCACCGTCGTCTGCGGCGCCCCGAATGTGACGGCGGGCGTCCGCGCCGCCTTCGCCCCGCCCGGATCCGCCCTTCCCGGCCGGGGAAAGGTCAAAGCCGCCACGATTCGGGGCCAGCGCTCCGAAGGCATGCTCTGCTCGGAAAAGGAGCTCGGGATCGGCGACGACGCCGAGGGCATCCTCCTCCTCGCGTCCGACGCGCCGCTGGGCAGCGACCTCGTGACCTATCTCGGGTTGGACGACTTCATTCTCGAAGTGGAAGTCACCCCCAACCGGCCGGATTGTCTGTCTGTCGTCGGAGTGGCCCGCGAGGTGGCGGCCCTGACGGGAGCCCCGTTCCGCTTCCCGGTGATCGCGATGAAAGAGGGAGAGACCGAGATCGGAACCCTTGCCCAGGTGGAGGTGGAGGATCCGGAGCTCTGCCCGCGCTACGCCGCGCGCCTCATCACGGGGCTCACGGTCGCTCCCTCGCCGCCCTGGCTTGCCCAGCGCCTCCGCGCCGTGGGGCTCCGGCCCATCAATAACCTGGTGGACGCGACCAATTACGTCCTCTGGGAGCTGGGGCACCCGCTGCACGCTTTTGACTTCGAGACGCTCGCCCAGCGGAAGATCGTCGTGCGCCGCGCCCGCCCGGGAGAACGTCTCGTCACTCTTGACGGCCAGGATCGGACGCTGAACGACTCGATGCTTCTGATCGCCGACGCCGAGCGGGGGATCGGACTCGCGGGGGTCATGGGTGGGGTCAACACGGAGGTAAGTGAGGGCACCACCGGCGTCCTGCTTGAGAGCGCCTACTTCAATCCGGCCTCCGTCCGGCGCACGGCGAAGCGCCTCGGGCTTGCCACGGAGGCGGCCTACCGCTTCGAGCGCGGGGCCGACATCGAAGGCCTGAAGGAGGCCCTGGATCGCGGCGCCCAGCTCATGGCCGATCTCGGCGGCGGCACGGTGGCGAAGGGCGTCCTCGACGTCTATCCGTCGCCGCGCCCGCATCCGCGCATCCCGCTCCGGCTCGAGCGGATCCAGCGCGTCGTCGGGGTTTGCCCTCCCAAAGAGGTGGTGGTCCATATCCTCCAGAGGCTTGGCTTCGCCGTGGACGAGGCCAAGTCCCCTGCCGAGATTGTCGTCCCGAGTTTCCGGCGGGATGTTTTCGAGGAGGACGATCTTGCTGAAGAGGTGATCCGGGTCTGGGGGTATGATCGGATTCCCGCCACGCTTCCGGGCGGGAGCCTGACCCCGGTGCGCCAGCCGCCGTCTCTCCGTCGCGTGAGGCTGGTTCGCCAGGCGCTCTCGGCAGCCGGACTCGCCGAGGTAATCACCTACAGCTTCGTGGATCCGGCGCGGCTCCGGCTCCTGGGCTGGGACCCGGCCTCGCCCGACCTCCTGGCGTTGCGGAACCCGTTGAGCCAGGAGCGCTCGATCCTCCGCCCCACGCTCGTCGCCGGACTGCTGGAGGCGGTGGCGACGAATCGCCATCGGCAGATCCCCGACGTGCGCTGCTTCGAGGTGGGGCGCGTCTTCCGCTCCGGCGGGCCCGCCGGGTTGGCGCGGGAGGAACTGCGGGTGGGGATGGCCCTCACCGGCCTCCGTTCCGATCGGAGCTGGTTCGGGGGGCGCGAGCCGGCCGACCTCTACGACGCCAAGGGCGTCGCCGAGCACGTCCTGATTTCCCTCGGCGTCGAGGGGTATGAGGTGCGGGCGAGCGCCCTCTCGTTCCTCGAGGAAGGGCGAAGCGGCGAGTTCATCGTCGCGGGGGACGTGGTGGGGTGGTTCGGCGAACTCGCCCTCCGCCCTCAAGAGGGATATGATCTTCCCGGGCCGGTGTACCTGGCCGAGCTTTCGCTGGATCGGCTTGGCGCGCTGCCGCCTCGCTCGGTCCGGTACCGGGAGCTGCCGCGCTTCCCCGCCGTCCAGCGCGATGTCGCGTTCGTTATGCCTCAGGAGCTGAACGTGGCCGACGTCGAGAGCGAGGTCCGGAAACGGGGTGGAGCGCTGCTCAAGAGCGTGACGCTCTTCGACGTCTATTCCGGCAAGGGCGTGGAATCCGGCATGAGGAGCGTGGCGTGGAGCCTCGTGTTCCAGGCCGACGATCGGACGTTGACGGACAATGAGGTCAATGCCCTCCACACGGCCATCGTCGAGGCCGTGAGAACCCGCTTCAGGATCAGCGTTCGGGGGGCGTGATGGCCGAGGGGCTGGTGGAACGGCTGAATCAGCTGGAGAAGGCCGTGCGCCGCGCCGCCGAGCTGATCGCGCGGCTCCGGGCGGAGCGGGCGACCCTGGAGAAGCGGGCGGCCGAACAGGCCAGGGAACTGGAAGATCTCCGCGCCCGCGCCGGGCCGTCGGAGCAGGAGCGCGGGGAGCTGGCGCGGCTCCGCCAGGAGCGCAAGGCGGTGCTGGCCCAGGTCGAGACCATCCTGAAGGAGCTCGGTAAGCTGGAGGCCTCGTGACCAAACCCAATCGGGTGGAGTTCAACCTCCTCGGCCAGAAATACACCATCAAGAGCGAAGCCGCCCCGGAGTACGTCCGGAAACTGGTCGCCCACGTCGAGAAGATCGTCAAGCAGATCCAGGGAGAGAGGGCTCCCCAGGACCCGCAGAAGCTCGCGGTGCTGGCTGCGCTCTACATCGCCGACGAGTTGTTTCAGAGTCGGGACACGCGCCGCCAGTCGGAAGGCGCGGC
>CAYRZF010000072.1:4460-10801 GCA_964428805.1 uncultured bacterium | reverse complement strand
AGGGCCATCGTGCGGGCCCGCCTGATCGCGTGAGTGAGCTGACGCTGGTGACGGGCGCAGCTGCCCGAGATGCGCCGGGGAATGATCTTTCCCCGCTCAGTGACGAAGTTCCTGAGACGCCGGATATCCTTGTAATCGACCAGGTCCACCTTGTCCACGCACAACTTGCAGACCTTGCGCCGCCCGAAGCGGCGCCGCTTGACTGGCTTGGCTCCCGCGGTTGGAATAGGTCTCCCTCCTTCAGGCACTAGAACGGCACTTCTTCGTCGCTGGCAGGGGCTTCCTCCGCGGGTTCACCCTCGGCAGGCACGGCTGCTTTCCCCCGTCCCATGAACTGAACCCGATCGGCCACCACCTCCACCACGTTGCGTCGCTGCCCCTCTTTGGTCTCCCAGTCCCGCGTCTGGAGCCGCCCTTCCACGAGAACCGGGCTCCCCTTGTCCAGATACTCGCCGCAGCTCTCAGCCTGCCGTCCCCACACCACCACGGTGAGGAAGCAGGTATCCTGTCGCTTCTCCCCACTCTGCGTGGTGTAGGCCCGGTTCACCGCCAAACGGAGGTCGGCCACCGGCGTCCCGCTGGGAGTATACCGGAGCTCCGGAGGACGCGTGAGATTCCCCATGAGGAAGACCTTGTTCAGGCTCGCCATCAGCCGACCTCCTCGAGAGCCTCCTGGGTTTTGACGGGCCGAGCCTTCTTCCGGATCGGCACACGGGTGGAGAGAAACCGAAGGACATTCTCGTTCAACTTGAGCTGCCGTTCAAACTCCTTCACCATGGGCGGCTCGGCCGACAGCTCGAAGACCGCGTAGGTTCCCTCGCGTTGCTTCTTGATGTCGTGCGCCAGGCGACGCTTCCCCCAGTTCTCCAGCCGGGTGACCTCGGCGCCAAGTTCCTTGAGGTTATCCTGAAGCCGCGCGAGGAGCTGAGCCACCTCTTCGTCGGTGGGACGCGGATCAATGATCACGAGAACTTCATACGGGCGCAGGCTCTTCACCTCCCCCCTCCAGCAGATACCCTCTCTGGCGCAGCGCCTCAGTGACCTTCCGAAGGGTCGCCTCGTCGGGGGCCCCCAGGGTGTGCAGGTGAACCCCCTTGGTCAAACGCGACAGGGGCTCGGCGCCACTCTCCTGCATCCGGGCGACAAAGCTCAGCACGTCCTCCTGGGTCCGCAACATCAAGAGCCCGCGGATCTCCCCGTAGAGTGGATGCTTCACCATCACGTCAACGACCGTCCCGCCCAGTCCGACGATCGTGGACAGTTCGTCCTCCATCTCCTCATAGGTGGTGTGCCGGCAGGCCACCGACGTGCTGACCGGCGGGCCATCGTTGAGCATCAAGTACCCGCGCGGAGTGGCGAGGATTTTGTGGCCACGCGCCCGGAGGAGCGCGATATCTTGAACGATTACCTGGCGCGAGACATCCAGTCGCTTCGCCAGGTCGGATCCGACCACCGGCGAGTCGGCCCTTCTGAGGACACCCACGATCCCGCGCCGTCGTTCTTCGCCGGATTGGACCCGTTCAACCCCTTGCATGCCGACTGACCGATTCACGAATTTTCGGCCACTAGTAGATCAGAGGGGAAGGGTCCCGTCAAGGCCTCTCCCAAAAAACGCGGCCCCCGCCCGGTCGGGGCGGGGGCCGTCATGGATCCCGGACACCCGGCAGGACCGGGCGTCGTGATTTTAGTACATGTCCCCCCCGTGGGGCATGGACGGGCCCTTCTTCTCTTCCTCCGGGATATCGGTGATCAGCGCTTCCGTGGTCAGAAGCAGGGAGGCGATAGAGGCGGCGTTTTCCAGCGCGACGCGCTCCACCTTCGTCGGGTCAATGATCCCCGCCTGGAACATGTCCACATAGTCCATGCTCTCGGCGTCGAACCCCTGGGTCGCCACCGGCGCCGCCTTGACCTTCTCGACCACAACGGACCCTTCGAGTCCCGCGTTCTCCACGATCTGGCGGATCGGTTCCTCGAGGGCCCGCTTGACGATCTGCGCTCCCACCTTCTCGTCCCCGTGAAGCTTGAGGCTATCGATCGCCTTGGCGCACCGGAGGAGCGCGACACCGCCGCCCGGGACAATGCCTTCCTCCACCGCAGCGCGCGTCGCGTTGAGAGCGTCCTCGACCCGAGCCTTCTTTTCCTTCATTGCCGTCTCCGTGGCCGCCCCCACCTTGATGACCGCCACGCCGCCCGCCAGCTTGGCGAGGCGCTCCTGCAGCTTCTCCTTGTCGTAGTCCGACGTGGTATCCTCGATCTGAGTCCGGATCTGCTTGATGCGTCCCTCGATGGCCGAGGACTTGCCGACCCCCTCGACGAGAGTGGTGTTGTCCTTGTCCACCACCACCTTCTTGACCCGGCCCAGGTCCTCGAGCTTGATGTTCTCCAGCTTGATCCCCAGGTCCTCGGTGATGGCCTTGCCGCCGGTCAGCACGGCGATGTCCTCCAGCATGGCTTTGCGCCGGTCGCCGAAGCCGGGGGCTTTCACCGCCGCGCACGAGAGCGTGCCGCGCAGCTTGTTGACCACGAGCGTGGCCAAGGCTTCACCCTCGACGTCCTCGGCGATCACCAGCAAGGGCTTGCCCGCGCGGGCCACCTGCTCCAGGAGCGGGAGCATGTCTTTCATCACGCTGATCTTCTTCTCGTGGTTGAGGACCAGCGCGTCTTCGAGGACGACCTCCATCCGCTCGGCGTCCGTCACGAAATAGGGGGAGAGGTACCCGCGGTCGAACTGCATCCCCTCGACCACGTCCAGGACGGTCTCGGAGGACTTGGACTCCTCCACCGTGATGACCCCGTCCTTGCCCACCTTCTCCATCGCCTCGGCGATGAGATTGCCGATGGTCTTGTCGTTGTTGGCCGCGATGGTCGCGACCTGGGAGATCTCCTTCTTGTCCTTGGTGGACTTGGAGAGCCTTTTCAACTCTTCCACCACGGCCGACACCGCCTGCTCGATGCCCCGCTTGAGTCCCATCGGGTTGGCCCCGGCCGTGACGTTCTTCAGGCCTTCCCGGAAGATGGCCTGGGCGAGGACGGTTGCGGTCGTCGTCCCGTCGCCCGCCACGTCGGAAGTCTTGGAGGCCACCTCTTTGATCATCTGGGCCCCCATGTCTTCGTAGTTGTCCTTCAGCTCGACCTCCTTGGCGACGGTGACGCCGTCCTTGGTGATGACCGGGCTGCCGAACTTTTTGTCTATGACGACATTGCGCCCCTTGGGACCCAGGGTGGCCTTGACCGCCGCGGACATGATGTTGACCCCGCGGAGCAGAGCCGCCCGGGCCTCATCACTGAACAGGAGCTGCTTCGACATATCCTTCCTCCTTCAACCTTTGGAATGTTCTCTGCAGGTGAAAACCCTCGGACGAATCGGCTACTCGAGAATCCCGAGTATGTCTTCCTCGCGCAGGATCAGATACTCCTCGTCTTCGATCTTGACCTCCGAGCCCGAATACTTCGCGAAGAGCACCTGGTCGCCGGCCTTGACGTCCAGCGGGATGCGCTTGCCGTCTTCTGAAACCTTCCCGTTCCCCGCGGCGATGACCTTGCCCCTCTGGGGCTTTTCCTTGGCGGTGTCCGGGATGATAATGCCGCTCTTACGGACCTCCTCCTCCTCGACCCGCTTGACGAGGACCCGGTCGTGCAACGGACGGATCTTCATAGCACTCTCGCCTCCCGTTGGTTTGTGGTTACGCGTCTACCAGTAGCATTAGCACTCATTCGGGGCGAGTGCTAATATACCTAGGTCGCAAGGGGGTTGTCAAGAGGAAATTAGCCTTTTTTTCAATAAGTTAGAAACCTCAGCTGGCTATTGAAAGTATCGAAGTTTTGACCACTTAGGAGACAGCCCATGCCACCCAGGATCCTCATCACACGAACGCTCCCCCCCGAGGCTATTTCCCTTGCCCGGGCCAGGGCGACCGTGGACCTCCACCCCGGTCCCCACCCCCTGGCAAAGCCCGAACTGCTCGCCAGGCTCCGGGACAAAGACGGGGTCGTCTGCCTCATCACCGACACCATTGACGCCGAGGTCTTAAGCAGCGCGTCCCGGCTGAAAGTGGTGGCCAACGCGGCTGTCGGCTACAACAACATCGACGTGGCGGCGGCTACCGCCCGAGGCATCGTGGTGACCAACACCCCCGAGGTGCTGACCGAAACCACCGCGGACTTCGCCTGGACCCTGCTGATGGCGGTAGCCCGACGCGTGGTTGAGGCGGACCAATACGTCCGCGCGGGCAAGTTCACCCAGTGGGAGTGGGAGCTTCTCTGGGGAACGGATGTCCACGGGAAAACTCTCGGCATCCTGGGGTTCGGACGGATCGGCCGGGCGATAGCCCGGCGGGCTGGGGGCTTCGGGATGCGCGTCCTCTACAACGACGCCGTTCGGGCCGACGCCGCAATCGAGCGAGAGCTCGGGGCAACCTTCGTTGACAAGGCGACCCTTCTCAAAGAATCAGATTTCGTCACGTTGCACACGCCGCTGCTCCCCGAAACGCGTCACCTGATCGGGACAGCCGAGCTCAAGCTCATGAAACGGACCGCCTTCTTGATCAACGCCGCGCGCGGACCCATCGTCAACGAAGCCGAACTCGTCCAGGCTCTCAAGGAAGGCTGGATCGCGGGCGCTGGACTCGACGTCTACGAGGAAGAGCCGAAAATCCATCCGGGGCTCCTCTCCCTCTCCAATGTGGTCCTGGCTCCTCACATCGCCAGCGCGTCCTCCGAGACGCGGCACAAAATGGGGGCGCTGGCGGTCGAAAATTGTTTGGCGGTTCTCGAGGGAAAAACGCCCCCGACCCCCGTCAACCCCGAGGTGCTCCGGAAGTAGGGGTCGTCAGGCCATCAGCCAGCTGCCAAAGCCGCGCAAGTTCCTCCTCACCCAGGGCCAAGCTCCCGAACCGCACCGCCTCGTACACGCGGGTGAGCTCCCCGACCACGTCCCGGCGGTCGGGCAGCCGGAGGACGACCCGCCCGCAGAACTCCCTCGCCGTCTCCGCGTGTCCGGGGCGTAGCCCGAGGCGGGCGAGGCGCTTGAGCATCCGCTCGTAGACCAAGACCGGCGGGCGGCGCCTGAGCCGCGCCGGCGTCAAGGCAGGACCCCGCCGCCAGAGGAAGATCGCCACCGCCAGGGCCCCTGCCAAGCCCCCGGCGATCGCTGCCTCCCGCTTGCCCCCCGGAATGGACAGCCCACCCTGGAAGACCGCCCGCCGCCAGTACAGCGCCTGCCGCCACATCGACCCCGACGCCCTGATTTGGTCCCCCAGGCCCCAGTTGACGACGTAGCGATGCCATCGCATGCGGAGAGCGTCGAGGTACTGGAAGGTGGCACTGGGAACCCATGACGAATCGAATTCCTCTCGAGGAGACGCGTCGAGGGTCGCCCACCCCTGTTCCGGAAAATATGCCTCCACCCACGAATGCGCATCGCGCTGGCGCACGGCGAAGTAGCCACCGTAGGGATTCCACTCGCCGCGCTGGAACCCGTTGACCACTCGGGCAGGAATCCCCAGGCTTCGAAGGAGCACAGCCAGACTGGTGGCGAAGTATTCACAATTGCCCGACCGGCTCACGAACAGAAAGTCCTCCAGCGGATCCAGGACGGGCGTCTGCTTCAGTTCAAGGCTGTAGCGGAGGGTCGTCTGGAGATAGGCGGTCAGGCGGAGGGCCGCCGCCCACCGGTCGGGGATCCCTCGGGTCACCTCGCGCGCCAGCGAGTGGATCCGCGGGGAGAGGGGTGGAAGTTGAAGGTAGCGAGCCCGCTCCACGTCTGACAGAGCGCGCTCCGTCCCCGGCGAACGCCCCGTGGGCACCTCGAGTTCGGAGAGGGCCCGATAGTGGAGCCGCGCCTGCGGGACAGGTGAGCTGACCGAGTCCAGGGAATCCACGGAGAGGGGGCCGGTGGAGAGAACCACCCCGAGGAGCCGGGGAGCCGCGAACAGCACCTCGGGGCCGATGGGCTCCAGGTAGATCTCCTGGGTGACGACCGGACCCGTCCCGCGCGCCCGGGCCAGGGCCATGTGCCCCCCGAAGACCGGCGGCAGCGTGCGACGCGCCGGCCGGCTCACCCTCCATTCGCGGCCATTGAAGTGATCGAAGGCAATGCCCCGCCAGCGGAGACCGCCGAGATTTTCCGGAGAGGCCGGCCCTTCCGGGAACTGAACCCGCATCACGACCGTCGCGTCCGTCTGAATGGTCCCGAAGGAACCGAGGTCCACCCGGTCGGAGAACCCGGTGACCATCTCACCCAGCCGGCCCCTGAGCGGCAGGGCCGCCTGCCCCACCCGCGGGATGACAAAGAAGAACAGAAGCGTGAACAGTAAGGAGGCGATCGACGCAACGACGGAGAG
>CAYRZF010000072.1:0-4360 GCA_964428805.1 uncultured bacterium | reverse complement strand
TTGTAGAAGAGGGCAAAGAGCAAGAGGTGGACGAACCCGTCCAGGAGCGACTCTGCCAGGTAGAGCAGGTCGAGCGCGAAGAAGCCCACCGCAAGGAGCATGAGGAGCTGGTGGTGCCGGACAACGGCGGTGACCCGGGCGCGCACCGCCTCCTGCCACCAACTTGCGGCCACGACGAGAAAGACGAAGGCCCACCAGGAGGGCTCGAGCAGCCCTGCCAGGGCGAGTGCGGCGAGGCCATCCACGACCAGGAGGTACGTGCAAAGTTGAAAGCCCCGCCTGACCAACACGGTTACGCTCCCCTCGGGGAACTTCGGCCGAGGCCCTGTACGCCGAGGGGAATGCGGATCTCCCGCAGCGAAGGATCCCCGGCCGGAACGCCCCCACCGGCGCTTCCCGCGACAGGATCGTAGAGGGCGAGCATCTCTAAAATGCGGCGTCGGTGAGTCGGGCCGTCGCCGAGGGGGATAAAGAGGCCCGCGCCGACGAGCTCCACGCACGATCCCTGATCAAGCAGGTACGAGGCGATGGAGGCGGCCCGCGAGATGCCGGCCTCCACTTGCTCGAGGTCCGCGTTCGGTGGCGGCCCCTCAAGGAGGAGACGCACCCTGAGGGCCGCCTCCGCCTCCACCTCGCGCACCATCAGGGCGCCGGACTTGGCCGTGCTCTTCCAGTGGATCAAGCGGGGGTCATCCCCCCAGCGATACTCTCTGAGGTTATAGAGGTCCGTGCCCCGGCCGGGCCGCGCCTCACGCTCGCCCGCCGAGCCCCCCAGACCCCGGAGATCCTCGAGAGAGAGCGGATGGACCGCCGGGAAAACCAGGAATTCGTCGAAGAGGATCGGGGACGTTGCTTTGAGGAACAGGCTGAAGGGAAAGCGCGTCTTCACGCGCACGGCCTGAAACCGGTGCCGGCCCCGGCGGGGGAAAGTCTCCTCCCACAAGTGAAGACGCTGGTGGCCGGGATCGAGCTTCGGCACGAAGAAGACCCGGGGAGATCCGCCGTTCTCCCCCGCGACCTCGACGACGAGGGAATAGGACGGAAGAAGGCGGTTGGTGTTGACCACCACGCACCCGACGACTGCTGGAGATCCTGCGAAGACCTCCCGGGGCGTGGCGGGTGAGAGTTTGAGCCGGCGCATGGTCTGCTCGGACAGGATTCCGGAGACCACGATCGTGCTCAGAAGCATGGAGACGAGAAGGTAGAGGAGGTTGTTACCGGTGTTGACGGCGACGACGCCGATCCCGAGGGTGGTTAGAAGGAACCACCACCCCTCGCGCGTGGGACGAATCGTGCGCGGGGGCCGGAGCACCCGCCAGCAGCGAACCAGCCAGGCCATGCGCTGTCGCCGGCCTCAGCGCGGGACGGGAATTTGTTGCAGGAGGGCGCCGATGATGGCCTCCGCCTCCAGCTCGACTCCGGCGGCTCGCTCGAGCCGACCTCTCACGATGACCCGGTGAGCCAGGGCTGGCACGGTCACCCGTTTGATGTCGTCCGGGACCACATACTCCCGGCCGTCCGCCATCGCATAGGCCTGGGCCGCCCTGAGCAGGGCCAGCGAGCCCCGCGGACTTATCCCGAGGGCCAGGAGCGGGGAGCGGCGCGTGGACTCCACAATCGCCATCACGTAATCCAGGAGCGATTCGTCCACGCGGACCTTTTCGGCCGCCTGCTGGAGGTCCATCACTTCCGCGGCCGAGAGCACCGGCTCGATCTGCCCCAGGACGGCGGCGCCCGCCCCTTTCAAGATTTCCTTCTCATCGCTTCTCCCCGGATAGCCGATCCGGATCTTGAGCAGGAATCGGTCGAGCTGGGACTCGGGGAGCCGATGAGTCCCTTGATACTCCAGGGGATTTTGGGTCGCCAGGACCATGAAGGGGCGCGGCAGCGGGTATGTGTGATGATCCAGGGAGACCTGGCATTCGTTCATCGCCTCGAGCAGACTCGACTGGGTCTTCGGGGTGGTGCGATTGATCTCATCGGCAAGCACGATGTTGCTGAAGAGCGGGCCGGGCTTGAAGACGAACTCCCCCGTCTTCCCGTCGTAGACGGAAACCCCGAGGATATCGGAGGGGAGCAGGTCAGACGTGAACTGGATCCGCTGGAAGGTGGCGCCCAGAGAACGCGCGAGGGCGTGGGCGAGCGTGGTCTTGCCGACGCCCGGGACGTCCTCGATCAAGAGGTGCCCCCGAGCCAGAAGCCCGATCACGGCTAACCGCACCACCTCGGGCTTGCCCACGAGCGCCCGGGCGACGTTGGACTCCAGTCGCTGGATCAGCTCCAGGGATGTCGAGAGCATTTTTGGCAGAGATCTCCCTCGCGAGGCTCGCTGAGTATGCAAAGGCGAAACCAACGCCGGCCATAGCACGCTTCCAGCGCCTATTCGCCAGGAAAATAAGGCGAAACGGTAGAAAGAGACTCGGCAGGGAGCAATCGGGGGGGCAGCACCGGTGACGGTTTGCTGCAACGCCTTGCCGGATATGTTACGCGCGCCGCCCTTCCGGTGGGCGAAAAGGGGATAAGCGTGAGCGGCGACGGAGCCGGCCCAGGCGATGGGCCAAGGAGGCCTGAACCGCCTCGGGAGCCCCCCGCCGCTGGGCCTGGGCGAGGGCAAGAGCGGTGACCCGGTGAGCCGCGGCGAGATCACGAGAGCGATGCTCGTAGTACTTGGCCAACTCCTCCCACGGGCGAAGATGGAACCCGGCGTCGTCCGAAATTGCCGCCTCCCAAAGCGAACAGGCTTCGTGCCAGCGGGCTTCGCGCTTGGCATAGAGACCGAGCCTGAAGAGCAATTGTTCCCGGTCGGGGCTGCCGAGGCCTCTCGTCAAGGCGGCCCGGTAGCACTCCACCCCGCGTTCCGCATCTACTCCCTCCCAGAGCCGCCCCAGACCCACATACTCTTCGGGAGTGAGGGCAAGCCCGTCGGGGTCGGCGAGAGCACGGGCCACCCAGCCCGTGAGCGCCACCAGCGAGAGGACATCCAGCCGGTTGTGCTGAAAGACGCGCGGCATCTCGCCGGGACGGCGACTTCTGAGGTAGTTGAAGTAAAGCGACGGGATCAACGCGCCCGGAACATCGCCGGTGCGGTCCATCCCCAGCACGTGGGTCTCGACGGTCGCGAGACGGCAGTCGGGAAGACGCGCGGACCAGAGACGGCGGGCCGGCGGAAGCAGATCCAGATGCCAGAGGTGGTCTGGCCAGCGACGGCGGAGGAGCACAAAGCGGGTCTCCAGGAGCGGGAGATCGAAGCCGCGGCCGTTGTAGGTGACCACGCCGTCAAAGTCGGCCAGCAACGCCTCAACCGCGGCAATCAGCGCTGGCTCTTCGTCCAGGTCGCGCATGAAGTACTGCTTCAGCACGAACTGGTCGCCCTCAAAGAACCCGGCGCCGACCAGGAACGCGTAGGTGCCGGTGCCGCCCGACAGGCCGGTCGTCTCGGTGTCGAGGTGGAGCAGGCGAGCCGGCACGCCAGCGGCGAGGGGTTGGCGACTCAGCAGCCTGAGGACCTCGGCAGAGGGCTCCAGCGCCGACCGGAGGGCATGGGTGCCGTGGCGGTGGTCGAGAGGGTAATCCTGGCGGGTCACCAGCAAGCGGCCATGCGCGGTCTCTTCCTCTCTCCCGCCCACCAACTCTTCCAGGGCGGAGCGCCGTGACTTGAGCGCGACGGTTATCGCCACGGTATCAGGTGAGGTGGCGGAGAAGAACAGTCGCGATGGCCTTCGCCCGGCGGCCGATCTCGTTCACGGGCCCCACGCAGGAGGGGCAGCCCCAGCGGCACGGGCACGTTTCCAGGGTCTCGAGGCCCCGGGCGAGCAAAGAGGGAAGAACCTGAAAGAGCCCCTCCGCCAACCCGATGCCGCCCGGGGCGCTGTCGTACAGGTAGATCGTCGGGTTGAATTGGTCGGCCTCCAGCAGGCGAGTCCGCGCTGACTGGTGGGTGGCCACTCCGCCCTGGCCGGCTGGCGTCTGGTCGCCGAGCCACGAGCCGAGGTCACGGACGTCGCAGAGGAGGAAGATCGGCGCCAAGTGGTGGAAGAGGTAGGCGAGGGCGCGGAGCCCGTCCACCAGCTCATCCCGGCTCGCCGACAGCCGGGCCAGGAGGGCGGGGTCAATGGCGAGCCACGCGCTGGTGGTTTGCATCTCCTGCTGCGGCAGCTCCACCTCCCCCGACCCCACGTTCTCCAGCGTGCCGAACTTGATCTTTTTGAAGCCCACCACCTTCTCGGCCACGAGCACTTCGCCGTGCTCGGCCAGAAGACCGGGGGAGGTCTGATCGGCGAGGCGCCGGAGGATCCACACGCCCTTGGCGCTGATCGCGTCGGTGAAGTAGTCGACGTTCACGCGCTTGACGTAGGCGACT
>CAYRZF010000071.1:0-10891 GCA_964428805.1 uncultured bacterium | reverse complement strand
TGCCCAAATTGTGCCCATCTTGGGCTCACTCCAGCTGAAGATGAAGGGATCGACTCCCGCTTGCAGATCCAGCGTTTTCAGGCAGTTATGAAATCCGGGAAATGCTTCTGTCAATCCAGAGGTCGCGGGTTCAAATCCCGTCGACCCCGCCAGTGAGTTCCAGACGTTAGCAATCCCCTCCTTCTTGCTTCGGGGTCGGATTGTGCCCATTTTGTGCCTACGACCAGCTCACTCCAGCGCATTCCAGCCCACATTCAGGGGGTAGGTCCCTTTGGTCCGCTCCTCAACCCTCAACTCGTCCAGTTTTTGGGGATCAGGTCAGAAACGTCGAAAGCCCGCTGTAAAAAAAGCGAAATGTCCTCAGAAGCATTATGCGCCAAATAGATCTTATCAAAGGTCGCCGAAGGAGGCCCCCTGTGAAAGACCCACCGAGTTCGGATGATCGGCCGCCGTGATTCTCTTCCTAAATCTTTGCAGATCTTCTTGGCGCGGGGATCCTTTCTCTAGCCGGAACTAGCGTTCCGAAAACGAGGTCAGCCAGAGGAAGGACTACATTGAGATTATTATAGTGTCGCTTGTGATGCGTATGGTGATGGGCATCGAGCCAGCAGAACCACACCCTCTTCTCAATCCAACGCCCCTTGGGCACATGCATGCAGAAATGGAGATACTCGTAGAGGAAGTAATAGAAGCCGAGAGCCGTCATTCCCCCAAAGAAAATATTTATATGGAGAAGATATTGAATCCAAAGCACCACAGGCGCATGCAAACCGAGAATCAAAGGTGCATTCCACCAAGCGAATCTGACTTTCTCGCGATTCTCATCCTGCGAGAGAAAATAGGTTGGGCCAGCACGAAAGATGCCGTGGTGGATCAAGGCGTGGGAGCGAAACGGATACGACCATATGGGTTGGTGCATCACAAACCGATGCAGAAACCATTCGAAAAAGCTGGCGTAGAGAAAAAAAGAGATAAAGCCTACGGCCTGTGGCAAGTGAAATATCACCTTCCCTAAACTTCCTCTTCCAAAAAACTGTGCGGTGTAAGATCCGTCTCAGGCCCACATGCTGAAAAAAAGGGGCAAACCGACCCGTTGCCCATTTTTTGGTTACTCAAGAACGAGAAAACTACCAGCGGTTACGGCCGCCATTTCGGCTTCCTCGACCTTCGCCATCGCGCCTCGCCATGGGCTTGGCTTCATTAACCACGAGGGTACGTCCCTCGAGTTGGGCACCGTTCAGGCTATCGATGGCGTTTTGGGCCTCGCCCCCGGAACCCATCTCCACGAAGCCGAAACCCCGTGACTGACCCGTAAATTTATCCGTGATCACCTTGGCCGTTTCCACGGTCCCGTGCGCCGCGAAGAGGACCAGGAGCCCGGCGAGGCCGAGCGCGCGCTGCAGGACACGGATCATCGGTTTCCCTCCGTAGGGGATTTTCTCTGCCAGGGAATCAGGCGTGACTCTAGACAACCAGCATCTGGCAGGACTGCCCTCTCAGCATAGCACAGGTGGGCCCGAGGGCGGGTGTGTTGACCGCCCTCGCCCCGGCGTCTACACCCCAGGGGTCAGGCGCAGCTGGAGCGCGGGGCGCCCGGCGCGCGGCGGGGCACCAGCGTGCAGGCGAAGGTCGCGGGTTGCTTCCGGTACCCGTCGAGGGTCGCCCGAAGCCGGACGAGGGTGCGGTCGCGCTTGGCGAGGCCGGTCCCGTAGATGGCCAGGTCGTTGACGAGCCGCAGGTAGAACTGGTGCGGCGCGTCGCCGCCGTCGCGCATGCAGGGCGACGGCTTCTGCGCCAGGCGCAGGAGATGGCCGAAGGCGCCCACGTACTCGGCCAGGACCGGCTCGTCGCGCAGGTCGCGCGGGACCTCGGGGAAGCAGGCGAGGAACTCGTCCACGTTCATGGGCCCGCGCACCCCCCGTGCCCGGTCCTCCACATCTTTTAAGGGGCGGATCTGGATGGCCATGGCGGCATCTTATCCCGGGGCTCCGGCGAGCGTCAAGGGCGGGGCCCCGGCATGAAGCGACGGACGGGCGATCCCTGGATCCCGGCGGACCGCGACGGTCGCCTGCCCCTCCCCTTCAGCGTGAACCTGATCGTGCGCGACGTGCCGAGATCGCTCGCCTTCTATCAGCACGTGCTCGCCGCTACCGTCCGCTACTCGGACCCGGACTTCGCGGTGCTCGCCCTCAAGATCTGCCCGTCGAAGGTGCGAACAAGATCGAGCTGGTTATCAACCTGAAGACCGCCAAGGCCCTCGGCCTGACGATCCCTCAGTCCGTGCTGATTCGGGCGGACGAGGTGATCCAGTAGGCCCCGAAGTACCGCGTATGTCTGGAGGCTGTGTCAGTTCTGTGTCAGAACTATCGAGTGGGAATGGGGACCAACGGGCAGAATGATCGAAACGGCCGGCTCAGAAACTCCAGGATTCTTACCGATTCGAGCCAATAGTGCCCGATAGTCCCTGGGTGGGACGAGAACTGAAAATCCTGGTGTCGGCGGTTCAATCCCGTCCCTGCCCACCAGTTTTTTTATCCATTAATAGTTACGCGTCACTGAAATCCTCGCGGCACCCTCGCGTGTCATAGCCCGCTCACGCGCCGGGCGGCGTGCAGCACTTTCCACAGTAGCTCTACCGCCCCGAAGATCGTGGCAAACACCACCACGACCGCGGCGCTTACGCACACAGCCAGAATGTCATTCAGCATGGCGCTCCCACCGTCCGAGTTGTCGGTCCCCTTGCGTTCACGGCCCTATAGATTCCTTGCTCCGCCTTCCCCCGCCGGTCTACGGGGTGCGAAAATGGAGAGGGTCTCTGAGGGTTTGCAATTCCCGGTAATAATAGCGGGGAGTCGGCCGTTTTCGCTTGAATCTCAGTTTCTTTATGCTCAATGCTACTTAGGTATTAGATTGGCCTCTTCTAGCGCGTGATCCCCTGCCTGGTCCGAGTGAGCCAGACAAGGCCCAATTCTTTCTCCGTCCAGCCGTGGGACCGAAGATGGGCCACCCAGGCTTTTACCGTGGCCGCCGACACCAGCTGCGCGTCCCGGTCAACCTCGATCCGGTCAGGGCACGGCGGCCGGCCGGACTCGACGATGCCTTTTCGTTCCTCAGCCATAGTGAACCTCCTTTCAACGGGGTTGGTCGTGGTTAGGACTCGGGCGAATTATCATCTGGCTGGGGTGTCCAGGTTCCCGCCGCGTACTCACGCAAGCCTTGCAGGAGTACGCAGCGCAGCGTGGTCCCCTCGCTCATGGCGCGGGCCCGCGCGGCCCGCTGAAGGTCGCGGGGGATGCCGCGCAGCAGGTAGATGCCGGTGGCAGCCATGCGAGCAAGCACGCGAATCGGCACCGGACGGCTCTCCGACGTCGCGAACATTTCGAGAGTCATGACCCCTCCTCCTTCTTCCTTCACCTGGTGCTTCGGCCCTCCGTCCGCCCTCTCGATATCTTTGCGCTTGACTTAGCGTATATCATAAATATAAATTATATGTCAAGTATAAGTTATGTAATGGTAACCAAGTCCGGGCGTCTGGTTGAGGAGGCCCGGCCGGCAGGAGGCGGAGGTGCTGTGATGTTTGAGAATAAGACCAGAGTCCTCCTCATTCTCCCCCAAGCCGTCCACGACCGGGCGCGGGTCTTGGCGGGGAAGGCGACGACCACGCTCAAGCTCCCGGTGAGCCTCCAGATCGTCCTCCGGGCCCTCATCGACGAGGGGCTGAAGCGGGATGGCGACCGGAACCTCCTCGCCAACGTTGAGGGCCAGGCCCACGCGGTCCGCCGGATCCGGAGCCTGGCGGGTAGAGGAGGGGGAGCTGGGGGGGAACGCAGGAATCTCCGGCCCGGAATCCTGCGGAGGCTGAGCGGGAGTGAGCGGCAGAGGCGCGGGAAATGAAGAGATCGGGGAGCGATCCAGCCACGAGACGAGTCGGAGCGAATGGGGCTCCGCGCCAGTCAAACAGTACGACGACAAGCGCTGACTGTCAGCGTCTTCACCGGGATCGGAGGACCCCAATGCGACAGATGAAAGGCTTCAATGAGCTTCGCGAGCAGGGCAGGATGACATGGATCGAACAGGAGCACGGATGGGTCGCGGCGCCAGAGGAGATTATGAATGCCCTCTCGAGTGACGGCTTCGAAGAATGCAAGCGCGAGATGACGACGAGCCGGCGGGATCGCCGGCCGGCGGGCGGCGTGTGGCAAGGCGTCAATACGCGCACGGGATCAGAGGCATCGGCGATCTGGGTGAATCGCCCGGCGTGGCATCAAGCCATCGTGTTCATCGATATCGACGGGGAGTCGCTTGTGGGTGCTCACGCCTTGAGCGGGCGCACGATATCCGAACCGCTCGATCAACTAGAGTATGACCACGGTTCCCCAAGACTTGAGAGTGATCCGTACGAGGAGGAGGGGAGAGCCGTATCGGGGGCCGCCGTCTCATCATAGGAGATCATATGAGCCGAGGACACACGCGGGAGTTCGGGTGCGAGGTGGTATCCGAAACGGTCGTGATCCGTCTCCGTCGATCGAACGGCTTCGGGCGGCCGCGAGGATATTTCGTTCAGTGTAACCAAACCGAGTGTCAGTACGTTGACGAGAACAAGCCACCCTGCCCGCTGCACGTCGGCATGTTCGCCGAGGAGATCAGGGTCGCGGAGGAAGCGCGAGGCCGCCGGGACGAGTAGAAGATTCGCGCGGGACCTCGGTTGTGCCCATTTTGTGCCCACGCCAAGCTTATTCAGGCCCATTCCAGCCCACTTCAGCTCAAGACGACTGACGGTTGTAAGTCCAGCATTTTCAGGGGAGGAGGGGTCAGATGCTAGGCGAGTTTTTCGAGTTTCTCCGCAAGACTAACGCGCTGGCCCTCGCGGTGGGGGTCATCATCGGCGCGGCCATCGGCAAGGTGGTGTCCTCCGTCGTGGGCGATCTGCTGATGCCTGTCGTCAGTCTGTTTCTCGTCGGCGGGGACTGGCGGGCCTGGCAGATCCCGCTCAAGACGGCCCCGGACGGCAAGGTCCTGTCGGCCCTGGGCGCGGGAAACTTCCTCGGGTCCGTCGCGGACTTCGCCATCATTGCCTTCTTCGTCTTTCTCATCACGCGCGCCCTCCTGAAGGAAAAGCCCGCTCCGCCGGGTCCTCCCATGAAGACCTGCGCGGCCTGTGGCGATAGCATTCTCGCGAAAGCGACGCGCTGCAAACACTGCACGAGCCCCGCGTAGCAGGAAATCCTCGCCCCGAGGAGCCACGCCATGGATCTGGAGTTCCTCATGTTTCCTGATGCCCCGCCGCCGCCGCCCACGGCCCCATACAGCCACGCTGTGCGCGCAGGCGACTTCCTCTTCGTGACTGGCCAACTGGGGACGGATCCGCAGACCGGTGCGCTGGTTCCAGGTGGCAGCGTCGAGCAGACGCACCAGGTGATGCGGAACCTCCAGACGGTTCTTCGTGGGGCGGGGACCAGTCTGGACCGCGCAGTCATAGCCCGGATCTACCTGGTCAACTTCGCCGACTATCCAGCTGTGAACGGCGTGTACGCCAGCTATTTCAGATCCGGGCGGTTCCCGGCACGGACGACGGTGGGCGTCACCGCGCTCGCCCTGGGCGCGCTGGTGGAAATCGATCTCATTGTTCGGCCTGCGCCGTGATGCGATCTCCGATGGCGGGCAAGGCCCAGACCGTCCTAGGCACGGTCCCCGGCGAGGAGCTCGGGATCACGCTCCCGCACGCTCTGGTGGCCACCGGCGATCGATCCATCGTGGGGAGACATTCTTGCAGTAGCCGAGCCTCAGGGAGGTCAGGGTCATGACGATCAGTATCACGCGCGTGTACACGCGCACGGGCGACAAAGGGATGACCGCGCTGGTCGGCGGCAAGCGCGTCCCGAAAGATTCGCCGCGGATCGCCGCGTACGGCACGATCGACGAGCTCAACTCGGTGCTCGGCCTCGCGCGCGTCTTTAACGAGGAGCGGCTCGAGGAAGGGGAGAAGCACCGCTGGCTCGACGAGGTGTTCCGACGACTCCAGAACCAGCTCTTCGATCTCGGGAGCGAGCTGGCCACGCCGGAGGACGCGGTGTACGAGGGCATGCACCGCATCGGCGACGCTGAGGTGAAGGCGCTCGAAGCGCTCATGGATCGCTGCCAGAAGGAGCTCGCACCGCTGAGGTCATTCACCCTTCCCGGTGGCGGCCGCATCGGTGGCTTTCTCCACCAATGCCGCACGGTGTGTCGCCGCGCGGAACGGGAGATCCTCGCGCTCTCGCGTGTCGAGCCGATCGGGGAAGGCCCGCTTCGATATGTGAACCGGCTGAGCGACCTCTTCTTCGTGCTCTCGCGCTGGGTCGGCAAACATCTCGGCGAGACTGAATATCTCTGGGAGCGTGGGCTCCAGAGCCACGCGCGCAAAAAACGGAAGTGAGTGAGGGGAGGCGTCGAGGATGGAGATTCCCAGGGCAATCCAGGAGGCGGTCAAGGCTGTCTATGAGTGGGCGTTTCCCTTCGCCACCGCGCTGGCCGCGGTGGGCGTCATCAGCATGGCGTTCATTCAGACAGTCAAGGACATGGTCCCGCTGCGCCGCTGGTTTCAGGCGTGGTGGGTGAAGGGCTGGCTGCAGAATCAGGCGAGGCAGGCCCGCCTCGTCCAGGGATTCGAGGCCGATCCCGAGGAAGCCGAGAAGGATTTGATCCGGCTGGCGACGTCGGGTGACCGGGAAGCGCTTTATGATTTGCCCATCGAGCAGGTGAGCGGCCAGATGAACGCGGCTACACAGATCGTCCTGGACTACCCGTGGCACCACCCGCATCTGCTGTACTGCCTCGCCGCCCAGGCGAGCGCCGAGGACGTGAAGAAGCTCGTGGGCGCCCGTCCTCTGGCGGAGAAGCCACGGGCGCAGTTGACGGAGGAAGAGAAGAGCCGGCTGGCCGACCTGGTGGACCCGCGTAACCGCGTGACCCACCAGGTGCAGCGGAGCCTCGACGGGCTCCAGATCTCGGCCGGTTTCCGGTGGAAGCTGTGCCTCCAGATCGCCTCCATCGTCTTGAGCGGCCTCTTCATCGTGGCAGGATTGTGGCTCTTTACCAACGAGCCGATCTTGACGTTCCGACGCCTGGGGCTGTACCTCGTGGCGGCGATCCTGGGGGGCTTCTTGGCCCCCGTCGCTCGCGACCTCGTCGCGGCCTTACAGCAGCTGCGGAAGTGATCGGCGTGGTCGGCGAGGTGTGGAACGAGCTGAGTGTCCGGACGCGGCGGGCCGGCGGCCCGGTGGCGCGGGAGGTCCGGGAAGTGACCCCGCCTTTTCCGCATGGACGGCGCCGTGTGGTGCTGCTGGTGCACGGGTACAACAGCACCGAGGACGCGGCGCGGGCGAGCTACAAAGAGTTCACGGAAGATCTGAAGAAAATCGGGAGGGGTGCCGCCGCGCTCCTGGCCGACCTCGGCAAAGTGTATTGGCCCGGGGACGCGGATCTGGGGCCGGTGTCCTTCCTCAGCTATCCCTTCGAGATGGGTCCGGCGAAAGATTCAGCGGCGGTCCTGGCGAGGTATCTGCCGACGCTGGCGGGACCGGGAGGAACCCCGACGGAGATCTACCTCGTTGCCCACTCCCTGGGGAACCGCGTGATCCTGGAGCTCCTCGACCGGCTCGCCGCGGCGCCTTCCGCCTCGGCGCGCTTTGCGGGGACCTGCCTCATGGCGGCCGCGGTCCAGGTGGATATGGTCGAGCCCGGGCGGCGTCTCTGGCCGGGAGCCGTCCTGTCGAGGAAAACGCTGACCCTGTATTCGCGGGACGATAACGTGTTGCGTTGGGCCTTCCCGCTGGGGCAGACCGCCGCCGGAGAAGGATTCTTTCCCACCGCCGTGGGACGCTTTGGGCAACCGGCTGGTCTGTGGACAGAGCGGCGGCAGTTGTCCGGCAACGGCCACGGCGACTACTGGAAGGATGCGCGCTCGGCCGCTCTGGTGGCCCGGTTCCTTGGCGTCGCTGTGCCGATGGAGATTCAGGCCTCCACCATCGCGCGCCGCCCGCTGCCGGATGCCCCGCCGGCGCTCACGACTGTCCTTGCCGGCCGGTCTCTTCAGGCGCGCGAGCTCCTATAAGCTCTCCTGTTTTGTCTTGATTTTTCTGACGAGCTCCTCGTAGGACGAGGTTTGGATGATCTTGTTGAACTGGGCGCGATAATTGGCGACAAAGCTCACGCCGTCGATGAAGATGTCGTACACGAACCAGCGATCCCCGCGCCGGAGTATCTGGTAGTCTACGGGGAACTCGGAGCCCTTCTTGGTGATGATCTTCGTCTTGACCGTGGCGAGGTCTCCGTTCACCGATTCGGCCGTATACGTGATCTGCTCTCCCCCGTACGATTCGAGCTTGGAGATGTACGTGCGTTCCAGCAGGTCCTGGAAGAGCCGGGTGAACTCCTCCCGCTCCTGGTCCGTCCGGCTCTCCCAGTGCCGACCCAGGCAGCGCTTGGCGCTCTCGGCGAAGTCGAAGATTTCGCTGGCGACAGCCCGGACGGCGGCGCGCCGATCCGTGAGTTTTCCGTCAGCCTTGAGGGCCGGGTCCTGGAGAATCGGGATGATCCTGTCGATGGAGCTCCTGAGCTGCTCTGTTGGGGCTCCTGCCCACGCCTGAGCCGCGAAAAGGGCGAAGAGTCCCGCGAGGACAAGAATCGGGTACCGAATACGGCGCATCCGTATACCTCCGTCGTGGAATGCGATGTTAAGGGTATCGGGTGTTGATCCCGAAGAGGCCTACGACATTATTCGAGCATGCCCTGACGGGAGTGCCTACCCGGAGCCGCTGATTTACTTTGATGTCTCCGGAGGATACCATGTTTATCCCGTAAAGGAGGGACCTCCGCATGGCGCCGTTCCCGACCCCCAGTCGCGATCCCATCGTGCAGGCGTACCTCAAGTTGTCCACCTCAAACGTGTCAGACGGCCTGGACCGCCTGCAGCTGAAAGGGGCGCCCCACGGGATCCTGCCGCTCTGGCCCGGGTGCCAGAAGGTCGTCGGCCGGGCGATGACAATGAAGCTGATCCCCGAAGGGTCGGCGTCCCCGGTGCTCGGGACACTCGAGGCCATTGTCGCCGCGAAGCCCGGAGACGTGCTGGTCATTGATCAGGGCGGCCGGATGGACGTCAACAGCTGGGGAGGAGTCGCCACATTCACGGCCATCCAGCACGGCCTCGTCGGAGTCGTGATCGACGGCGTCACGCGCGATGTGGACGAGATGAAGGCGCAGGGGTTCCCGGCGTACGCCAAGGGCGTCATTCAGCAGTCGATCCGAAACCGTTGCGCCTTCGCGGGCCACAGCATCGAGGTGCAGCTGGCGGGCGTGCGGGCCCGGGCGGGGGACCTCGTCATGGCGGACGACAACGGAGTCGTGGTGGTACCTCAGGAGCACATCACGGACGTGCTGAAAATTGCCCAGGAGTGCGCGGAGACGGAAGAACGCGTCAAGGATTGGATCGCTCAGGGAGTCAACCCGATCGCGGCCCACGAGCGCGTCAAGTATGATCAGATGACCTCTGGCCGCGCCACCCGGTGACGCGCCCGTTCTCCGGGAGTCCATGCATGCCAGCGACCAAGCGACCGCGAGTGTTGCTGATCGAGTCGATGTACGATCCGGCCGGCGAGGAGCTGCTCGCTCGCCATACCGAGGTCCAGGTCCTTCACGACCCGACCCAGGGCGCGATCCGCGAGGCCGTCCGCGGCGCCGCGGCGGTCGCCGTCCGCTATCCCGCGCGGCTCCGCGGCGATGCCATCCGCGAGGGAAACGATTTGCTCGTCATCAGCACGTCGGGGCGCGGCACCGACGCCATCGACATCCAGGCCGCCACGGCCAAGGGTGTCGCGGTGGTCAATAACCCGGGTCTCGGGGCCGTGCCGGTCTCGGAACACACCGTGGGACTCATGCTCGATCTGGCGAAACAGATCACGCGCTCGGACATTCGCGCGCGGCTGGGCGAGGGCTGGGCCGAGGGCCATCGATCAACCCGTTTTCACCTCGAGGGGCGGACGCTCGGCGTCATCGGGTGCGGCCAGATCGGGACCGAGGTCGCGCGAAAGTGCGTGGCCGCCTTTCGGATGCGGGTGCTGGTGTACGATCCCTACGTCCCGCCGAGCAAGGCCGAGGCGGTCGGGGCGACGTGGGTGAAGGAGCTAGGGCCGCTCCTCCGGGAAGCCGACTTCGTCTCCCTGCATCCGGAATTGACGGAGGAGACCCGAGGCATGATCGGCGAGGCCGAACTGCGGCAGATGCGCCGGGACGCCTTTCTCATCAACACCGCGCGCGGTCCCGTCGTGCAACAGGCGGCGCTCATCCGCGCCTTGAAGGATGGCTGGATCGCCGGGGCCGCTCTGGACGTCTTCGAGCCCGAGCCGCCGTCGCCCGACAGCCCGCTCTATGAGCTGGGAAATCTCATCCTGACGCCGCACGTCGCGGGGGTGACGGTCGAGGCCAAGCGCGACCTGGCCGTATCGGCGGCGACCCAGATCCTCCAGGTCCTCCGGGGTGAGCGCCCGCCGCATCTCGTCAATCCGGAGGTGTGGGAGCGCCTGGAAAAGCGGCTCTGGGCCAAGGTGTCTGAATGAGTCAATTGACGGGCGAAAAGTGTGTCGCCTGCCGGCGCGGGGCACCGCGGGTGACCGAGGCGGAGATTCAGGAACTCAAGCCACAAGTCCCCGACTGGGAACTCGTCGAGCGGGACGGCATTCTGAGGTTGGAGCGGGTGTTCTCCTTCCCTGACTTTGCCGAGGCTTTGGCCTTCACTGATCGCGTCGGCGCGCTCGCCGAGGAAGAAGGCCATCATCCCGCTCTGCTCACCGAATGGGGCCGCGTGACGGTGACCTGGTGGACCCACAAGATCCGCGGGCTTCACCGCAATGACTTC
>CAYRZF010000070.1:0-10967 GCA_964428805.1 uncultured bacterium | reverse complement strand
CCCGCCCCGGGCAGCATGGACGCCCGTGGCAAGGGCAGCGCCCCATGCAGCGCCGGCCCGGCGGCCGCTAGCCGGCGCCGGGTGCTTCGGCCAGCCAATAGGCCACGGTACGCCAGAAGGAGCCCCGGACGCCGAGGCAGAGACGCCCTCCCATCCGTTGCTTCCCCAAGGTCCCGGGCGTGGCTGCTGTGCGGGAATTGTGCGGGGACAGGTGCGGACCAGGCCCAAAGCGGCCCAAAGCCGACGACCGCTACGGCGCCAATCATTAGGAAATTCTTGGGCATTCTTGGGTTCTGTGGGGGAACTGGCGGGACTTCTAATCCGAGGGCCGCAGGTTCAAATCCTGCCAGGCGCACCACCCCATCCTCACGCCGAAATCCCTGTGCGGATTGACACTTCCGGAAGCGGTGGGGTAAGATACGGCGTCGTTTTCAATGCCGAAGGTTAAGATTGTGGTGAGCGTAGCTCAATTGGTTAGAGCACTGGACTGTGGCTCCAGGGGTTGAGGGTTCGATTCCCTTCGCTCACCCCAGTTCGTGCGCCCGTAGCTCAGTTGGATAGAGCGTCGGACTTCGAATCCGAAGGTCGAAGGTTCGATTCCTTCCGGGCGTACCAGAATCGAGGGGCCGACACACAGCGTGGTGCGCCTGTAGCTCAGTTGGATAGAGCGTCGGACTCCGGATCCGAAGGTCAGAGGTTCGAATCCTCTCAGGCGTACCATTACGGCATCGGCGAGCCGTTAGCTCAACTGGCAGAGCAACTGACTCTTAATCAGTAGGTTGGAGGTTCGACTCCTCCACGGCTCACCATTTTCATTCTGTTCGTGCGAGAGTGGCGAAACTGGCAGACGCGCTGGATTTAGGATCCAGTGGGTGAAAGCCCTTGGGGGTTCAACTCCCCCCTCTCGCACCATGCGGATACTCCCCTGATGAAAGTTGCCGTCGAAGAGCTTGAGGCCTGCAAGCGCCGCCTTCAAGTGGAGGCGCCGGAGGACCTTGTCCGGAAGGCGTGGGAGGAGGCCTACGGGCGGGTGAGTCGTCAGGCACGGCTCCCGGGCTTTCGGAAAGGCCACGTCCCCCGGAACCTCGTGAAGCTCCACTTCGCCGACGAGGTGCGCCGGGAGGTGGCCCAGCGGCTCATTCCCCAGGTGTACCGCCAGGCCCTGGCCGAGGCCCGGCTGAAGCCCGTGGAGGATCCGGATTTCCACGAGGTCACGCTGGAGGAGGGCTCGCCGCTCAAGTTCACCGCGGTGGTGGAGATCAAGCCGGCGATCAGCCTGGGCGCGTACACTGGGCTGTCCGTCCAGCATTCGCCCGGCGCGGTGGCCGACGAAGACGTCGCGAAGACGCTGGAGCACCTGCGCGAGCAGCACGCCGAATTCAGAAGCGTCGAGCGCGCGGGCGATCTCGGCGATCTGGTGATCATGGACTACACCCTCACCCCCGAGGGGATGGA
This sequence comes from uncultured bacterium, assembly GCA_964428805.1. Classification (GTDB taxonomy): domain Bacteria; phylum Methylomirabilota; class Methylomirabilia; order Rokubacteriales; family CSP1-6; genus CAYRZF01. The sequence goes on along the minus strand of CAYRZF010000070.1, from coordinate 9,512 downwards.
GCCACGGAGGGAGCAGGGGTACGCTTTTCTGGTGGGCTCCCAGGCGGTCCTCCCCGAGATCGACGAGGCGGTCATCGGATTAGCCGCCGGCGGCGAGCGCGAAACGCGCGTCCGCTTCCCGGACGACCACCGGCGGGAGGATCTCCGAGGGAAGACCGGCGTCGCGACAGTGCGGGTAGTGGAGGTGAAGGAAAAGGCGCTGCCGCCGCTGGACGACGAGTTCGCGAAGAGCCTGGGGCAGTACGCGACGCTGGACGAGCTCAAGGCGGAGGTCCGCAAGGAGCTCGAAGCACAGCGGGAGCGGGACAATCGGCGGGCGCTGGAAGACAAGGTGGTGGAGGCGCTCCTGGCCCAGCACGACTTCGCAGTACCAGAAGCCATGGTGCTCCGTCAGGTGGCGCATCTGATCGAGCACGCCCGCGAGCGGATGCGCCGGCAGGGGGTGGACCCGGACCAGATCAAGTGGGACTACGACAAGCTGGCCGGGGAGCTCCGCCCTGGCGCCCTTCGTGCGGTGCGGCGCGCCCTCCTCCTGGAGGCCATCGCCGACAAAGAGGGTCTGGCCCCGAGCGATGCCGACGTGGAGGCCGAGGTGGAGAAAATCGCCCGGGTCAGCCAGCGCCCGGCGCCGGCGGTCCGGCGGCTCATGGAGAAGAGCGGCGACCTGGAGGCATTGCGTGTCTCCCTCCGGGAGGCCCGGACGCTTGACCTTTTGATTCAGCACGCCCGGATCGAATCCTGATGTACACTAGGAGCAGATAAGGAGAGCGCCAATGGCCCTGGTTCCCATCGTGGTCGAGCAGACGCCCCGCGGCGAGCGGGCCTTCGACATCTTCTCCCGGCTCCTCAAGGAGCGGATCATCTTTTTGCCCACCTACATCGAGGACGAGCTGGCCAACCTGGTCATCGCCCAGATGCTGTTCCTCGAAGCCGAGGACCCGGACAAGGATCTCTTCCTCTATGTCAACTCCCCGGGGGGCTCGGTGACGGCGGGGATGGCGATCTACGACACCATGCAGTACGTCAAGCCCAATATCTCGACGATCTGCATGGGGCAGGCCGCCTCCATGGGCGCGCTGCTCCTGGCTGCGGGCACCAAGGGTAAACGCTTTGCCCTCCCGCACGCGCGCATCATGATCCACCAGCCGCTCGGCGGGGTGCAGGGGCAGGCCACGGACATCGACATCCAAGCGAGGGAAATCCTGCGGGTGCGCGACGAGCTGAACCGAATCTTCGTCCACCACACCGGGCAGAGCATCGAGCGGATCCAGCGGGACACGGACCGGGACTTCTTCATGACCCCCGTCCAGGCGCGGGAGTACGGGATCGTGGATGAGGTCATCTCCTCCAAGCCGACCACGCGCGCGGTGACGGAAGCCGAGGCCCTGGTGGGCGCGGCGGCCAAGTAGGGGGCGTATGGCCCGAACGCGTGAGACCAACGGCGTGCTGAAGTGCTCGTTCTGCGGCAAGAGCCAGAACGACGTGCGGAAGCTGATCGCCGGCCCCACGGTCTACATCTGCGATGAATGCATCGAGCTCTGCAACGACATCATCGCGGAGGAGTGGGAGGAGGAAAAGAGCCGGGAGATCCGGCGCCTCCCCAAGCCCGCCGAGATCAAGAACGTCCTCGACCAGTACGTGGTGGGGCAGGAGCGCGCCAAGAAGATCCTGGCGGTGGCGGTTCACAACCACTACAAGCGGATCGAGGCGGGGGGAGAGGTCGGTGACGTCGAGCTTCAGAAATCGAACATCCTGCTCGTCGGCCCCACCGGATCGGGCAAAACGCTCCTCGCGCAAACGCTGGCGAAGATGCTGCGCGTTCCCTTCACCATCGCCGACGCCACCACGCTGACCGAGGCGGGCTATGTCGGCGAAGACGTGGAGAATATCATCCTCCGCCTGCTCCAGGCCGCGGATTACGACGTGGAGCGGGCCGAGCGCGGGATCGTGTACATCGACGAGATCGACAAGATCTCGCGGAAGTCCGAGAACCCGTCCATCACGCGCGATGTGTCGGGCGAGGGCGTCCAGCAGGCCCTCTTGAAGATTCTGGAGGGGACGGTTGCCAACGTGCCGCCGCAGGGGGGGCGGAAGCATCCTCACCAGGAATTCATCCAGGTGGACACCACCGACGTGCTGTTCATCTGCGGGGGCGCGTTCGTGGGGCTGGACAAGATCATCGAGAACCGGGTGGGGAAGAGCGGCATGGGGTTCGGGGCCGAGATCCGGGGCCGGGATGACCGGCGGATCGGCGATCTCCTGGCGCTGGTGCAGCCGGAAGATCTGTTGAGGTACGGGCTGATCCCGGAATTCGTTGGACGCCTGCCGGTTGTCGCAACGCTAGAAGATCTTGACGAAGCCGCACTCGTCAAGATCCTCCGGGAACCGAAGAACGCCATCATGAAGCAGTACCAGAAGTACTTCGACCTGGAAAAGGTCCGTCTCAAATATACCGACGATGCCGTCACCGCGATCGCCAAGAAGGCCTTGAAACGGGGAACAGGCGCGCGCGGGCTCAGGGCGATCCTGGAAGAGGTCATGCTGGACGTTATGTACGAGCTGCCCTCCATGGAGGGGCTCAGGGAGTGCATCATCACCCGGGAAGTGATCATGAACCACGAGCGCCCGATCCTGATCATGGAGCAAAAGGCCGAGTCTGCCTAGCGCGTTGGCATTTGCCATGCCCGAGTTCCACGGCGCCCCGTTGGGGGCGCGTTTTGTTTTCGGATGAGTGGCATTCTGTACGTCGTCGCGACCCCGATCGGCAACCTCGAGGACCTCGGGCCCCGGGCGCTCCGCACGCTCCGGGAGGCCGACCTGATCGCCTGCGAGGACACCCGCCGCACGAAGCACCTCCTCACGCGCTTCGGGGTCGCCACCCCGGTGACCAGCTACTTCGAGCACAACAAGCTTCGCAAGGGCCGACACCTCCTGAAGTTGCTGGCCGAGGGCAAGTCCATCGCCCTGGTGACCGACGCCGGCACGCCGGGCATCTCGGATCCCGGGTTCCTCCTCGTGAAGGAGGCGCGCGCTGCGGGCGCGACGGTGGTGCCCGTCCCCGGCCCTTCGGCGGTCGTTGCCGCCCTCTCGGCAGCGGGGATTCCCGCCGATCGTTTCGTGTTCGAGGGGTTCCTTCCGACCAAGCCCGGGCGGCGGCTCAACCGGCTCACGGCCCTGCGGGAACTGAAGATGACCGTCGTGCTCTACGAATCGCCGCACCGGTTACTCAAGACGCTGGAGGCGATCCGGGAGGTGTTCGGAGACGTGGAGCTGGTGGTGGCCCGAGAGCTGACCAAGCAGTTCGAGGAAATTGTCACGGGGCCGGTCGCCGAGCACCTCAGCCATTTCGCGGCCCACACGGTCAGGGGCGAGTTCACGCTGGTGATCCCGGTTGTCCGGGTGAGACCCGGGGCGTATACTGACCAGGTTTCGAAGAGGAGTAGCCTGAATGAGCATTCCCAGGGCCCTGACCATCGCCGGCTCTGATTCCGGGGGCGGCGCCGGAATTCAGGCGGACCTGAAGACGTTTTCCGCCTACCGGGTCTTCGGGATGTCGGTGCTCACCGCGATCACCGCTCAGAATTCCGTCGGCGTGCAGGGCGTGGAGAACCTTCCCCCCGAGTTCGTGGCGAGACAGCTCGAGTCGGTGCTTTCGGACTTCGGGACGGACGCGGCGAAGTGCGGGATGCTGTCCACGGCGGGTATTATTCGCGCGGTCGCCGCCAAGCTGAGGGAGTATCGCGTGGACAAGCTGGTCGTGGACCCCGTGATGATCGCCAAGTCCGGTGATCCGCTCCTGGAGCCCGCCGCCCGGGAGGCGCTGATCGCCGAAATGCTCCCGCTGGCCCTGGTTGTCACGCCGAACCTCCACGAGGCCGGCGCGCTGGCGGAGATGGCCGTCGCCACGCGCGAGGATATGGAGGAGGCCGCGCGGAAAATCGGAAAGCTGGGGCCGCGCCACGTCCTGGTGAAGGGCGGCCACCTCAAGGGAGAAGCGGTGGATATCCTGTTCAACGGCCGGGAGTTCACGGTGTTCCGCGCGCCGCGGATTGACTCGGCTAACACCCACGGCACCGGCTGCACCTTCTCGGCCGCCATCGCCGCCGGCCTGGCCCTGGGCCGCCCGCTCTCCGACGCCGTGCGGGACGCGAAGGCGTACGTGACGCGGGCGATCCGCGAGGGGTTCGCTCTCGGGCGAGGCGTCGGGGCGCTTCGCCACTTCCTCACCGACTGGTAGTGTCGTGCCGATAAGCATCCGAGGACGGGCATGAGCGGCGACGACCAGAAGATGGCGTTCCTGGACCACCTGGGGGAGTTGCGCAAGCGCATCCTGTGGAGCCTGGTCGCCATCCTCGTGGGGCTCGGGGTTGCGCTCAACTTCACCGAGCGTCTCATGAAATTCGTGCGGCAGCCGTTCGATGCGGCCATTCCCGGGACAAAGCTCGTCTTCCTCTCTCCGACGGAAGCGTTCTGGGTCTACATGAAGGTGGCGCTCATTGCGGGCTGCGTGCTGGCCATGCCGGTGGTCCTCTATCAGGTGTGGGCATTCATCGCGCCGGGACTTCATTCGCAGGAAAAGCGCTTCGCGGTGCCGTTCGTGCTCGTCGGGTCGCTTTTCTTTTTGGTGGGGGCGGCGTTTGCCCAGCTGGTAGTGATTCCGTTTGCCATGCGGTTTCTCGTCACGTTCCCGGGACCGGACCTGGTGCCGATGATCTCGATCGGGTCGTACGTGGATTTCGTGCTGAAGTTCACGCTCGCGTTTGGGGCGATCTTCGAGCTTCCCGTCGCGATCACGCTCGCCGCGCGCGTGGGGATCGTCACCCCGCAGTTCCTGGCGAAGAACCGGAAGTACGCGATTCTCATCAACTTCATTCTCGCGGCGATCCTGACGCCGACGCCGGACGTCTTCAACCAGGCGCTGATGGCGGGGCCGCTGATTCTCCTGTACGAGCTGGGCATCATCTCGGCGCGGATCTTTGGCCGGCGGCCCCGGCCGGCGGCCGAAGCGGTGCCTGAAGCGGCGCCGTGAGGGAAGGGAGCGCTATGGATCAGCTGATCGCCACCATCGCGAAGAACCCCGAGGAGGAGATCCGTGTGTCCCTGCGGGAGTACAAGGGGCACGCCTTCATCGATATCCGGGTGTACTGGAAGCCTCCCGAAGGCGAGGCGGCTCCGACGAAGAAGGGGGTCACGCTGAACCCCGAGTTCTTCCCCGACCTCAAGAAGGCCATGGCCGCGCTGGAAGCGGCGCTCGTCAAGGCGAATCTGATCAGCGAGGAGGGATAGCCCTGGCCCTTCCCTTCACCGCCCTCGACCTTCCCGCTCCGGTCCTCGGGGGGATCCGCAGCGCGGGCTTCGTCGGGTGCACCCCCATCCAGGAGGCGGCTTTGCCCGTCGCCCTCAAGGGCAAGGACGTGGCCGGCCAGTCACAAACCGGGACGGGCAAGACCGCGGCCTTCCTGGTCGCCGGATTCACCCGTCTCCTCAGAGGGCGACAGCCCGCGCGTGACGGGGTTGGGCCCACGGCCGGAGGCGTCGGGCCCCGCCCCCAAGGGGTGGGAGTGCCGCGGATGCTGATCATCGCCCCGACCCGGGAGCTCGTGGTCCAGATCGAGGCCGACGCCCGGCTCCTCGGACGGCACACGGGCTTCCGCATCCTCTCCGTGTACGGCGGCATCGACTACGCCAAGCAGCGGGACGAGCTCCGGGCCGGGTGTGATTTGCTCGTCGGCACCCCGGGCCGTCTGATCGACTACCTGAAGCAGAATGTCTGGTCGCCCCGGAAGGTGGAGGTGTTGGTGATTGACGAGGCCGACCGGTTGTTTGACATGGGCTTCATCGCGGATCTGCGCTTCATTCTGAGACGGCTGCCGCCGCCCGAGAGGCGGCAATCATTCCTCTTCTCGGCGACGCTGTCCTTTCGGGTGCTCGAGCTGACCTGGGAGTTCATGAACAACCCGACGCAGATCACGATCTCACCCCAGCAGAAAACCGTAGCGAAAACGGTCCAGGTGCTGTATCACGTCGGCCGGGAGGAGAAGTTCAACCTCTTCCTCGGACTCCTCAAGCGGGAGGGCGGGAGCCGGATCCTGATCTTCACCAACACCCGGGAGGAGGCGCGGCGGCTCGAGGACCGCCTCGGCCGGAACGGCTGGGAGGCGCGCGCGCTCACCGGGGACGTGGACCAGAAGCGGCGGCTCCGGATCCTCAACGACTTCAAGGAGGGGAAGCTCCCCGTCCTGGTGGCCACCGACGTGGCGTCGCGGGGCCTGCACATCGAGGGCGTGAGCCACGTGATCAACTGGGACCTGCCCCAGGATCCGGAGGATTACGTCCACCGGATCGGCCGGACCGCGCGGATGGGGGCGGAGGGCAAGGCCATCAGCCTGGTGGACGAAGCCACAGCCCTCATGCTCGAGCTAGTCGAGCGCTTCATCAGCCAGAAGATCCCGGTCGAATGGGCCGACGACAACCTCTTCCTTCCCGAGATCAAACCTACCGGCGAGGAGCGGCGCCGGTACGCTGAAGAGCGCCGGCAGAGGCTTCAGGCCCGCGGCGGCCCGCGACGCGGCGAGCAGGGCCGGAGGCCCGGCCGCGGGCGGTAATCCCCGCGAGGTCGGCGGTCCCTACCCTCTCCGCAAGGGGAGAGGGATAGGGTGAGGGGGCTTCTAGAAGCGACGGCGGCCGGCCAGGGACTGCTTTCGGAGGCGGAGGGACTGAGGGGTTACCTCCACCAGCTCCTCCTCGCGGATCCACTCGAGCGTCTGCTCGAGGCTCATGAGCCGCGGCGGGGTCAGGCGGATCCCCTCATCCGCGGTGGACGAGCGCATGTTGGTGAGTTTCTTCTCCTTGGCGATGTTGACATCCAGGTCATGGTCGCGGGCGTGCTCGCCCACGATCATGCCTTCGTAAACGTAATCCCCGGGTCTGACGAAGAGTTCTCCCCGCGGCCGGAGGTGGTCAATGGCGTAGGCGGTGGCGCGCCCGGCGCGGTCCGCCACCAGGGCGCCTGTCCCCCGGTGGGGAATTTCCCCCTGCCAGGGCTCCCAGCCGTCGAAGAGATGATTGAGGAGGCCGGTGCCCTTGGTGTCGGTCAGGAATTCCGACCGGTACCCGATGAGGCCGCGCGCCGGGATCCGATACTCGAGGCGCACCCGGCCGGTGCCGTGGTTCACCATCCTGAGCATGTGTCCCTTGCGCGTCCCCGCCTTCTGGGTCACCACCCCGATGAATTCCTCGGGACAGTCCACGACCATGAGTTCCATGGGCTCCAGGATCGTCCCGTTCTCCTCCCGCGTGATGACCCGGGGCTTGCCCACCTCCATCTCGTAGCCTTCGCGGCGCATCATCTCGATCAGGATCGCCAGCTGAAGCTCGCCGCGGCCCGAGACCGTGAAAGTGTCCGGCGAGTCCGTCGCCTCGACGTGGATCCCCACGTTGACGCGGACCTCTTTGAAGAGGCGTTCTCCCAGGTGGCGGGAGGTCACGTACTGGCCCTCCCGGCCGGCGAAGGGGGAGGCGTTGGCCGAGAACCGCATGGCGACCGTCGGCTCATCGATACGGATCAGCGGGAGCGCGACGGGGTTGTCGGCATCCGCCACGGTCTCGCCGATCTCGACGGTCTCGATCCCCGCCACGGCGACGATCTCCCCGGGCCCAGCCGCCGGAATTTCGACCCGCTTGAGCCCTTCATACCCGTAGAGCGCCGTGACCTTGGCGGTCTCGACGGTGCCGTCCCGCCTCACGACGGCCACGCGGTCGGCCTGGCGAACGCTGCCGTTGACGATCCGGCCGATGAGGAGTCGCCCGACGTAGTCGTCCCAGTCGAGGAGGGCCACCCGGAACTGAAGCCCCATGGCGGGGTCGAAGCGGGGCGGCGGGATCGCGGCGACGAGAGTTTCGAAGAGCGGCTCCAGCGTGCGGGAGTCCTCGTCCGGCTTGAGCTTGGCGATGCCACGCTTGGCGTCGGTGTAGAGAACGGGAAAATCCAGCTGGTCCTCCCGCGCGTCGAGGTCAATGAAGAGGTCGTAGATCTCATCGAGCACGTCGGCCGGTCGCGCGTCCTTCCGGTCGATCTTATTGATCACGACGACCGGCGGGAGACCGGCTTCGAGCGCCTTTTTCAGGACGAAGCGTGTCTGGGGGAGCGGGCCCTCCGCGGCATCCACGAGGAGGAGGACCCCATCCACGAGCGTCAGCGTCCGTTCGACCTCGCCACCGAAGTCGGCGTGGCCGGGCGTGTCCACGATGTTGATCTTGATCCCCCGGTAGGTGATGGCCGTGTTCTTGGCCATGATCGTGATCCCCTTCTCGCGCTCCAGGTCGATGGAGTCCAGGATGCGCTCGGGGACCGACTCGTTCTCACGGAAGATGCCGGACTGCCAGAGCATGGCGTCCACCAGGGTGGTCTTGCCGTGGTCCACGTGGGCGATGATCGCCACGTTGCGGAGATCGGGCTGCCTCGTCAGTGGGGCCACGTCGCCGCTCCGATCCAGACGTACCCGCCCAGCTGCCACACGGTGCCGACGACGAAGGAGAGGAAGCCGAGGGCCACCGCCGCGCGCCACCAGCCGGGCTTGACGTGGAGGCGGACGCCGTCGCTCTTCACGGTCCAGTAACTGGCGGCGATCAGGAGTAGGATCCCGCCGAGCACGCAGAGGGCCCACCCGGGAAAGACAAAACGGACGAACGGCATGAGTCCCTCGGCCGGCCACAAGGGCATGAGCGTTCCACCTCCCATTGACAAAAATGGCGCCGAATCGCGCTCTCGTACTCTACCACGCGCCCCTTGGGGCGGCAAGAAAGGGAGCCCGTTGCCCGGCCCCCGCGGCTCCCATATAATGGCGCGTACCATCTCAGTGGACCGGCTCGACCGGCTCAAGCAAGGAGGCCTAACCGTGTTCAACCGCTTCATCGTCCTCGCCATTGCCGTCATCTGGGTTCTGGGCGGCGTCGCGGGCGTCCATGCCGAAGGGAGGAAAAAGGTGAAGCAGACCGCCGTTATCACGCTGGAGAAGGGCGGGGAGATCCGGATCGAGTTCTACCCCGAGGATGCGCCGAAGACCGTGGAGAGTTTTGTCACGCTGGCCAAGAAGGGCTTCTATGACGGCCTCACGTTCCACCGCGTGGAGCCGGGCTTCGTCGTCCAGGGCGGGGACCCGAAGGGGAACGGCACCGGCGGCCCGGGCTACACGATCAAGGCCGAGTTCAACAAGCAGAAGCACGTGCGGGGCGCGGTGGCCATGGCTCGCGCCCAGGATCCGGACTCGGCGGGGAGCCAGTTCTACATCTGTTTTCAGCCCGCTCCGTTTCTCGATGGGAAGTACACGGTCTTCGGCCATGTGGTCTCGGGAATGGAGCACGTGGACAAGATCAAGGTCGGCGACAAGATGAAAGCGGTCAAGATTATCGAAGTCACCCAGTAGCAAGGTGGACAACGGCGCGATGAAACCGCTGCCCGCGGGCCGCGTCCTCACGCCGTAGGGGGCGAGAAGCATGAGCGAGGGTTCGGA
>CAYRZF010000069.1:0-11287 GCA_964428805.1 uncultured bacterium | reverse complement strand
GTCGCCGTCGCCTTCTGCGACGAACCTCCTGCTGGCGTCCCGAAGTTTACCGGCAGTGAGCCGTCAGGTTGTAGCTTCTGGCGGCTCGCCGCGCAGGGGCGGACCTTCTACACAGTTCCGGCCGATCACTTCAACTGCGCCGTCGGAAGCTATACTCACAACATGCCGCTTCCCCCGGAGCGTGGCCAGGAGCTCGAGCAGACTCTCGACCTGATGACCGGGATCGGATACATCAGGATGGAAGAGGTCTCCGGGATCACGCGCCTGCCAAGAACGCCCGCCGCGGTCGTCTACGCCCCGCTCGGAGAAATGCCGGTCGGGCCCGACGTCATCCTCCTCGCCGGCCGCCCCGGTCGCATGATGCTGATCCATGAGGCCGCGACGCGCGCCGGCGTGGCGGCCCGGCTCCCGCTGCTGGGCCGCCCGACCTGCATGGCCTTGCCCGCAGCGCTCGCGAGCGGCGTTGTCGTGAGCGCCGGCTGCGTCGGCAACCGCGTCTATACCGACCTCGGGGAGGACGAGCTCTACGTGGCGATCCCCGCCAAAGACCTCTGCCGGATCGCCGACGAGATTGACGGAATCGCCGCCGCCAATGCCCGGCTGTTCGAGTACCACTCGGCTCGACGACGGCAGCTCGCCACAGAGTAAGGCGCCGGTGAATCGGACATCCACCCTGAACTGGCTGGTAGCGCTCCTCCTCCTCTCAAGCTGTGCTCATGAGGCGAGACCCGAGGATGTGGCGCTGGAGTACGGCCGGGCCCTCTATGCCAGCGATCTGGAACATGCGTATCGCCTGATCTCGGCCGAGGACCGGCGGATGAAGGATGAAGCGACCTTCGGACGGGAGCGCGGACCGGCGACAGGGTTTGCCCTGGAGGTCGCGCGCCAGCTCGCTTCCTTTATTGAGGCCACCCCCGTGGAAACCAGGAGCGGCGGCGACCGGGCGACGGTCAAAATGAAGGTCAGGCTTCCCGACGCCAGCGCGCCGGCGATCGCCGCGCTTGTCGCCGACTGGGATGAGAGGCGCCTCAACGCTCTGCCCTGGGCAGAGCGGGAGCAGATCACGCGCAGGTTCGACGAACTCCATCGCGCCCGGCAGATTCCCGTGCTCGAAGGGGAAGAAACATTCGAGCTGGTCAGAGAGGCGCATGGCTGGCGGGTCTTCCTGAACTGGGCGGGAGGGGTACGGGTCCGCTTCCGTGCGGCGCTACCAGAGAAGATGCCCCTTCAGGTGACCGTCAGCCCCGAGGAAGCCCTCGTCAGTCCTGGCGAGCGCGTGCACGTGACTCTCCAGGCCACGAATCGCTCGACGCAGGACATCGTTGCCCGGGTCAATCACCGGATTGACCCGACGGCTCAGGCCGACTCCCTGGCTCTTCTCCAGTGCCCCCTCTTCATCCCGGTCACTCTCAAGCCCGGGCAGATCGAAGAATTCCGCTCCGAGTACCTGCTCCTGAAGAATGTCCCCGGCTCGGCGAAGCAGTTCCAGGTGACCTACGAGTTCTCCCCGGTCAAGGCAAGCGACAGGTACACAGGCAAGTGACGCCGGAGCAGCTTCACTGGGTGTTTTCGGCAAAGCTTGTCCTTAACCGGCTCCGAACCGCCCGCGTTCCTTGACATCGGCCAATCCTGATGTCTATATTTGCCTTCGCATGGGCCCCGCGGGTGCCTTCCGGGCCACCTTGGTAAGCCTCGTGAGCCTTCTCGCCGCGGCAAGCGGCGCCGACTCCCAGGCGCCCGACGGCAGGCACGTTTAATGCGGGTAGGCAGCGAAAAGATGGGCAAGATTATCCTGTCACTTGGCTGCCTCGTAACGATGACGCTGGCGGGGGCGCTCGGAGCCCCGAGCCGAGCCGAGGTCGGTCAACCCCCCGCGAGCTCAACATCAGCCGGACACCACGCGGGGGCGTCAGCCGTGGTGCACACCGTCACGGGTTCTCCCGCATCGCCCTTCATCCCCGTGCGGCGCGAGATGACCCCACAGGGGGATTTCGTCGCCAAGACGCACCGGATCACGCTCGTCGCCCAGCGGACGGGGGATGGCAGCCTGACCTACAACGGCACGGTGCCCGGTCCGACGATCGAAATCTACGAAGGGGATGAGGTGGAACTCACGCTGATCAACCAGCTCGACGCCGACGCGAGTGTCCACGTGCACGGCGTCCACTACAAGATTGACAGCGACGGGACGCGGCACACACGGTCCTTTGCCCCGCCGGGGGGGAGGTACGTGTATCGGTGGGTTGCGGCGCCGGGTACGGCGGGCTACTGGCCCTACCACGACCATGTCATCGGCCCGGGGATGGATGGGGTGCGTGGGATCGAGCAGGGCTTGTACGGGGCGGTCATCGTCCGCAAGCCGGGTGATCCCCTGCCTGACAAAACCTTCGTTCTGGTCATGCAGAGCGTGTGGTTTAACAACAAGCGGTACCCCCACACACCACTGTTGGAAGCGAAGCTCGGCGAGCGGGTCGAGTTCGTCGTCGTCACCCACGGCTCACGGTTTCATACCTTCCACCTCCACGGGCACCGTTGGCTCGACCGAGGGACGAACCGCATCATCGATACCTTCACGCAGAACGCGGGGGAGAGCACCGGCTTTCAGGTAATTGCCGGGGAGGGCGTCGGCCCGGGCGAGTGGATGTATCACTGCCACGTGCACGATCACTTAGAGGACGGGATGCTGGGCTTCTTCGTCGTTCGTCCATGAGAGGGGGTGTGAACACAAAAGTCGCATGCGTCAGGCACACAGGTTGACATGGCAGCGCCTATTCTTTTTTGAGGAGAGAAAAATGGAAAGCAGAAAGCGGCGGTTCATTGTTGTCGCTGGAGTGGGCGGTCTCGTCCTCGCCCTGGCCGGGCTCTCTGCGTGGGGGCAAGCCGGGCCGACACTCAAGATCACGTCGCCGAAGAATGGCGAGAAGTTTGGTGGCGACACCGTCACCATTAAGTACGAATCGACAGGGGCAAAGATCGTTAAGGCGGCGGACGCCAAGGTAAAGGAGGAAGCCCACTTCCACCTGTTCTTGGACCGGGCGGATTTCCGGCCCGGCGTTGAAATCCCGCGTGATATGGAAAAGGAAGGAATCTACCACACCGCAGCGACATCGTTCGAACTCAAAGGCCTGAAGCCGGGTGCGCACAAGGTGATCGTCGTCCTGAGTTATAACAACCACGTGCCGTGGGAGCCGCTCGTGACGGCAACGGTGACGTTCACCACCGGCGCCAAGTAAGAGCCGATGAGACGCCTCACCCAATAGCGGCTAGAGCTTTTGTGCACCAACCGGTTGGGCAGGGGAGGAGGATCTCCTTGATGGCACGGCAGCGCGCTGGTGATCCGCGCTGAATCGGAAAAGATCTCGATAATGAGCGTTAACTATGAGGGGAACAACGTCTGGACTCCCGGCACCTATGTGGTGAAGAAGGGGGAGAAGGTGCGGTTCAATTTCTTCAATCGCGTGAAAGCCGACCCGAACGTTCACGGCTTCGCCATTGACGAGTTCAATGTGAAGGTGGACGTGTACCGGGACAAGCCCGAGACGGTCGAGTTCGTCGCCGACAAAGCCGGGGTATTCAGGATCTGGTGTCACCTGCACCCGGCCCATCTGGTAGGCCAGTTCGTGGTATTGGAGAAGTAAGACATCCACGCCGCACGACGCTGGCGAGCGGTCTTCGTGGGGAGCGCCGGGGTGTTGGTCGCCCTGGCGCTTCTTGTTTCCCTCCAGGGGTGGCTCCCGGGAGAGCGGGCGCTCCAGGAGGCCGTCGTGGGGTGGGCCTCCCCGGCCGTGATCTCGGTCTTTCAGGGGATTAATTATCTGGGCGACAAGCGGGTCGTGCTCCCGGCGACCCTCCTCCTCCTCTGGGTGACCCCTGCCGGCGCGCGCCGCAGGTGGTGGCTCTGGGCGGCAGTGATGGTGGCGGCGCCGCTCCTGGAGGGGGTGGGGAAGGAGATCATCGGGCGGCCCCGGCCGGAAGGGAACACCTTTGGATTCCCGAGCGGCCACGCCACCGCCGCCTCAGCGTTCTTCTTCCTGGCGGCGTACCTGCTCGGCAAGCGGCTCGAGCGCTCCGGCGCGGGCGTGATCCTGCTGTGGGTCCTCGCGGCAGTTCTCGTCGCCCTGGTCGCCCTTGCGCGGATCGTGCTCCGGGCCCACTGGCCCGGCGACACGCTGGCGGGCGCCGCGCTGGGGCTGGCGTGTGTCTCCCTCGCCGCCTGGTGGCACGAAGGGAACGGAGGCAGGAATGGGTAACCGGCAGGTGCGCACCCTGTGCCCCATCAACTGCCACCCGACCTACTGCGGGATGCGGGTGGAGGTCTCGGACGCCGGCCGGCTGGTGGGGATCACGGGGGACCGCGAGAACCCTGACAGCCAGGGCTTTCTCTGTATCCGCGGACGCGCGACCCCCGAGATCTTCAACAATCCGCGCCGCCTGCGTACGCCGCTCGTTCGCGCCGGGCGCCGGGGCGAAAATCGCTGGCAGCCCGTGTCGTGGGACGAGGCGCTCGACCGGATCGCGCAGAAGATGGGAGGCACGACCCGGGAGCGCGTCGGCCTCTGGCTCGGGCACGGCGCGCTCGTCACCGGCATCAACCGGCCGCTCATCATGCGCTTCGGGCACCTGGGCGGGTTTCAGGTCTGGAATCCCGCCATCGTCTGCTGGGCCCTCGGCGCCTACGGGTTGGCCATCACGGGGATCCTCGAAACCAACACGAAAGAGGACATGGCAGCGAACTCAAACCTCATCATCCTGTGGGGGGCGAACCTCGCCAGCCAGCCCACCACGGCGCCCCATCTCATCGCCGCGCGCAAGCGCGGCGCGCGCGTGATCGCCATCGACGTGCGGCGCGCCGAAGCCGCGCGCCACGCCGACGAGGTGTACCTGATCCGTCCGGGCACCGACGCGGCGATGGCGTTGGCGATGGCGCACGTGCTCGTGGCGGAAGGGCTGACCGATCCGCGCTTCATCGCCGAGCACACGGTCGGCTTCGATCGCTACGCTCGGCATCTCGGAGAGTTCACTCCTGAATGGGCCGCCGCCCATACGGGCCTCCTGCCCGACCAGATCCGCCACCTGGCTCGCCTCTATGGGCACCGGATCCCCGCCATGATCCTGGTGGGTGGCAGCTCGATGTACAAGCACCGCCACGGCTGGCAGGCCTCACGCGCGATCGCCACCCTTCCGGCCCTGACCGGCCAGTTGGGGATCGCGGGCGGCGGCCTGGGCCCGCGCCACCGGGGGTTCCCCCACGGCGACACCTACGCCGATCTCGCGGCCGCCGACCAGCGTCCTCCCGGGCGGTACGTGCCCAGCCACATGCCCTCCATCGCGCAATGCATTGCCGACAACGGGCTGGACGTGCTGATCCTCCTGGGCACCAACCTGCTCTCCTCGTTTTCCGACGCCGGCGCGATCGAGCGCGACCTGGACAAGGTCGGGCTGGTCGTCGCATACGACCTCTTCGCCAACGAAACGGTGAGGCGCGCCGCCGATGTGGTGCTTCCCGGGACGGCGTGGCTGGAAGAGATCGGGCTGAAGGACACGGCCACCCATCTGTATTTCATGGAAAAGGCCCTGGAACCGGAGGGGGAGACGCGGCCATTGATCTGGATCCTGCGCCGGTTGGCTGAGCGGCTGAAAATCGCGGACTTCTTCCCCTGGGCCGACGAGGAAGCGTACGTCAACACCTACCTCGCCCCCCAGCACAACGGCACGTTGACGGTCGCCGGGCTCCGGGCGCGCGGTGGCTTCATCGAGCGCAGCCGCCTGTCCCACATCGCCTACCCCGAGCACCACTATCACACGCCCTCCAGCAAGGTCGAGTTCTACTCCGAGCGGGCGGCGGCACTGGGCCTTCCCCCGCTGCCGGTTTTTACTCCCCATGAAGACGCGGCGGAGGCGGCCCAGTTCGGGCTCGAGTTCCGTCAGGGGCGCACGCTCACAGCCTTTCACGCGTTCTATGATTCGGGACAGGCGCTGCCGACGCTTGCCAAGGCCGATCCCCATCCGGAAGTGTGGATTCATCCGATCGACGCCGAGACGCGCCGGGTGCGCGCGGGACAACTGGTCGAGCTCTTCAACCAGCGCGGAACGTTCCGGGCCCTGGCCCGGGTGACGGAGGACGTGCGCCCGGGAGTGGTCTGGATGCGGGACGGTTGGGCGGGCCTCAACCACCTGACGAGCGGCGAGGCCGCCCTCTCGGTCCTGGCGAGCGAGGGACTGGATTTCCGCATTCCCGGCGGCCAGGCTGCCTACCAGGCGCGCGTCGAGGTGCGGGCGGTCGAGGCCTAGAAGCGCACCCGCACGCGGTACGTGAGCTTCGCCGCACTTTCCTTCGGGACGGGGATGCGGTAGCGGAGGGTGTGGGCTTCGACCTTCTCGTGCGGATGGGTGGAGCGGAGTACTTCCCAGTCCCCCGGCACCGGCTCGACGACGGTCACGGTCACGTCCTCCTTCTTGTGGTTCCGGAGCGAGATCTCCCACTCCACCTCGTACAGCCCCCAGCCGATCTTCTTCCAGTCCTTCTGGATGCGCTCGCCCACCACGTCGAAGGCCTCCCCCATTTTGATCTTCACGCGCTCGTCCTTGGGCGTATGGTCAATCCAGTCCTCGCCGATGAACTGCTGGCTCCCGGACCGGTCGGCCTTGTACACGCGGACCTTCCCCTTCGGAAGCGGAACCCCGAGGTTGTTGGCCTGGCTGTTGGCGATCTCCAGGAACACGCTCACCTTCTGGTTCGAGATCGGAGTCCCGTACGCGCTTCGGTAGTAGTCCTGGGCCCCGTAGTAGAGGAGCTGCTTGGCGACCGGGACACCGTTCGCCGCCATGAGCGAGAGCTGCTTCGTCTGGTTATCCTTGATCGTGGTGCGGCCGTCGAGGGAATAGAGGTGATACTCGAAGAAGCCCTCCGAGGTGAACTCGCGGCTGGGCTCCGCCGCCCCGGCCTTCGCCGCCAGCTCCAGCGCCCGCCGCCCCCGGTCGCGCTCGACCGCCCGGTGGATGTCCCCGGCCACCAGCTTCAGCGCCGCATCCCGGTAGGTCGCCCCGCTCTTGTTGTCGATCGTTACCCACCCCGATAGATCGGCGCGGTCGTCGGCCCCGTTCAGGACCATCACGTAGTCGGCCTTCCAGGTGATCCCTCCGGTCAGGTAAGAGGCTTCGATGCGCTGGGAGGTTTCTTTCTGATTCCTCAGCAGCCAGACGAGCGTCGGATGGGACACGAGGTTCTCGGGAAGCGAGGGAAGCACCACGGTTCCGTAGTGGCCCATGTAGATCTGTCCGTTGATCTCGTAGACGGGGCCATTGGTGGACAGGAGCGTCCCCTCGAGGTATGAACCGTTGCCCTGATAGAGCCGGACCTTTCGCCCCACGTACTTTTCCATGAGCTTCTGGATCGAGAGGAGATCGTACTCGTAGTTCTGCTCCAACACCTTCAGTCCCGCCGGGTCGGTCAATGACTTGAGATGCACGCTGGTGGGATCGATCTGGGCGGCGACATCCATGAATTGGACCCGGCCGCTGCCGGCGGGGAGGCGTACCTCGCGAATGTCCTTCACGAGGCCCAGGTTGCCATTGTAAATCGTGAGGGCAAGGTCGCGCTGATCCTGCTGGGTGACGGCCTGACCCCCCGGCTCAGGCCGGGACCAGGCGGTCCCCCCTGCAGCAAGGCTTACGACAAGGGTAAGTAACACCAACAGCCTTCGCATCGTTCGCTCCTCCTTGGTGAAATGGATTGTCTGCCCGGTTAGACAGCGCAGAGGAGCGAAAGTTCCCCCCTCACCTCTTCTCCTCTCCCCACTGGGGAGAGGAGAAGAGGTGAGGGGCATATCACTCGGCGATTCGAATGCCGATCCGCATCTGGTCGGGCAGGGTCCGGGCGCGGGTCTCCACGGTAAAGTCGCCGATCTGGCGGAGGCCGGCCAGGAGCCGGGGGTACGCGTCGCGCGGCACGACCACCTCGACAATGCTCCCTGGCCCCACGCGCTCGGCGTCGCGGACCAGGATTCCCCCTACCTGCTTCACGAGATCGCCGAGCTGGCTGTCGAGGCCTTCGCGGTTCGTCGGCCGCAAGAGCCCGAGCAAATGGAACGGCCCCTGAGCCCGGGCCGCGAGCTTCCGCTCCGCCGCTGGAGCAGCGGACTTGCGAGCCTCGCGCGAGGCGTCCATCCGACCGCCAACCGATTCCGGCTCCGCCGGCGCCGCCTCTGGCTTCTTCTCCAGCCGATCCTTCTCCTTGACATCCTGAAGGGCACCCTGTGGCGGACCGGCCAGCGGCATCGCCTGAGAAGCCGAACCGGACTCGCCGGGCCGCCGGGACGCCTCAGACTGGGCGACCTCTGGCGGGGACTGAGGGGCGGCCGCCGTTACTCCCGGGCTCGGCGGCGCCTCGACGGCCCGCTGGAATTCGGGGGTCTGGCGATAGAGGACAATCACCAGGGTCGAGACCAGGACGAGGGCGGCAGCCTCCAGCGGGAGCTTCACGTGGAGCGGCAGGAAAATGCCGCGGAGCAGGCGCCGATGCCACCGCTCCGGGGGGGCCGCCGCGACCACGCGACGGGCGAAACCAGCAGGAGCCCGCGCCTCGGTGACGGAGTGGAGCAGGCCGACGGTCTGGCGGAAGCGCTCCCACTCGCGGGCACAGTCGGCGCAGCGCTGAAGGTGGCCGTCCAGAGCCGAGCGCTGCTCGCGCGTGGCAAGATCGTCCACCTTAGCGGAAAACAGCCCACGGGCCTCGTGACAGTTCATGACAGGTACGGCTCCAGGCGCTGCCTCAGCGCCATCCGCGCGCGGTGCAAGCGCGAGCGGACTGTGTTGAGCGGAAGCTCCAGGGCCGCAGCGATCTCCTCATAGGCCAGCCCGTGCAGGTCCCGCAGGACGACGACGATTCGCTGCTCGTCGTCCAATTCCGCGATGGCCCGGTGAAGCGCCGCCTCGACCTCGGACGCCTCGAAGGTCACGTCCGGATTCGGATGATCACTGGCCATTCGCGCCAACGCCGTCTCGCCGACCCGACGAGCGCGGCTCGGGGATTTCAGCCGGTTCAGGCAGAGGCGAGAGGTGATCGCGTAAAGCCAGGTGGAAAGCTTGGCCTCGCCTCGAAAGCCCCGGATCGAGCGGTGAACGCGCAGGAAAACCTCCTGGGCCACCTCCTCGGCCTCGCCCCGATCAGCGAGCATCCGGAGCGCGATGCTGAAAACCCGGTGCTGATAGGCCAGCACAAGCCTCTCAAAGGCCTCCGGCTCTCCCCGCCTCAGCGATTCGACCAGCGGCAGATCATCGAAAGCCCTGTCGCTGGGTTGGACAGCGCGGGGCGCGGCAAGTTCCCGCTCCATTCTGTCATCATGGGCGAAACGCGGGACCTGCGCAACTTTTCCTGCGTTCACGGGGCGTTGATCTATCTTGCGGCCGTGTGCCATAATCCGCCGCATGGCGGTCCGGACCACCGGTAGATGACGAATCATCTCGATCTTGTCCCTTTCGAGCGCGGGCTACGCCCGCGCAATCCTGTTCTGGGGGGAGGAATCGGAAGGGGGGCGGAGTCCCCCTCCGAGTGAAATGAAGATAGCGATTCTGGGAGGGACCGGGCCGGAGGGCGCGGGGCTCGGGCTCCGCTGGGCCCAGGCCGGACACGAGATCGTCATCGGCTCGCGCGACGCCGCGCGCGCTCAGACGAAGGCCGCCCAGCTGGGCGCGCGGGTCCGAGGCGCGTCCGTCCTCGGCATGACCAACCGTGACGCCGCCGCGGCCGCCGCGGTGGTTGTGCTCACTCTTCCCGCCCACGGACTGTCCGCCACGCTCCCCGAGGTGAAAGAGGCCTGCCGGGGGAAACCGGTCGTGAGCGCCGTCGTCCCGCTCACGCTCGGCAGCGGTCGCCTGTTCACCCCTCCGCCGATCGGCTCGGCGGCCGAGGAGGCGCAGGCGCTGCTCGGCCCCGAGGCCATGGTGGTGGCGGCCTTCCATCACATCGCCGCCCATGAGCTGGCCTCCGACCATCCGATCGACTGCGACCTTCTGCTGTGCGGCGATAACCCGTCGGCGAAGGCGACGGTCGCCGAGCTCGGCAAGAGTCTGGGGCTCAGGGTCCTGGACGTGGGGCCGCTCGCGAACGCCGGACCCCTTGAAGGGGTTACGGCGCTGCTCGCGACAATCAACCGCCGCTACAAGATCAAGAACTCGGGGATCAAGATTACCGGGATCTAAGGAGTCCGATCGTGATGGAAGAGACTCCCGTTACGATCCACCACGCCCGCCTTGGCGAGTTCATCTCCGATGTCCTCGGGGCGCTCGGGATGCCCCGGCACATCCTCGAGCCCACGGTGCGGCTCATGGTCCGGACGGACCTGCGCGGCGTGGACTCCCACGGCATCGGGATGCTCCCCCGCTACGTCGAGTGGATCCAGGGCGGATTCATCGACCCGGCGGCTGAACCCAAGACGGCCAGGGACGACCTCGCCACGGCCCTGCTCGATGGGCAGAAAGGGCTCGGCTATTATCCCTCGAGCGTGGCCATGGACCTGGCCATCGCCAAGGCCCGAACCTTCGGAGTCGGAATCGTGGCCGTCCGGAACTCCAATCATTTCGGCGCGGCCGCCAACTACTCGATGATGGCCCTGGCGCACGACATGGTCGGCCTCGCCACGACCAACTCCCCCTACGTGGCCATGGTCCCCACCTTCGGACGTGCTCCGATGCTCAGCACCAACCCCATCAGCGTCGCAGCGCCCGCGGGAACCCAGACCCCCTTCGTCCTGGACATGGCCACGACCACCGCCGCCATCGGCAAGCTCAGGATCGCCTCACGGTGGGGAAAGCCCATCCCGGAGGGCTGGGCGGTGGATGCCGCCGGTCGGCCGACCACGGACCCGAAGGTCGCGCTGGCCCATCGCCTGCTTTCCCCCCTGGGAGGAAGCCGTGCCCTCGGCGGCCATAAGGGCTACGGGCTCGGCGTGATGGTGGACATCCTGTCGGGCGTGCTGAGCGGCGCCGTGTACGGGAATCTCTTTTTTCGCAGCGATATGCCCGAACAAAAGCTTCACAACGTCGGCCACTGCTTCGCCGCGATCGACCCGGCCCGCTTCCGGCCCATCGAGGAGTTCAAGGCTGACATGGATGATATGCTGCGCGCGCTCAAGGAATCTCCGAAGGCGGAGGGAGAGGAACGGATCTACACGGCCGGCGAGCCCGAGCCCGAGTGCGAGCGGCGGCGGCTGGTGGAGGGAATCCCGCTGGCCCCGGCTCTCGTCAAACAGGTGAACGGGATCGCGCTATCGCTGGGCGTCGCCCCCCT
>CAYRZF010000068.1:0-11299 GCA_964428805.1 uncultured bacterium | reverse complement strand
CGGGGGCTTGCTCTCCAGAGCGTCGGCGGGTAGAATCCGACCCGCCACACCAAAATCAAGGAGGCGATCATGGACACCATCCGTCGCGTCGAGTATTTCTACGTTCAGGTTCCCGACAAGCCGGGGGAGGGCGCGCGCGCTTTGGCCGCGCTGAGGGAGGCGGGGGTGAACCTCCTGGCGTACTCCGGCTTCCCGGCGGGCCGCCGGGCCCAGCTGGATTTCGTTCCGGCCGACCCCGCCGCGTTCAGGGAGGCCGCTAAGAAGGCGAAGTGGAAGGTCAAAGGGCCGAAGCGGGGGTTCCTGATCCAGGGGGCGGACCGCGTTGGGGCTTGCGCCGAGGTCCTGCACAAGCTGGCGGCGGCCAAGATCAACGTGACCGCCATGGACGCGGTTACCTCCGGGGAGGGCCGCTATGGGGCGATCCTCTGGGTCAAGCCCACCGCGTTCAACAAAGCGGCCAAAGCCCTGGGCGCGGAGTAGTTGCCCGCCTTCGCAGTCCTCGAGGGGTGGGGGAGGCTGCCGGAGGGCTGGCGCTACGTCGAAGCGGCCGGCGTGGCGGTGGACTCCAAGGATAACGTCTATGTCTTCAACCGGGGTGAGCACCCGGTTATCGTCTTCGACCGGGAGGGCAACTTCCTGCGCTCGTGGGGTGAGGGCCTCGTGGGGCGCGCCCACGGCATCACCATCGGCCCCGACGACCTGGTGTGGCTGACCGACGACGGCAATCACACCGTTCGCCAGTTCACCCCCGAGGGGAAGCTGCTCCTGACCATCGGCGATCCCGACAAGCCCGCGACGCTCCAGGGCGGCAAGCCCTTCAACCGCCCCACGCATGTGGCGCTCTCACCCTCGACCGGGGACCTTTTCATCTCGGACGGCTACGGGAACTCGCGGGTTCACAAGTATGATCCCAAGGGCAGGCACTTGTTCTCTTGGGGCGAGCCGGGAACCGATCCTGGCTGCTTCAACCTTCCGCACAACATCGCCACGGATGCCGAGGGCCTCGTGTACGTGGCGGATCGTGAAAATCACCGGATCCAGATCTTCGACGAGCAAGGGCAGTACCTCGGTCAGTTAAACAATCTGCATCGGCCCTGCGGCCTCCTCATCGACCGGCGCGAGGGCGGGCAGATCTACGTGGGGGAGCTGGGGACAGACCTCGCCGTGAACCAGAATGTCCCCAACCTCGGCGGCCGGGTCAGCATCCTGTCGTTGAAGGGCGATCTCCTCGGCCGCATCGGCGACCGGTTCAGGGGCGAGAAGCCCGGCCAGTTCGTGGCGCCCCACGGCGTCGTCACCGACTCGCGCGGAGACCTCTACGTGGCGGAGGTGTCCTATACCGCCAAGGGCCGCCACGAGACTCCACCGCGCGAGATCCGGTGTCTTCAGAAGTTCGCCCGCACCGGCAACTAGATGGTCGTTGTCGATTCTCAGGTGCACATCTGGGGCGCGAACACGCCCGACCGTCCGTGGCCGGCGGGGCGGGAGAATCAGGCCCAGCGGGCAGTCCCCCTGGGCGCCGAGGAATTGCTCACGGCGATGGATGCGGCCGGGGTGGACCGCGTCGTCATCGTCCCGCCGTCGTGGGAAGGGGATCGGAACGACCTGGCACTCCAGGCGGCGGAGAAGTATCCGGATCGCTTTGCCGTGATGGGGCGCTTCCCCGTCGAGGCGCCGGCTGAGGCCGGGCGGCTCACGACCTGGCGCCGCCGGCCCGGGATGCTCGGCGTGCGCCTGACCCTCCACCGCCCCCCGTGGCGCGCCTGGCTCGAGGATGGCGCGATCGACTGGTTCTGGCCGGCGGCTGAACGCGCCGGATTGCCCGTGATGGTGTACGTGCCCGGACTGGTCACGCGGTTGGACGCGATCGCCGGACGGCATCCAGGGCTGCGCCTCATCCTGGATCACCTGGCGCTGCCGATGGGAAGCCGGGACGAGGCGGCTTTCGCCGACCTCGACCAACTGCTGGCGCTGGCCCGCTACCCGAACGTCGCGGTCAAGCCCTCAGCGCTTCCCTGTTACACCAGCGAGGCGTATTCTTTCCCCGGCCTCCACCGGCACATCCGGCGCGTCTATGATGCCTTCGGGCCGCGCCGCATGCTCTGGGGCACCGACTACTCGCGCCTCCCCTGTCCGTACCGGCAGGCCATGACCCTCTTCACCGAGGCGCTCGATTTCCTCTCGGCCGAAGACAAGGAGTGGATCATGGGCCGGGCGACAGCCGAGTGGCTGGACTGGAAACTATGACCCGGGCTGCTTCTCCATCCGGCGGGGCTGGCGGCGTTTCCTGCCAGGCGTCACCTCGTCTGCCGCGCTGATCGCCAGGACGAGACACCGGCAGCCCGGATGGAACGGCGGGAGGTCCCGCGGGTTATCTTTCACCTCGTGGTGGTTGAGAGGGTCGCAGACCGGGCAGGGCATACCGTTGCCCTGACGGGCAATCTCGGCCCGGATTCCCCGTTTCGCGTAGCGGGCGAGCGCGGTGCGGGTCTGGGCGCGCGTGGTCTCAAGACTCTGGAGCCAGTGAAGGAGAAGGTAGAGCTTCTGCTCGCGGTAGGCGTGGTGGATTTGCGGGGCCGCTCGGAGGGCCGGGGTCTTCTTGAGCTCCTCCCAGAGCGGCGGGAACCTCCAGCCCTCGGCGAAAAAGGTTTGCCAGCGGTCGAACTCGGGCCAGCGGAAGTCTCGGACTCCCAGCCGCCTGAGCACTGCGGCGTGTAAGTCGTCCACGGCTCCGCCGCGCGTCGTGATTTCCCTGAGGAGGTCGAGGACGATCTGGCGCTCCTCTCGGGAAAACCCGGTGGTCTGGGCGAGCGCGATGGCCGCGTGATGGAAAGCCCCGCTCATCGGATGCCCGCTAGTCGTAATCGGCGTAAGTTCGCTTCAGAGCCTTCCGTCGCTTTTTTCGGGCCTCGGCTTGTTTGCGCTTCCGCTTCACCGAGGGCTTCTCGTAGTACGCCCGCCGCTTCATTTCCTTGAACACGCCCCCCTTGAGCATCTCCTTCTTGAGGGCCTTCAGGGCGGGCTCGATCTGGTTGTCGAAAACCTCGATTTTCAACGGCCTCGCTCCTCCCCCGGCCTTATAGTCCCTGCTGGAACTCGTTGGAAAACAAAACCCCAGAGGCTCTTTAACAAGCCTCTGCGGCTTTGGCCCAAGCCCTCCAAAACCAATCAAAAAGCCCTTTTACGCTAATCCTTTAGGGGCGCGTTGTCAATGAAGAAGTCGGGGGAGATGTATGGTATCTTTCCGCCTATCATGCTCCTCATCCTCTTTCACCGCATTCTCATCGGCACCGCGATCGTGTTCGGCCTCGGATTTGCCATCTGGGAGTTCCTCGCCTATCGCCAGACAGGCGCGGTGGAGAACTTGCTGATCGGCGTCGGCGCCGCCGTCATCTCGGGCTTCCTGGCGTATTACCTCAAGAACCTCAGGCGCTTCGTCAGTTATTGACCGAGTATCGCGTCGGCATCTGCTCCTGGACGGATTCCTCCCTGCTCAGCGAGGGGGAGTTTTACCCCGCGCGGTCCATGTCGGCGGAGGAGCGCCTTCGCTACTACGCGACCGCCTTCGACACGGTGGAGGTGGATTCCTCCTACTATGCTCTTCCCTCGGCCCGGAACACCGGGCTCTGGGTGCAGCGCACGCCGCCCGGCTTTCTCTTCAACGTGAAGGCGTACTCGCTCATGACCGGCCACCACCCGCGGGCGGACTCCCTCCCGGCCGACCTCCGGGCCCTGCTTCCCGCGGCCCCCAAGACCACCCCCCGCGGGGAGATTGACCGCTCCGCCTTCCCACCCGAGGCGCTGGACCGCTGCTTCACGCTGTTCCGGGAGTCGCTCCGACCGCTGGCCGAGGCCAACCGCTTAGGCTACATCCTCTTCCAGTTGGCGCCGTGGATTCGCTTCAGCGAAAGCGTCCTGGCCTACCTGGCGACGGTGGCAGACCGCCTGCCCGGCTGGACGCTGGCGGTGGAGTTCCGCGACCGGTCGTGGATCCCCGACCACGCTCCGGCGGTGTTCGATGCCCTGGCCAAGGCGAAGCTTGCCGTGGTGTGCGTGGACGCCCCCCGGACTCCAAATGCGATCCCGCGTGTGGTCGAGGCTACCGCGGACACTGCCATCCTCCGTCTTCACGGGCGGAACGCGGCGGGGTGGCTGGCTCAGCTTCAGGGCAAGGACCCCTCGGTCCGCGAGAAGTACGATTACCTCTACCAGGAGGAAGAACTGGTCGAACTGTTGGCGAACGCCCGGGCCCTCGGTGGCAAGGCGAAGCGGGTCTTCATCGTGTTCAATAACAACAATCGGGACTACCCGGCCCTGAACGCCCTCGCGGTCCGGCGCCTCCTGGGCCAGTCGGCCCCGGACTTCGACGCCCTGAAGACTGTCTGGAGGAGCGCGCGCCGTCACGGTGCCGGAAAAGACTTGCCCGGAGGCCTCTTCAACTGACAAGATGAGATGATGAATGTTTTAGCGCCGCGCGTGTCGCTTGCCTGTCTGCCCACGCCCATTGTCAAGCTCGAACGGTTCTCCGCCCGCTTCGGCGTGGAGATTTTCGTCAAACGCGACGACCTGACCGGCCTTCTCGAGAGCGGGAACAAGGTGCGAAAGCTGGAGTTTCTGGTAGGCGAGGCGCTGGCGCAGGGCGCCGACACGCTGATCACCTGCGGGACCCTTCAGTCGAACTGCTGCCGGGCGGTGGCGGCCGTTGCGGCGCGTCTCGGGCTCCGGTCCATCCTGGCCGTGAGGGGCGACCGGCCCCCCACCTACGACGGCAACCTCCTTCTGGGAAAACTCCTGGGCGCCGAGCTGGTGTACTGTACGCCGGAGGAGTTCGATCAGATCGATGGCGTCTTCGCCCGCCTGAGCGACGAGGTCAAGCGTCGAGGAGGTCGCCCGTACGCGATCCCCGAGAGCGGGGCCACGGAACTGGGCGCTCTCGGGTATCTGGAATGCGCCCGGGAGATATCCCAGCAGGTCAAACACGGGGCGCCGGCCCTCGACACCCTGGTCATCACGGCCTTCAGTGGCGGGAGCCAGGCCGGCCTCCTGATGGGCAGGCAGGTGGCCGGGCTCTCGGCCGAGGTCGTCGGGATCCCCATCGCTCATCCGGCTTCCGAGGTCCGCGCGTACGTGGAGAGCACGATCGCCAAGGTGGCGACCCGCTTTCGCCTGAAGGTGAAACCCCCCGAGGTCATCCATTTGCTGGACGGCTATCAGGGAATGGGTCGCGGCTCGGTCCGGAAGGAGGAGCTGTCCACGGTCATCCAGCTGGCCCGGGAGGAAGGCATTGTCTTGGATCCGGTGTACACCGGGAAGGCCTTTCTGGGCTTTCTCGACCACCTGGCGCGGGACCCGAAGCAGTTTGGCCCCCGCGTCTGCTTCATCCACACCGGGGGCATCTTCAGCCTCTTTCCGTTCCGCGACTCCCTCTCCCGGCTGCTCGATGGTGATCCGCTTGTCGAGTCCTGACCGTCCCCGTATACTCCACTCATGCCCGAGCTTTGTTTGCGCGGCGGGGAGCTCGACGGCCTCACGCTCCACTTTGTGAGGGAGGGAAGCGGCGCCCCCGTCCTCCTGCTCCACGGCCTCGGGGGGTTTGGTGCCGTCTGGCGCCACAACGTCCCCGTCCTGGGCCGTCACGCGATGGCCATCGCTCTAGACCTGCCCGGGTTCGGCCTTTCCTCGAAGCCGCCCGGGCCGTATCCGCTCGATTTCTTCGCCCGTGCGATCGAGGCGTTTCGGAGGGCGCTCGGACTTGACCGGCTGACGTTAGTGGGTCACTCGATGGGCGGTGCGGTGGCCGCGGCGTACGCGCTCGCGTATCCGCCGAGGGTAGAGCGCCTGGCCCTGGTCGGAGCGGTGGTGCCGGGTTTCGGCTATCGGATCTCCTGGGTCTACCAGCTTCTCGCCGCGCGCGGGCTCGGCGAGATCGCGGGCGCACTGATGTGGCCGGGGCTCCTGAGGTTCGCGCTCGCGCGGTGCTTCGCCCGCCCCGAACCCGACGAGATGGACTTCCTGGTGCGGGCCGGCTATCCCGTCCGCGCGAGTCCGGAGGGGCGCGCAGCGTTTCTCTCGACGCTCCGCAGCGTAAGGGCCGATTTCGCGGCCGCCGCCGAGCGCTATCTGCGCGGCCTCGGGTCTCTGGCGCTGCCGGTGCTCCTGATCCACGGCAGGCAAGATCGGGTCGTTCCCCCCGCTCATCCCAAAATGGTCGCCGCCCACTTGCGGAACGCCACCGTGCGCTGGCTCGAGGGGTGCGGACACTTTCCTCAAATCGAGCATCGGGAGACCGTCAACGGGTGGCTCGCCGAGTTCCTCGTGTCGCGCGCCGTGTCCCGCTAAAGAGGCTCACATGGAAGGGATCACGCCCCAGGAATTGAAGGCCAGGCTGGATCGCGGCGAGCCGCTGATCCTGCTCGACGTGCGCCAGGACTGGGAGACGAGGCTCTGTCGCCTCGCCGGGGCGACCCACATCCCCATCGAGGAGATCGAACACCGCACAGAGGAACTGAACCTGGGGGACGAAATCGTCGTCCTCTGCCACCAGGGGATCCGCAGCGCGGCCGTGAGCGAGTACCTCCGCCAGCTCGGCTTTGCGAACGTGAAGAATCTCACCGGCGGCCTCGATCTGTGGGCGCGCACGGTGGATCCCACGATGCGCAGATACTAAATGGCGGACGCGCTGCTGCGGGTGGAGAAGCGGGACGGTGCGGCGTGGGTGTGGCTCGACCGGCCGCCCCTGAACCTGATGATCCCCGAGTTGATCCAGTCGGTCCGGAACACATTCGAAGGGCTCGCGCAGGACGCCGGCACCCGGCTGGTCGTGCTCACGGGAAACGGTCGGGCCTTCTCCGCCGGGATGGACGTCCGGGCAATGAAGAACCTGACCGTGATCTCCGCCAAGGCGTTAGTCATGCTGCTCCACGAGGCGATCCGTGCGGTTCACGAGGCGCCCTTCCCGGTGATCGCCATGGTCAACGGCTACTGTCTCGGCGCCGGTTTCGAGCTTTCCATGGCCTGCGACCTCAGGACCGCCTCCACCGAGGCGCGACTGGGGCTGCCCGAGATCAAGGTCGGCGTACCATCGGTGATCGAGGCTGCCCTCCTGCCCGGTCTCATCGGTCCCGGCCGCGCCGCGGAGTGTCTGCTGACGGGGGAGATGATCAGCGCGTCGCAGGCCCTTCAGTGGGGATTGCTGAACCGCGTGGCGCCGCCGGACCAGCTGGAGGCGGTGACGAGCGAGCTGGCCGATCGGATCCTCGCCTGCGCGCCGACCGCGGTGCGCCTGCAAAAGGAGCTGATCAACCGCTGGCGGCAGATGGACCTCCGGAGCGCCATCGAGTACGGGATCAACGCCTTCGCCACCTGCTTCGCCACCGAGGAGCCGCGTGAGGCGATGACGGCGTTCCTCGAAAAGCGCAAGCCCCACTTCCGGGCATGATTCGGGCCGTCACAGTGGATTTCTGGGGGACGCTCATCTTCGACCCCCCGTCTGGCGATGACCGCTACAAGCAAAAGCGCCTGGCGGATTTTGAGAGCATCCTGCGCGGCGTGGGGGTTGAGGTCTCCCGACGGGCCCTCGATCGCGCTTACCAGGAGTCGGGGCGCCGGCTCGGCGAGGTCTGGCTGAGTAACAAGGATGTCCCGGTTCAACAGCACGTCGTCGCCCTCCTGGAGGCCGTGGATCCCGAGCTTCCCAAACGCCTCGGCCCGGGGGCGATGTCCATGCTGGTTCACGCCTATGCAAACCCGGCTCTGCTCGTGCCGCCGACTCCCGACCTGAGCGCAAAGGCCGCGCTGACGGCACTCGCCGCCCAGGGGATTGTTCTCTGCGTTGTCTCCAACATCATGCGCACGCCTGGCTTCGTCCTGCGCAAGATCTTGGACGGCTACGGCCTCCTCGCCCCCTTCAAACTCCTGACCTTCTCGGACGAGTGCGGCGTCAGAAAACCCGCCCCCGAGATCTTCCACCTCACCCTCCGCCAGGTGGGGGTGGCTCCTGAGGAAGCCGTCCACGTGGGGGACGACCTGGTGCTGGACGTCCAGGGGGCCCAGGACGCCGGAATGCGCGTGATCCAGGTCACCTCCGGGTCGCCGGCCCCTCTCTCCCGAAAGCCTGACGCGACCATCCGCCGCTTGGGTGAGCTCCCTGCCGCGCTGTCGCTCCTTCCGTGATTCGCCGAGGTGCCGCAGGGCGGTTTTTAAGGTTGCGGTGCAGCGGCGGCGGCGGTAAGATCGGGCGTTGGCGGAGGAATCCCGTACCGCATGCAACTCGGCGACCTGAAGGCGAAAATCCGGGACATCAAGGATTTCCCGACGGAGGGCGTCCTCTTCAAGGACATCACTACCCTCCTGAAGGAGCCCGAGGCCTTCAAGTTCGTCGTGACCCAGATCGCGCTCCGCTACATCCAGGAGCGGGTGGAGCTGGTCGTGGGCATCGAGTCGCGCGGCTTTATCTTCGGCGGCGCTGTAGCCGCGGAGCTGGGGGCGGGCTTCGTGCCGGTGCGCAAGCTCGGCAAGCTTCCCGGGAAGACCATCGAAGTCGAGTACGAGCTGGAGTACGGGCGGGACGCCCTGGCGATCCACGAGGACGCGATCAAAGCTGGCCAGCGGGTGCTCGCCGTGGACGACCTCCTCGCCACGGGCGGGACCACGGCGGCCACGCTTCGGCTGATCGAGCAGTTGGGCGGTCACGTGGTGGGCGTTGCGTTCCTGATCGAGCTGGGGTTCCTCAAGGGTCGGGACAAGATCAAGCAGTACCCCATTCATTCACTCATCGTGTATGATTAGGCGAGAATCAGCCATGAAACGAGTGCAGGCTCTCGTTGGTGGGTTAGCCCTCGCGGGGATCGTGCTCGGCTCGGTGGGGTCGCTCGGCGCCGAGGAGTTGCGCCCCGCGCTCAATGCCCCGCTGATCCTGAACATGCTCGCGCTCCCGATGGAGAAGCCCGGGGCGGCGTTCCGGGAATCGTTGCGCGCGGGGCCTGAGACGCGAGCGGCGGGCGAGTGGGGGATGCTTCCTGACGGGAGTGCCCGCTTCGGCAACTCCACGGTCCACGTCATCATCAAGAATCCCTGTCCGGACGGGACCTACCACGCGCCGGTGGGTCTGCCGGGCCGCGGCCGCCGCTAGTGGCGGGCCAACTAACTTCATTTGGCCCGCCACGCTCAGACGACCCGCGTGGTTTAGGTTCAGCTCGTTGATGGCCCGCTAGTCGTCCCAGCACCCCCGAGGCTTCGTCTCCGCTTCGCCTCACCTGTCATCTACTCGAACATGCACAGGAGGGCTCGATGGCGATAAAAACCGTTGGCGTCGTTGGCTGCGGACTCATGGGGACGGGGATCGTCCAGGTGTCTGCCCAGGCGGGGTTCTCGACCGTGGTCGTCGAAGCGAACGAGGGGCTGCTGGACAAGGGGCTCTCGGGCATCCGGAAGACTCTCGACGGGCTTGTCGCCAAGGCCAAATTGGACGCTCAGGAGAAAGACGCGATCCTGGGTCGGATCACGGGCGGAACGCGGCTCGAGGATCTCAAGGCGTGCGACATCGTCGTCGAAGCGATCTCCGAGAACCAATCGCTCAAGAACGAGACTTTCGCCAAGCTGGACCGGATCTGCCCGCCTCACGCCGTGCTGGCCTCCAACACTTCCTCGTGCAACATCACCGCGATGGCCGCGGCCACGAAGCGGCCCGGACAGGTGCTGGGGCTGCACTTTTTAAATCCCGTCCCTTTGATGAAGTTGGTCGAGGTGGTACGGACCATCCTGACCGACGAGGGGTCCTTCAAGCTGGCCTGGGAGTGGGCCCAGGCGATCGGCAAGGTGCCGGTGGACGTCAAGGACTCGACCGGCTTCATCGTGAACCGGCTGCTGATTCCCTACCTCCTGGAGGCAATTCGGGTGTACGAGTCGGGCCTGGCGGCGCTCGAGGACGTGGATCAGGCCATGAAGCTCGGCTGCGGCCACCCGATGGGTCCCTTCGCGCTCCTGGACCTGGTCGGGTTGGACACGGCCATGTACGTGGCCGAGGTGATGTTCGAGGAGTTCCGCGAGGCGCGCTACGCCCCGCCCCCGCTGCTGAAGCGCATGGTGTTGGCCGGTCGCCTCGGGCGGAAGAGCGGGCGCGGGTTTTATGACTACAGCAAGCAGTGAGCGGGATCTCCGCTGAGGCGATCGTGCAGCAGCTCTACTACCTGACCGATGAGCAGCGGGCGGTTCGCGACCTGGCGCGGGAGATCGCGCGCGAGAAAATCGCGCCGCTCGCCGCCCGGGTGGACGAGACCGAGGCCTTTCCCGAAGAGTCGATCCGGCTCCTCGCCCAGCAGGGACTTCACGGGATCTGGCTGCCCGAGGCGTACGGCGGGACCGATATGGGATGGCTGGCGCTCTCGCTGGTGACGGAGGAGATCGCTTGGGCCTGCGCGGCCACGGCCACCCAGTACGTAGTCCAGCCCCTCGGCGGTCTGCCGATCCTCTGGTGGGGAACCGAGGAGCAGAAGAAGCGCTACCTGCCGCGGCTGGCCAGCGGCGAAATCCTCGCCGCCTTCTCGCTCTCGGAGCCCGGCTCCGGGTCCGACGCCGCCTCGCTCTCCACCACGGCGGTCAGGAAGGGGGACCGATACATCCTGAACGGCTCCAAGCAATGGTGCAGCAACGGCGATCACGCCGGTGTCCTCGTGGTGTTTGCCACCGTGGACAAGTCCAAGGGGGTAAAAGGGATCACCGCCTTTCTGATCGAGCCCGGGATGCCCGGCTTCGCGGTGGGGAAAAAAGAGAAGAAGATGGGGATCCGGGGATCGCCCACCGTCGCGCTTCACTTCACCGACTGCGCTGTCCCGGTGGGAAACCGCCTTGGCGGGGAAGGGGAGGGGTTCAAGATCGCCATGAGGACCTTGGACTTCACGCGCCCTCCCACGGGGGCGATGGCACTCGGAATCGCCCAGGCGGCGCTCGACGCGGCCACGGAGTACGCCCGCCAGCGGAAACAGTTCGGCCAGCCGATCGGGGCGTTCCAGGGAATCCAATTCATGCTCGCGGACATGGCGATGGCTGTGCACGCCTCGCGTCTGATGATCCACCACGTGGCGGGCCTTCAGGACCGCGGGGTGGAGGTGACCACGTGGGAGTCCTCCATGGCCAAGTGCTTCGCGGCGGATACGGCGATGCGCGTGGCCACCGACGCCGTTCAGATCTATGGCGGCTACGGCTACACGCGCGAGTACCCGGTTGAGCGCTTCATGCGCGACGCGAAGATCATGCAGATCTACGAAGGGACCAACCAGATTCAGCGGATCGTGATCGCTCA
>CAYRZF010000067.1:0-11395 GCA_964428805.1 uncultured bacterium | reverse complement strand
ACCGAGGGCCGACCGGCTGATCGCGCTTGGGCGGAAGGCCGCGTGAGCCTGACGGTGGGGGACAGCCGTGCGGTTGGCCGGACGCGTGGCGCTGATCACGGGCGCGGGGAGTGCGCGTAGTCGACATAAAGCCCGTTCTCGGCCACGGACGCGTGGGGGTGGAGGCCTTCCGGGGCGCCGGGCCATGACCAGCCTATGCGGCGGCCGTCATGGGCTGCCCTGGATCTGCTCGCTCATCCACACGAAGAAGTCGCCCAGCAGCATCTTGGCCGTGCCGCCCAGCATCCGCCGGGATGCGACGGTTATCGGCGCGGCACTAGGCGAGGCGGAACTTCTGGCGCCCGATCCTCACGGCCGCGATCGCCGACTCAGGGACCGTGGTCTCCACCACGAGAACCTGCTTGGCGAAGTCGATGGAGCGCACGATGCCCAGCCCCAGGGTCTCGCGCTCGGCGTCGTCGAGGCCGGCGAGAGCTCCTTGAAAGTCGTCCAGGCAATAGTTCACCACCGAACCGTCGTCGAAGCGCTTTTGCGCCTGGCGGAGCTGAGCCTCGCGCAGGGGGTCGGGCGTCACCAGCGCGAGCTCGCCCCCGCGCCGCTCCGCCCAGAGGATCATGTCGTCCGTGATGCCGGAGAGCTCGTCGAGCTGGCGCGCCGGGAGCGGCTGTCCCACATAGAGCGCGGGCTGCCTGACAACCACCCTCGAAAGGTCGAGGTGGAGAATGCGTGCCCCATGGAAGTAGGCCTGGAGGGTCCGCTCGCGATGCTGGCGCCGCTCCTCCTGCGAGCGCTTGTGCCCAGCCGGCCCCGGAGCCAACCGCAGAATCTCGGGACGGCGCCCCTGGACGTACGGCCGCAGGATGTGCTCCGACTCGCCCCCGCGCTGAAGGCAGAGCAAGAGATCCGGGTCGATCAGGTCGATCTTGTGCTGTTTGAGATTTCGCCCCAGCTCCCCCTGGATGAGCCCACTGGTGTCTACCAGCACTCGGTCCACGCCGAGGGACAGCGCCTTTTCCACCATTTTCTTGGTGCCGATCACGGTCGGCAGCACGTGGCCTTGCGGCGAGGTGGAGCCCACGAAATACAAGCTCACGACCTCGGCTTCCCCGAGACGATCGATCGGCTGAGTGACCAGGCCCAGTCCCACGGTGGTCGGAGGGCCGATGTCGGATTGCCCGAGGTCGGCGTCCACGACGCCGACCTTGAGCTTGCGCTCGACCAGACTATTCGCCAGAAATGTCGTGAAGGAGCTCTTGCCGGTGTCCGTCTCGCCGATGATCAGGATAAGGCGGGCCGCCGCCGCCCGCTCACCGGCCTGGTTCCAGGAGGGGTCAACGCTCATGCGCCGAGTAAGCGGATGGCCGCGTCCATGCGGGCCAGCCCCTCCCGAATCACGTCGAGCCCGGTCGCATATGAGAGCCGGATGTGGGCGTCGGAGCCGAACTCCAGGCCGGGAACGACCGCGACGCGCGCGGCCTCCAGGAGGAACGCCGTCACGTCCGCTGAGCCCTGAAGCGGTCTGCCCTGCCAGCGTTTGCCGAAGAGGCCGGCCACGTTGGGGAAGGCGTAGAAGGCGCCGCCGGGCACCACGCAGCGCACCCCGGGGATCGCGTTCAGGCCTCCGATCATCACCCGCCGTCGCTGATCGAACTCGCCCGCCATCTTCGCCACTTCGTCCTGGGGGCCGCCCAGCGCTTCGACCGCCGCCCACTGGGCCATGGAGGCGGGGTTGGAGGTGACCTGGCTCTGCACGTCGCCCATGGCCTTGATGAGGGTGCGCGGCCCGGCGGCGTAACCGATTCGCCAACCGGTCATTGCGTAGGCCTTGGAACAGGTGTTCACGACGAGGGTCCGCGCCTTGATCTCGGGCCCGAGGGACGCGATCGACACGTGCCTTCCCTCGTAGGTCAGGGCTTCGTAGCACTCGTCGGAGATCACCAGGAGGTCGTGCTTGACCGCCAGCTCGCCCACGGCGCCGAGGGCCGAAGGGGAGAACACCGCGCCCGTCGGGTTGTTGGGGCTGTTGAGGACGACGGCCCGGGTGCGCGGCGTGACCGCGGCGCGGAGTCGGGCGGGATCCACCTGGAATCCTCCCGCCTCCGCCATGGGGACGCAGACGGGCACAGCGCCGACGAGCTTCACCTGCTCCGGATACGAGACCCAGTAGGGCGCGGGGATCAGCACCTCGTCCCCCGGGTTCAGCAGCGCCACCGCCAGGTTGTAGAGCGTGTGCTTGGCCCCGCAGGAGATCAGGACGTCCGCCGGCTCATAGTCCAGCCCGTTATCGCGCTTGAGCTTCAGGCAGACCGCCTCGCGGAGCTCGAGGATCCCCACCGCGTCGGTGTACTTGGTCTGGCCGCGCCGCAACGCGCGGATCGCCGCTTCCTTGATCCGCTCCGGCGTGTCGAAATCGGGCTCCCCTGCCCCGAAGGAAATGACGTCGATCCCCTGGGCACGCATGGACTGGGCCCGGACCTGGACGGCAAGAGTGGGAGACGGAGCAAGCGCCTTGATCCGGTCGGCCAGCATCGGACGGATTACGGTTTGGAAAACCGCTCGGCCAACCGCTTCTCCACCAGCGGAGGGACCAGCCCAGCCACCGCCGCGCCGAGGGTGGCAACCTCCTTGATGAGGCGAGAGGAGATGTAGGTGTATTTTTCGTGGGGGATCATGAAGACGGTCTCGACACTGTCGCGGAGCTTGCGGTTCATCAAGGCCATCTGAAACTCGTACTCGAAGTCGGACACGGCCCGAATCCCGCGGACGATGACGTCTGCGCGCTCGCGGGCCACCAGGTCAATCAAGAGTCCATCGAATGAGGTGATGCGGAGGTTGGAGAGCCCCGCCGTCGCCTCGTCGATCATCTCCAGGCGCACCTTGACCGGGAAGAGTGCCTCCTTGGTCGGGTTCGCCACCACGGCCACGATCAACTCGTCAAAGATGCGGAGGCTCCGCTGGATCAGGTCCACGTGGCCGTTGTGGATGGGGTCGAACATTCCGGGATAGACTGCTCGCTTGCCCACAGATGCCCCCGCTCAGGTGATCGAAACCCCGCGAAAAATCCTGCTGATCTTACTCCTCGCGACGAAAGAAAGTCAAGGTTGTTTCCCCGAACCGGCGGCTCTTCCACCGGACCAGCAAGCCGAACCGCTCCGGCAGCGGCTCCTTCGTCAGATGCTGCGCGATCACGACGCCGTCCTTCTCCAGGAGCGCACCGTCGGCCAAGCGCTTCAGGGTCTCGGTGGCCAGCGCACTCCCGTAGGGAGGGTCGAGGAAGATCAGCCTGAAACGCTCGCCCTCGCGCTCGAAGGCCTCGAGGGCCTCGGAGACCTCGCGGCGCACCACACGGCCCCGGCTGTGAGCCCCGAGGTGCCGGAGATTCTCCCTGAGCGGGGCCAGCGCGATCGGGTCGATCTCGACGAAGACCGCCTCCCGGGCGCCCCGGGACAGCGCCTCGATCCCGACCCCGCCTGCGCCCGCAAAGAGATCCAGGAAGCGGGCCCCCGCGAGCCACGGCATGAGCGTGTCCATGAGCGCGGTGCGCACCTGGTCGGCCGTCGGACGGATCGTCCGGCCCGCGGGCGCTGAAAGTCTCTGTCCCTTCCACTCCCCCGCAATGACCCGCATCGGGTCACCCATTGCCCACGTCTGCCGATGAGGCGGCAACGAGAGCCGCCAGGCTCCGCCTGAGCCGACGGTGGTCCTGTAACAGCCTGAGGTAGGGCAACTCGCTCCGGCCGCCCTTCGCCCTCAGAATCCTCACCAGGGCACGACGGTCTGTGGCCGGCCAACGGTCCAGATTCGGAATCAGGGCCGCCACGACCGCCAGCCGCTCGAATGCTCGTCGCTCGTCGGGAGGCCACGTTCGCCATTGGGAGACTCCCAGGGCCCCTGAGACCCGGCCCACTGCCTGTCTGACCGCGGCGCGGCGGTCACCGGCGAACTCTCGCGCAATGTGGCGTGTCACGAGGGTGGCCACCTGGCTTGCCCTGAGACGCCTCTCAGGCTCGCGGCTTCCGCCGGGGAGAGTCAGATACACCTCCGCCTCAGCCAACCGCTTGAGGACAGGAAGCGGTGAGCGGTACGAGGAATCCCGGGCGATCTTCCCCTGCTCCCTCTCCAACAGGCGGAGCACGGCTCGATCCCGAGGGCGGAACCCGAGCCGATGGTAGAAGTAGAACGCCCCGGACCGGAGGGCTTCGGGGTTATCGCGGCCGATCTGGTAGGGATCCACGACCACGTCGCGCATGCCCAGCAACTGGCAGTAGGCGCGGAGGATCTGGCTGACGATGAAGGCCGACTCTCCCTGCCGGAACGACTCGAAGATATTCAGGGCAAACTCGAGCGTCCCGAACAGCGCCCAGCCGGCGCCGTAGCTGACCGGCACCCCATTCTTCAGGACGTAAAACGCGTAATACGCCTCCAGCGGAAGACGGAACTTCGGCAGGATCCCGATGAGGGCTACGCGCAGTCCTCGACCAGCGTCTGCCACCAAAACGTCGTCGGGGTTGGCATGCGAGAAGGCGTGGAGCTCACGGAGACGAGTCGCCATGGCGGCGCGGGCCGACTCGATCAACGATTCCGCCAGTGGCCGCGCCGCCCGTCGGATCGACGTCAGCGGCCGCGCCACCTCTCCGACGAAGGAGAAGCCGGCCCGCCCCAATATTTCCCGGTGAAAGAAGGGGCGCGCCCATGAGAGCTTCGCCTGCGTGCGCGACCCTGCCGGGTTGCGGAGCCGCCAGAGGATCGGCAGCTCCAGGCTCTCAAAGAGCCAGTCACACGTCTCCTCCGGCAGGCCGCTCCTCTCCAGCAGCTCAATCAGCAGCTGGGGGTCCGTCAGCCGGCGTCCCGCCTTGGCCACGCGGAGCCAGCGTCGCCACCCCAACCCGCCGTCGCTGAGCGCGTCGTCCTCGGCGTGGGTGACGAGGAGCGAGAGCGCCTCCTCAAGCCGCTCCGCTCCCCTGAACTTCTTCCATGCGATCTCCACGTCCTTCGGAAAACGCGACACGAGCCAGCGCGTCATCGGGAACCCGAACGGGTAGTCCAGCGTCGTGCCGACGATTCCGGAGTCGTGCAGCCGCTGTCGCGCTCGGGGTCCCAGTTGCTCGACGCGAGCCGAAAATCCCGCCAGCGCCCGGTCGACCGGGACCAGCACCGCCGGATCGTCTGGGTATGCTTGGAGGAAACAAAGGGTCTCGTGGAAGCTCCGGAGCGCCGCCGGCTCCTGGATCTGACAATCTGCCAGTTGCTCGAACAGGCGGAGCTTCGCCTGGCGATCCTCGGCAGAGAAGCGAGAGGCGACGGCGGCCAGGGACTCGACGAGGGCGCGCGCCTGGGTCATCCGACGGAGGCCAGATCGAGCTTGCCGCGCCATCGGGCCAGCAGCGCCTCGCGCAAGCTCCGGTGTTCGGGCTGGGTGAGGTCGGGATCTGCCGCGACGAGGGCGAAGGCTTCTTGGCGGGCTTCCTCGAGAACTCGGGCGTCGCGTAGGAGGTCAGCCACCCGGAACTCGGGCAGGCCCGACTGGCGGGTGCCGAAGAACTCACCGGGACCCCGCAACTCCAGATCCACCTCGGCGATCCTGAAGCCATCCTGCGTGTCCGTCAGGGCGGCCAGCCTTCGGCGCGCCTCGGCTGAGGGCATTCCTGATGCCAGCAGGATGCAATAGGACTTCCACGGACCCCGCCCCACGCGCCCGCGCAGCTGGTGGAGTTGAGACAGGCCGAAGCGTTCGGCGTGTTCCACCAGCATGACGGAGGCGTTCGGGACATCGATCCCCACCTCGATCACGGTGGTGGAAACGAGGATCTGGGTCTCCCCCGCCTTGAACGCGCTCATCACCGACTCCTTTTTGTCCAGGCTCATCCGGCCGTGGAGAAGGCCCACTCTCAAGTCGGTGAAAACCTCCCGCTGCAGGCGCTCTGCCATCTCCGTGGCGGCCTTGAGATCGGTGGCCTCCGACTCCTCCACCAGCGGGCAGACTACGTACACCTGGCGGCCGTCCTCGATCTGTTTCCGGAGGAACGCATAGATCTGCGCCCGCTTGCTCTCGGAGCGCACGACAGTCGCGATCGGCTGGCGCCCCGGCGGCATCTCGTCGATCACCGACACGTCCAGGTCGCCGTAGAGGGTCAGCGCCAGGGTGCGGGGGATGGGGGTCGCGGTCATCACCAGCACGTGGGGATTGTCTCCCTTCCGCCGGAGCACCTGCCGCTGGACCACTCCGAACCGGTGCTGCTCGTCCACCACGGCGAGGCCGAGCCGACGGAACTCTACTCCCTCCTGGATCAGCGCGTGGGTCCCCACGAGGCAAGGCAGCTCCCCCGCGGCCGCGGCGTCCAGACGCGCTTGCCGCTCCCGCCCCTTGATCGCCGAGGTGAGGAACTCGACGGGCACGCCGAGCGGCGGGAGCCACTGCCGGAGGGTTAAGAGGTGCTGCTCGGCCAGGATTTCCGTCGGCGCCATCAGCGCGGTCTGGTAGCCGGCCTCCACCGCGGTCAGGATCGCCATCGCCGCCACGATGGTCTTCCCCGATCCCACGTCGCCCTGGAGCAGCCGGTTCATCGGGTACGCCGCCGCCAGGTCGCGCCGGATCTCCTCCCAGACGCGCTCCTGGGCGCGGGTCAGCGTGAACGGCAGCGACCGGCGGAGCCGCCCGACGAGCTCACGGGGCGGGTCCATGATGATGCCGCGGGCTCGACCTTCCCGCTGACGACGGATGGCGAGGCCGAGCTGGAGGAGGAGGAAATCCTCGAAGACGAGGCGGCGCCGGGCCGCGGCGAGCTCCTCATCGGTCTGCGGGAAGTGAATCGCCCTGACGGCCTCGGGCAGCGCGACGAGCTGCCGGTGTCGCCGGACCGCTTCCGGCAGGCTCTCCGGCACCTTTCCGGCGTACTCCTCCACGACCCGCCACAGCAGCGAGCGGAGCCAGCGCGGGGGGAGCCCCTCGGTGAGCCGGTAGATGGGGACGAGCCGGCCGGTGTGGAGGGTCTCGTCCTCGCCGTCCTCCACGATCTCATAGTCCGGGTGCTGCATCTGAAGGGGACCGTTCCTGAAGCGGGCGACGCGGCCGTGAAGGAACACTCTCCGCTTGCGCTCACGGGCTTTGTTGAATTTCTCTCCGAGGTAGGGCTGGTTGAACCAGACAGCCGTGAGGGAACCGGTGCCGTCCCGGAACAGCACGGAAAAGGGCGAGCGCGGTTTACCCCGCGGAGGCGGGCTGACCCCGACAATCGTCCCCGAGCAGGATTGCGCCTTCCCCTCCGACAGGGCGCTGAACGGGGTCAGGCGGCTCCGGTCTTCGTGGCGGGTGGGAACGAAGAAGAGCGCGTCCTCGATGGTCTCAAGGCCAAGGCGGGAGAGGAGTTTGGCCCGCTGGGGCCCGACCCCCTTGAGGTACTGAAGGGGGGTCTCGAGACCCCGAGTCAGGGCAAGCGGCGGGCGGTAGGTGGGGGCCAAGCAGTTGCCTCGTTCACCGACCTATGCTATATAATGCGCTTGTTCGCAGCAAGCCCACTTCCTCTTGAAGGAGCCCCATGGCACACCGCTGTGATATTTGCGGGAAGGGCCCGGCCTTCGGTAACCGCATCAGCCATGCGCACAACCTCACCAGGCGGCGCTGGTTGCCCAACCTGGTGTCCAGGCGAGCCATGGTGGGCGGGACGCCAAAGCGGATCCGGGTCTGCACACGCTGTCTGAAAGCCGGGAAGGTGACAAAGATCGCCTAAAAAGGAAGCCCCTCAGCTCCACCCTCTCCCCCCAGGGGAGAGGGTGGAGCTGAGGGGTCGATGAGTGCCGGTGGGAGGCCGCCACCCCCCACCGATGGGTGCTGCGGAACTTACCTCTTCTTTTTTTTGGTCGCCTTCTTTTTCGCCATTCAGTTGTCACCTCCTTTCTTGCGCTCATCGGCTCGCTGCACGTCAAGCGTTAGCGCTTCTTCCCCTTCTTCTTGGCCTTTTTCTTTGCCATCGGTCGGTTTCACCCCCTCTCGGGCTCAGTACCCCATGGCTTCCCGCCGGAGGTACTCTGCCTGCTCTCGCCCTCGCCGCTCGAACCGGTAGAGGTCCGCGTAGAGTTGCGGCAGACACACCACCGAAAGACCGCCCTTTTCCAGCCGGCCGAAGAAGACTCCCTGATCGTACGGCGTCAAGAGATGCACGTTCCCTTCCCCCTCCCCCGGCCGGAGCCCGAGTGCGCGAGCGAAGGGATCCAGGGCGCCTTCGAGGTAGCAGTGAATGACGGGAAAGCGGATGTTGGGGGCGACCAGCGCAGCCCCGGAGTGAAGCGTGAAGGCGTAGCGTCGCCCCTCTGCCAGGGCCAGACGCGCGATCTCCGCCATTAGCCGGCGGGTAATCCGCTCGGGAGAGAAGTAGGTCGCCACGACGTTCTGAAGGTAGGAGTAGCTCTCGCACCAGGCTTCAAGAACGTCCGCGGGTTTGGCGAGATGGATCCGCTGGTGCTCCCCCCGCACCACCCAGGCGAGTTCTTCGAGCCGCTTGATGACATTGTGGGCGTGGCCCAGGCTCACCTCGGCGGCCCGGGCCAGCTCCTCAAGACGCCAGATGTGGTGTGCCTCGGCGAGCAGCACCCTCACGACCCGAGTGGCCCGACGGGCGAAAAGGGATTTCAGTGGCCGGGTCGAGGGGCGGACGTTGGGCTTTCCCTCTTTCTCGATGAGGACGTTCTCGAAGGCGAGGTAGCAGTTGCCCGAAAGATCCAGGTAGCCGAAGCCGTTACGGCGCAGAAGAGACGCGGATTGAGGCCCGATGTATTCAGCCACGGCGACGGGGTACGCGGCCGGGAGATTGCGCCGAATCTCGCTCAACCGGGTGACCGCCTCGCGAATCTGCCTCGGCTGTCCCAGACCCCCGACTTGGAGCACCAGCACATGCTCCTGCCCCCCCATCTGGAATTTGAGAAGCAGATCAGCACGTTGGTCCCCCACCTTGGTGTCGGAGATCTCTTCCCAGGCCCTCACCTTGGGAAAGAACTCCCGAATCCGCTGAATCGCCAGTTTCCGGATCTCTTCAGACTTTCGCATTGTTTCACTTGCTCCAAGTGTTTCAGCATCTGCTGAAACCGTATGGGAAGTTGAAACCCTTGTCAAGAAAAAAACTTGCGGGACCGGGACACTGTTTGGGAGTTGGCGAGATGCGGTCACCGAAACGGCTGATTTACTCGTCCTCCGGCTGCTCGATTTCCGCCATCGCCTCGTCGTCGAGACCGAAGTAGTGGCCAACCTCGTGGATCACGACATCGCGGATCAGCTCCACCATCTCGTGTTCGTCGCTGGCGTCCTCCTCGATGGGGCCCTGGTAAATCGTGATGGTGTCAGGAAGGACGTTGCCGTAGGAAGAGTCGCGGTGAGTCAGGTCCACGCCGCGGTAAAGGCCGTAGAGGGTGTCGGGAGGCTCGATCTCCATCTCCTTCAGTGTCTCGGGATCGGCCCAGTCTTCCACGACGACGGCGATGTTGTTCATCTTGGCCCTGAAGCGCCTGGGCAGCGTTTGAAGGGCTCTCGCCACAACGGATTCGAACTCGGCCCGGGTCACCTGAGCACCACCTACACGCCGCGGATACGTTCGACCTTGATGACGTCCTTAACCTTGCGGATGGCTTCCATGATTTGCTGGAGTTGATGGAGGTCGGCAACTTCCACGACAAAGTGATTGATGCCCTTTCGATCCTCCGTCACGGTGATCTCGGCCTTGGTGATGTTCCCCCGCTCGGCGGAGATGGCGGTGGAGATCTCAGCGAGAAGCCCCGGGCGATCGCGTCCGATGTACACGGCGATCTTGACGGGGCGGGTTGCCGGCTCCGTGACGTCCCACTCGACGTTGACCACCCGCTCCTTATCCAGGAGCCCCTGGTCCACGATGTGGCAGTCGCGGGTGTGGACGGTGAGACCTCGTCCGCGCGTGATGAAGCCCACGATGGGGTCCCCGTGGACCGGCGCGCAGCACTTGGCGAAGCGTACCAGAAGGTCCTCGACGCCGCGAATCTTGACGCCCCCCTCGGCTTGGGCGGGACGGGCAAGTTTCGGCGCTTTGGCCTCGCCGCCTCGCTCGGCCTCGACGACCTGGGACGGGGCCAGCTTTGCCAGCAGCTGATGAACCGAGGTCTTCCCGTAGCCGATGGAGGCCAGGAGATCATCCGCTGACGGAAAACCGAGGTCGGCTAGGACCTTCGTCGCCTCCTCCGAAGCCAGCAGGGTGGAAGACGACAACCGGTACTTCCGCGCCTCCCGCTCCAGGAGCTCGCGCCCCAGGCTGAGCGAGCGCGCGCGCTCCTCGACCTTGAGCCACTGGTTGACCTTGGAGCGGGCGCGGGAAGATGTGATGATCTTGAGCCAATCCCGGCTCGGGCGCTGGGTGGGCGACGTGATGATCTCGACGATGTCTCCCTGCCGCAAGGTATAACGCAGCGGAACGAGCTTCCCGTTCACCTTGGCGCCCGCGCAGTGGTGGCCCACCTCGGTGTGAACCGCGTAGGCGAAGTCAATGGGGGTGGAACCCTCGGGGAGGGCCTTGACGTCGCCCTTTGGGGTGAACACGTACACCTCGTCGGGGAACAGGTCCACCCGCACGCTCTCCATGAACTCGCGCGGGTCTTTCATCTCCTGCTGCCACTCCATGAGCTGGCGCAGCCAGACAAAGGCCTGGTCGAACTTGTCTTTGTCGTGCTTCTTTTCCTTGTAAAGCCAGTGGGCCGCGATCCCCTCCTCCGCGACCCGATGCATCTCCCAGGTACGGATCTGAATTTCCACGGGGTCGCCTTTGGGGCCGATGACGGTCGTGTGAAGCGACTGGTACATATTCACCTTGGGCATCGCGATGAAGTCCTTGAACCGCCCCGGCACGGGCTTCCAGAGCGAGTGGATCACCCCCAGAGACCCGTAGCAGTCTCGCACCGACTGCGTGATAACCCGGACCGCCGTCAGGTCATAGATCTCGTCGAACTCCCGCCCCTGCTCGTGCATTTTCTTGAAGATGGAGTAGAAGTGCTTCGGCC
Source organism: uncultured bacterium (assembly GCA_964428805.1). Lineage (GTDB taxonomy): Bacteria > Methylomirabilota > Methylomirabilia > Rokubacteriales > CSP1-6 > CAYRZF01. The sequence continues at coordinate 385 of CAYRZF010000067.1, read as the reverse complement.
GGCCGCGGATCTGGGCCTCGATCTCCACCTCGCCGAGCTTCTTCTCCAGGATCGCAATGACCTGGTTGATCTCCGCCTCGCGCTCCAGCCGCCGTTTGGCCACGAGCCGCTGGAGGTCGGCGTAGGCCTCTGGATGGAGGTCGCGGAGGGCCAGGTCCTCCAGCTCCGCCTTCACCTTCGCCATGCCGAGCCGGTTGGCCAGCGGGGCGTAGATGTCCAGTGTCTCCTGCGCCACCTTCCGGCCCCTGTCCGAGGAAAGGTAATCAAGCGTGCGCATGTTGTGGAGGCGGTCGGCCAGCTTGATCATCAGCACCCGGATGTCCCGGGCCATGGCCACCAGCATCTTGCGGAAGTTCTCGGCCTGGCGCTCCTCCCGGGAGGAAAA
>CAYRZF010000066.1:0-12056 GCA_964428805.1 uncultured bacterium | reverse complement strand
GGGTGCGGGGCCATTATCCCCACCCGGCATCGGGCTTGTCAACCGCGAGTTGGTCAGAGCTCGCGCCGAGCCGAGAACCGAGCAGCCCTAGGCCGCAGGGAGGAGCCCACCCGAGGCGTACGTGGTTGTACGTTGAGGACGGGCGACGACCGAGAACGCCGGGATGCGACGGTTATCGGCTCGGCGCTAGACTTCTTCGAGAATGGGGAAGACGAGCGCCGTGACGTGGGAGGAGATGCGCTTTAGGTTGGTCAGGACGTCCAAGTGGATCTCTGAGGTCTCAAGGGATTCGGCCAAGCCCGCGCGCAACCGGGCCAGGTGGGACTCGCGGAGCTCCCGCTCCCGCTGGCGAACCAGCGGCCGCTGGTCCAGCACCTCCTGGGCCAGGGTCCGGTCGTTGGCCGCGAAGGCCGCGATCGCCCGCTCAAGGTTCTTGGCCACGAGAGCGTGGAACTCGATGATTTCTGCCTCGCCCGCCTCGGAGAAGCGGCGTCCCTGGTACGTCTTTTTCCGGGCCAGATCCATCAGGTTCTTGTCGATGATGTCGCCGATGTTTTCCAGGTTGCCGTTGAAGGTAAGGAGCGCGACCTCCCGGCGTGAGAGGTCGGCTGACATGGTCTCGCCCCCGAGGCGCGTGAGGAACAGTTTGATCTCCCGCTCCAGGTAGTCCACCTGGTCGTCCCGCCGCTCCACGTCCTCGAGCAACTCCTGGCTGTCCGTTCGGAACACCGTCATGGCGTCCCGGAACATCCCCTGCACCACGTCGGCCATGCGCAGGGCCTCGCGCGTGGCCTGGCCGATGGCCAGCGCCGGCTGGTCGAGGGACCGCTCGTCCACGTAGCGCGTTTTGAACGGGTTGTCGCCCTCCTCCTCCTCGGGGACCAGGGCAACGATCAGCCGCGCCGCGAGGCTCTGGAACGGCAGGAAGAGCGCGCTGATGCCGACGTTGAAGACGGTGTGGGCGTTGGCGATCTGGCGGCCGACGTCGCTCGCCGTGATTGCGATCCAACGCGTGAAGGGGTCAATAAACGGGAAGATCAGCGCGACGCCGAGGACCTTGAAGGCGATGTGGGCCGCCGCGACACGTTTGGCGTCGGTGCGCGCGCCGATCGAGGCCATCAGCGCGGTCACGCAGGTACCGATGTTGGCGCCGAGCACGATGGCAACCGCGCCGCTCAGGGGGAGGAGCCCCTCGCCGGCCAGCGTGATGGCGAGCCCGATAGTGGCGGCGGAGGAGTGAACCAGACCGCTGAAGACCGCGGCCGTGATAATCCCCGCCAGCGGGGTGCCGGCCAGCGTCACGAGGATCTGCTGGGCGAGGGCGCTCGATTTGAGCGGTCCCATGCCGTCCACCATCACCTTGAGCCCCAGGAAGATCAGGCCAAAGCCCAGGAGCGCCGTTCCCAGATCCTTCACCGCCCGCCGCCTGCCGAGGAAGATGACGCTGAACCCCACGCCCACGAGGAGGAGCGCGTAGTCGGTGATCTTGAAGGCGATGAGCTGGACGGTGAATGTGGTGCCGATGTCCGCCCCCAGGATCACCCCCATGGTCTGGGAGAAGGGAATGAGGCCCGCCGAGACGAAGCCGATCAGCATCACTGTGGTCGCCGATGAGGACTGGATGATCCCCGTGACCGCCGCGCCCGAGAGGACCGCGGCGAAGCGGTTCCGGGTCAGGTGGCTGAGAAGGTAGCGGAGCCGGCCGCCCGCCGCCCGCTGGAACCCCTCGCCGACGAGCTGGATCCCATAGAGGAGAAGCGCCATCCCGCCGAAGAGCGCCAGGATCACCACGGCGTCAGCCCCTCATCCTTTCCCCTCGATCACTGCCTGGCAAGTTCTAAGGCGGGCCAGAGTCCGCTCCTTCCCCAGGAGAGCCGCTGCCTGAAAGATCGGCGGGCTCACGGTCTTGCCCGTCAGCGCGATCCGCGTGAGCTGGGCCAGGTCCACGAGCTTGAGCCCGAGTTCGGCGGCCAGGCCGCGGTACAGGGTCTCCAGCGCGGGAGGCTCGAACGGCTCGTGAGTCTCCAGGCGCCTGATCAAAAGCTTAAGTCGAGGGACAGCGTCGGCAGTAAAGAATTTCGCGGTTCCCTGGGGATCGTAGCCCGCGGGATCCTTAAAGTAGAACGCGCCGATCTCGACCATCTCCGCGAAGGTCTTGGCCCGCTCCTTCAGGCTCTCGGCCACCCGCCCGAGCCACTGCCGGTCGGAGGGCACCGAGAGCCGCGCCTTCTCCAGAAACGGCACAAGATCGCTGGCCACCCGCTCCGGGGGCAGCTGCTTCATCCAGTGGTTCCCGAGCCACTCGAGCTTGGCTCGATCGAAGACGGCGCCGGCCCGCCCTACCGTGGCCAGGTCGAAGTGCCGGATCAGCTCCTCGCGGGAGAAGATCTCCTGATCGCCGTGGGACCAGCCCAGGCGCGCCAGGTAGTTCACCATGGCCTCCGGGAGGAATCCCTTTTCCTTGAAGTCGAGGACGGAGGTGTCGCCGTGGCGCTTGGAGAGCCGGCTCCGGTCTTCGCCGAGGACCATCGGGATATGGGCGAAGGCCGGGAACGGATACCCGAGGGCCTGGTAGCAGAGGATCTGCTTGGGCGTGTTCGAAAGGTGATCGTTCCCGCGGATGACGTGGGTGATCTTCATCGTCACGTCATCCACGACCACGCAGAAGTTGTACGTCGGGGTGCCGTCGGTGCGGACGAGAATCCAGTCGTCGAGCTGGCTGTGGTCGAAGGTCACCGTCCCGTGGATCAGGTCCTGCACAACCGTGTGGCCCGTGAGCGGAATCCTGAGACGCAGCGCGTGGGGGACATCCGCGGGAACATTGGCATCCCGGCACCTTCCCGAGTAGCGAAATGTCTGCCCCCGGGCTTGAGCAACCTGGCGCGCGGCCTCCAGCTCCTCAGGCGGGCAGGCGCAGCGAAATGCCTTGCCCTCGACCAGCAGGCGCTCAGCGTGGGCCTTGTAGATCTCCAGCCGCTCGGTCTGCCGGTAACCAGGCGTCGGTGGCCCCTCGTCCCAGTCGAGCCCGAGCCAGCGCAGCGCCTCGAGGATGGACGCGATGAATTCTTCCGTGGAGCGAGAGCGGTCCGTGTCCTCGATCCTGAGGATGAAGACGCCGCGGTTGTGCCGGGCGAAGAGCCAGGTGAAGAGCGCGGTGCGGGCGCCGCCCACGTGGAGGTGCCCCGTGGGGCTCGGAGCGAAGCGGACCCTGACCGGCTCAGGCATCGGGCGACTCAGTAGCCGTCGAAGAGGCGACCCCAGGCGGTTTCGCCGAACGCCCGGATGCGCGCCCGGCCGATCGTGGGGTACCAGAGCCAATCGTGATAGACGTTGGAAGCAAACGGCGCCCAAACCATCAGCGGGGAATGGAGCAGCACCTTCTTCAACGGACGGAGCGGCCCTTTTCGGATGAGCTGGTCCCCCCAGATTACAAGACTCCGGCGGGTCTGGAACCCCATATTGACACCGGAGACGTCGTCCCCCACGATCTCGATCTCCCGCGGGTCGGCCACTCCCAGGCCTCTCTCATGGCACATGCGCAGATACGGAATCCCCAGTGAATCGAAGCCCATGAGCTTTGCCGCGATGGCGTCAATGGCGACCTGGTCCGCCGAGGCGAGGATGAGGTTTCCCTCGCGCGGGATCATGGTGCGCGGACCCGCGCCGTCTCCCATGACCGTGCCGTCCATCACCGCGAAGACGGCGGGGTGGAGCTCCTTCTGCATGTACATCAGGTCCACCAGCACCTCATGGATGTATTCGTGGGCATAATGGCGGACTTCCTTCAGCAGCCCGCCGAACGAGTTCTTGATGGCCCCCGTCGTGACGCAGTGCCCGTGCGTTTTTATGGTCGGCAACTGACAGATGTTTTTCCCGACGTACATTTTGGGGATCTCGATTCCCTCGGGGAAGATCCGGTTCAGCTTCAGGAGGGGCGATCTGAACTCATAGCGGACCCACTCGACCTCAGTGAGCGGGATGAAGGGCAGCCCGTAGCGCTCGAGGACTGGCATCCACTTGTTGTTGATCGCGCCCTTCCGGGGATCGGTGACGACGGTCCGGTTCTCCACGGGGAGGAGGCGCCGCGCGTCATAGCCGTCTTCGAAGAACGTGTTCAGCACGCCTTCCAGCTGCCACGGCTGCGTCGAGCAGGCAGGGAAGTAGCGAGTCCACGAGAGGTTCAGCTTGAGCACGCAGTCCTGATCGCGGCCGAGCACCTGGTCATACTTGGCCAGGCGCATCAGCCGGCCGTAGTCCTCCAGCACCGTCTCCGGCCGCGTCCTGAGCACCGCCACCTGCGCCCGCACGATTCCGAAATCCTCCTTTAAAGTTAGACAGTTATTTTAACATGACGCGGCCCGGGACATAGATGATGAGAATGATGGTCAGCATCCAGAGAAGGGTGTTCAGCAGAAGCGCCCGGTCGGTGAGGAACAGCTCCGAGGGGTTGCCGCCGAGCTGGCGGCGGTAGAGGAGGTAGAGATAGCGGAAGATCCCGTACAGGACGAACGGCAACGTGAGCGGCAAGAGGCGCGTGTGGAACTTGGCCACCGTTTCCGTGGACATCGTATAGAGCGCGTAGGCCGTGACCGTGGAGGCCGTCACGACCGCGATCATCTGATCCAGGAGGCCGGCGCTGTATTCGGCGAGGATGGGCCGATGATTCGCGGCCACCCCCTCCAGGGTGAGCAGCTCGTGCCGGCGCTTCCCCAGGGCGAGGAAGAGCGCCAGGAGGATCGTGCAGATCAGGAGCCACCCCGAGATCTCCACTCCGATCACGACCGTGCCCGCCACGGCGCGGAGAACAAACCCGACTGAGACGGTCAACACGTCCACGATCACGACGCGCTTGAGACCCGCGGAGTAGGCAACGAGCAGAACGACATACCCGAGCGCCACCCAGCCGAAGGCCTCCGACAGGACAAAGGAGACCGCGAGGCTCGCGAGAAGGAGTCCCACGCCGATTCCCAGGGCGGTACCGCGCTGAAGAGCCCCCGAGGCGACGGGACGCGCGCGCTTGGCGGGGTGGTGGTGGTCCCTGTCGTAATCGGCGACGTCGTTCAGGAGGTAGATCCCGCCCGAGAGGGCGCAAAAGAGGGCAAAGGCGGCGAGGGCCGGCCAGAGGAGCGGGGTGAAGAGGTTTTGGGAGAAGATCACCCCGGCGAGGACGAAAAGGTTCTTCACCCACTGGCGGGGGCGGAGCGAGATCCAGACCCCCCGCGCCAGTCCCACCCCGTCCCCTAGAGGCGGATGATGTTGGGCTGCGGGCCGAGAAAGCCCGTGGCGTTGCGGGTGTCCACCACCAGCGGCGCCTCCGCACCCACGCGCCGCATGTCAAACTCCGGATGGTTGGTCAGGATGAGGACGAGATCCTGCGACGCCAGATCCGCGCTCTGCCAGGGGACCGCCACGAGTTGGTGCTGGCCCAGGGTGAGCCGGGGGACGTGCGGGTCCACGTACGAGACCCGAGCGCCCTTGGCCAGAAGTGTCTCCAGAATCTCCAGCGCCGGGGACTCACGCACATCGCCCACCCCCGCCTTGTACGCGACGCCGAGCGCCAGGATCTTCGCCCCGCGCACCGACCGGCCCTTTTCGTTCAGCGCGTCGGCCGCCAACTGGACCACGTAGGCGGGCATCTGGCGGTTGATCTCGTCGGCGAAGGCCATGAACTTGGGCTCGTAACCCGCCAGCCGCGCCTTCCACGAGAGGTAGTACGGATCCACCGGGATACAGTGGCCACCGATTCCCGGGCCCGGGAAGAACGGCATGTAGCCGAACGGCTTGGTGGCGGCGGCCTCGATGACTTCCCACACCGAAAGCCCGAGCCGCCGGCACATGATCGCCAGCTCGTTGGCCAGCGCGATGTTGACGCTCCGGAAGATGTTCTCGAAAAGCTTCACCATCTCGGCCGTCTGGGGCCCCGACACGGGCACCACCCGATCGATGATCTGGCTGTAGAGCAGCCCCGTCAGCTCCGAGCAGCGGGGCGTGATGCCCCCGACAATCTTCGGGATGGCGCGCAGGTCGAAGCGCTTGTTGCCCGGGTCGATGCGCTCGGGCGAGAAGGCGAGGAAGAACTCCTCGCCGACCTTGAGCCCGCGGGCCGTGAAGCGCGGAAGGAGCACCTCCTCCGTCGTGCCGGGGTACGTGGTGGATTCCAGAACGACCAGCTGACCCGGCCGCAGGATGGCCGCCACCGCGTCGGCGGCGGCCACGATATGGGAAATGTCCGGTTCCTTCGACTTCCCCAGGGGCGTCGGCACGCAGATGAGGATCACGTCCGTGGCTGTCAGCGCGGAGGTCTCGGTGGTGACCGCCAGGCGGGACGCCGCCACGAGGGTGGCCAGCTCGTCGCTCCCGACGTCCTCAACCGGGCTCTCCCCCAGGCTGAGCCGCGACACCCGGTCCCGGTCCACGTCCACTCCCAGGACGGAGAAGCCGGCCTTCCCAAAGGCGACGGCAAGCGGAAGCCCGACATAGCCGAGGCCGATGACGCCGACCCGCGCCGAGCGTTGCTCGAGGGCTTGACGGAGTCTTTGGCCGTGCTCGCTCATGGCTCCCATTCTACCCGATCCGACTCACCGCCTGGCGGACCGCCTGCGCCACGGTCTTGACCTCGGCCGCCGTCAGTTCGGCAAAGCACGGAAGCGACAGGGCCTCACGCGAGGCCTGCCAGGCTCGTGGACACTCGGCCTCGCTAGGAACCGCTCCCCCGCTTCTGAACACCGGCTGGCCCGGGATCGGCAGCGGATAGTGCAGCGCGGTGCCGACCCCAAGGTCCGCGAGAGCTTTGGCCAGATCGTCGCGCCGTGGTGACAGGACCGTGTAGTGGTGGTACACGTGCATCGCCGGCGGCCGTTCGTGGGGCAGGATCAGCGGCAGGTCGGCGAGCAGGCTGGAATAGCGGGCCGCCAGCCCGCGCCGCGCCGCCGTCCAGGCAGGCAGGTGGCGGAGCTTCACCCGGAGCAACGCGGCCTGGAGCTCGTCCAGGCGGCTCGAATAGCCCAGCTCCGAATGTTGGTACTTCGCCTGAGAGCCGTGGTTCCGGAGCCGCCTGACCCGCTCCGCCAGATCCTCCCGGTCCGTCACCACCATGCCGGCGTCGCCGCACGCCCCGAGGTTCTTCGTCGGATAGAAGGACAGGCACGCGAGGTCGCCGAAGCTCCCGACCGCCCGACCGGCGTAGGAAGCGCCGATGGCCTGGGCCGCGTCCTCGATCACGGCCAGCCGGTGGCGACGCGCGATCGCCATGAGGGGGTCCATGTCGGCGGGATGGCCGTAGAGGTGAACGGGAAGGATGGCCTTGGTGCGCCCCGTGATGGCCCGTTCCACCTGAGCCGGGTCCAGCGAGAACGTCGGGAGATCAATATCCACGAAAACCGGCCGCGCCCCCGCGTGGAGGACCGCGGAGGCGGAGGCAACGAAGGAGAAAGCCGGCGTAATGACCTCGTCGCCGGGCCCCACATCCACGGCCCGGAGCGCCAGGTGCAGGGCGTCGGTGCCCGAGGCCACCCCCACCCCGTGGCGGACCCCGCAGAGCGCCGCCACCTCCGCCTCCAGCGCCTCCCCCTCCGGCCCCAGGATGAAGCGGCTCGACATCAGCACGCGCTCCACGGCCTCGAGGAGCTCCTTTCGCAGCGCAGCGTGCTGGCGGGTGAGATCAATCTGCGGGATCATTGGATCGCGCCCAGGCCGGCCTTGGTCCCGACACGGCCCAGGCCCAGCAGGTTCACCGAGAAATGAAATTCGTCTTCGTTGCGGGCCAGGCCGCTCCCCTCCCGGCGAACGTACTCGAGCGTGATGGACGCGCACTGACAGAGGACATCAAGACCGAATCGCATCTCCACCGGCGTGCCGCTTTGGACGTCATAGTTGATGGAGCTGTGAGCATCCAGGTTGCGGGTGAGCTTGGCCTGGATCTGTCCCGTCACGAATTCGATCTTCGCCGAATGGTCGAACCTGGTGCCCGCCGTGGCGGTGACGTCCCGGATCATGGCCGAGACGTCAGTGTTGACGCTCTGAAAGCCCTGCCCGTAAACATCATAGCCGGCGTTTCCCCGGAACCGAAAATACTGGTTGGGCTGGACGGTCAGCTCGCCCGTGACGTTACCGAAGGGCTTGCCTCCAAAGGGTGGGAAGAAATCATAGGTCTGGCCCAGGGCGAAACGAATCAGCTCCCAGCGCACCGCCTCCTGCCCGCCGCCGGCCTCGGGCTTTGCGTTGAGTCGGTTGGTGAGCGAGTAGGTGAACCGGCTGAGCTTCGGAATGCGGTCAATTCCCAGCTCAGCCAGGGGAACGCCCAACGGGTTCACCACGCCTCCGCCGGGCTCCCACTGGGGGAGCTTGCTCTTGTTCACGCCGTCGATAAACGTATAATTCACGCGCGGCTCGATCAGGTGCTGGAGCCGGGAAATCCCCAGGGCCCCGCCCGCGTCAAAGACACGCGCGGCCCGGGCCTCCAGGTCAGCCCCCGCCTCCCCCAGGGCACGAGTTCGGGGGGTGTCTTCGGTCACCTCTACGGGGACGCCACCCGCGCTCACAGTCGAGCCGACCACTGTCTTGTCGTAGAAGGTCCCGCTGCCCCCGACAAAAGGGGTAAGGGTGAAGAACCCGCCGGCGGAGAGCGGGAGCGACACCCGGGGATGAAGATATGCCCGCTGCCCCTCGGACCCCACGTCGCGGACGAAGTTGGTGTAGCCCGACTGCAGCTCGTAGAGGAGCCCCGGAGTCCCTGGAACGGGCTGCCGCAGTCCCTGGAGCCGGATCTCGGGCAGCCGCTGGAGCTCCACGTGCTGCTCGGTGGTCAGGTCCTGATACCAGAACCCGTTCGCCACCAGGTTCCAGGATTCTCCGCGCCAGGAGGCGGAAGCAGTGGATTGCGCCCGCTGAAGGCTCCGCTCATTCAACCGGTCGGCGTACTGGCGCAGAAAGAGGTCGTCGGAGACATAGTTGAGGTCCGCCTTGAACGACCAGCGGGGCGTCACTTGCCAGTCGTGCTTCAGGGCGACGCGGCCCCGGGCGTCGTTGGCCCGCTCTGTCTCCTGGATGCCGAAGCCTCGGGCCTCGCCCCGGTTGGTCTCCGAGAGGATATAGCGGTACTCAATATCCGCCCCCGGGCCGCGCTTCGAGTACGGGTCCAGCGCAAACGTCGCGTCCTGGCTGTCGCTGATGGCCCAGTAGAAGGGGATCCTGGCGAAAAACCCTTTTTCGCTGGAGTTCCCGAAAGTGGGCAAGAGAAAGCCGGTCTGCCGCTCCCGGCGGATCGGCGCGGCGAAGAATGGCACCCAGGGGATCAGCGGAGCCTTTTGGACCCAGAAGGAGACGTCGCGCCCGACAATATGGTCGTTCAGATCGGCGGTGGCCTGTCCGAGCTTGAAGGACCAGAGGGGAGGATCGCCCTCGCAGGTGGTGAAGACCCCACGCTGGACGTTGTAAACGCCTTCGGCCACGCGTTCCATCCGCTCACCAGAGAGCCGGTAGTAGGGAGCTGAGAACGCCGAGCCGTCGTAGACGACCCCGGTGCCGGTTTTGATATTGTAGTCGATCCGGTCGCCCATCAACCGGTCCTCCCCGTCGTAGAAGATCCCCTTCCCCAGGGCCACCGCCTCGCCGGTCTCGCGGTTGATCTCGACACGGTCGGCGGTGAGCCGGGTCGCCCCCCGGGTGATCTCCACATTCCCGGTGGCAAGCGTCAGGTCCGGCCCCACCTGCTCGATGTGGTCCGCCAGGATGTTGACGCCCCCCACGTCCCCCCCGAGGGTCAGCGGGGCTTGGGCAAAGGCGAAAGGGGGAAAGACAAGGCAGGCAAAACCCAGGAGGAGCCCGGAGGCGATTCGCGTCATCGAGTGTCTCGTGAGTGCCTATGAAAAAAGGGATTCTACGCTATCACGCCCCCTTTCGATTTCGCAAGGAATATCACCCCCACCACGCATGCCGGTCAGAACGTCGGCAACGGTAAAGAGGGACCCGGTCACACAGACAATTGGGGTCTGAGGAGGGGATAGGGCAACGCGTAGGGCTTCATCGACGCATTTGATCACCTCCACTCGGCCCTCGGTCGGGGGAAGGAGGGCGCGAAGCTCCTCCGGCGGGGTCGCCCGGGGGTGAGTCGAGGCGGTCAGGATCAGGCGGGAGGCGATGGGGGAGACGGCCTTGAGGATGCCCGCCTTGTCCTTGTCCGCCGAGATCCCCAGGAGCACGGTTTTCGCTTGATCGCCGAAGGCCTCCCGGAGCGACACTGCCAAGGCCTGGGCGCCCGCTGGGTTGTGGGCCCCGTCCAGGACCACCCACGGCTCGCGGCCGACGAGCTGAAAACGTCCGGGCCACCGGACGCGCCCGAGGCCCTCGCGGATCGCGACATCAGAGACCCGGATCCCAGTCGAAGCCAACGCCTTCACGGCGGCGACGGCGAGCAGCGCATTCTGCGGCTGGAAGCTTCCCAGCAGCGGGAGAAACAGGTCATCCACCCTCCAGCCTGGGCCCGAGACCAGGAGCCGCTGGCCTGAGAGATCGCGCGAAAGGAGCTTCACCGTCAGCTCGCGCCTCTCGAGCCAGAGGGGAACACCCACTGACGCGGCGCGCTGGCAGAGGAGTTCCATCACCGCGGGAGCCTGGGCCGCCGCCACCGCTCGACCGCTCCGCACGATGGCGATTTTTTCGGCCGCGATCTCCTCGAGGCTCCGGCCGAGGAAGGCTTGATGATCGTAGTCGATCGGCGTGATGACCGAGACACGGGGGGTCCCCACGGTGGTGGCATCGAGCCGCCCCCCCATCCCGACCTCCAGCACCGCCAGATTCACCCCCTGCCGGGCGAAGTAGGCGAGTGCCAAGGCCGTGACCGCCTCGAAGACCGTGGGGTCCAATTGCTGGATGAGGGGCCAGAGCCGCTCGACCCCTTCGACCACCGCCTCTTGCGGAATCGCCTGGCCGTTGACGCGGACACGCTCGCGGAACGAGCAGAGATGCGGCGAGGTGTAGAGACCGACGCTCAGGCCGGCGGCTTTGAGAACGGACGCCACCATGACGGACACGGATCCCTTGCCGTTCGTGCCTCCCACCTGGACGATCGAAAACCGTCTCTCGGGGTGACGCAGCGCTTCCAGCAATGCCTCGATTCGCTCGAGGCCGGGGCGCATACCGGCCTGCTCCCCTCCCCTGAGCGAGAGGAGCTTGCCGACGGCCTCCGGGTAGGTCATGGAAGAGGAACTGAGGGGGAATCCGCGAAGAAGGCGAGGAGACGGCGGAGGGTTGCCTTGAGCTCCCGGCGCTCCACCACCAGATCCAGCTGGCCGTGCTCGAGCAGGAACTCGGAGCGCTGGAAGCCCTCCGGCAACGCCTGGCGGATCGTCTCGGCGATCACCCGCGGCCCGGCGAAGCCGATGAGGGCCCGCGGCTCGGCCAGGTTGATGTCCCCGAGCATGGCGAAGCTCGCCGTCACGCCTCCCGTGGTGGGATCGGTGAGAATCGAAAGGTAGGGGATCCGCTCCTCCGCCAGGCGCTGGAGCGCTGCCGCGGTTTTGGCCAGCTGCATCAGGGACAGAACCCCCTCCTGCATGCGGGCGCCGCCGGAGGCGGAGAGGATGATCAGCGGCACGCGCTTGACAATCGCCAGCTCGATCGCACGCGCGATCTTCTCGCCCACCACCGAGGCCATGCTCCCCCCCATGAAGTCGAACTCGAAGACGCACAGGACGACGGGGAAACCGCCGATGCGGGCAAGGCCGGAGATGAGGGCCTCCTCGAGGCCCGTCTTCTCCTTGGCGGACTTGAGACGGTCGCGGTAACGCTTTTTGTCCTTGAAGCCGAGCGGATCCTGCGACGAGAGCCCCGCGTCGCGCTCTTCGAAGGAGCCTTCGTCGGTCAGCAAGGCCAAGCGCTCGCGCGCGCTGATGCGGAAGGGGTAGCGGCACTTGGGGCAGACCCGCCCCGCCCGCTCCACCTCGGCCCGGTACACGATCTCCTTGCAGGAACCGCACTTGATCCAGAGCCCCTCGGCGATGACTACCTTGCGGGGCTGCTCCTCCTCGCCTTCTTCCTTCCGCTTCCAAAACCACGCC
>CAYRZF010000065.1:0-12194 GCA_964428805.1 uncultured bacterium | reverse complement strand
ACGGGCGACGCAGCCAGCGCGGTCATACTCTTCCTCGGAGGGGGGCTTCGCCCCCCTTCCGATTCCTCCCCCCAAGGATTGCGCCGGCCGGGTACCCGCGCCGGAGGCGTGGGTGGGCGCTCGAAGGGCACCTCATACGCGGACCTCACTCCCGAGCTGATCGGCCACCCAGCAGGCGGAGTCGTGCCCCTCGCCCGCCGGGAGCAGGGGAGGGACCTCGCTCGCGCACCGGGCAATGGCATACCGGCAGCGCGGGGCAAAGGCGCACCCCTCCGGGAGCCGTACCAGATCCGGCGGCTGCCCCTCGATCGGGTCGAGCTTGGACTTCCGCGGCTCGTCCAGTCGCGGCACCGAGCGCAGGAGCCCGAGGGTATAGGGGTGGCGGGGGTTGGCGTAGATCTCCCGCGCGGTCCCCCGCTCGATGATCTTCCCCGCGTACATCACATTCACGCGGTCGGCGTACCGGGCCACCACCCCCAGGTTGTGAGTGATGATCAGCATCGCGACTCCGAGGCGACGGGAGAGGTCCTTCATGAGCTCGAGAATCTGGGCCTGGATCGTGACGTCCAGCGCTGTGGTGGGCTCATCCGCCAGGATCAGCGACGGATTGCAGGAGAGCGCCATCGCCACCATGATCCGCTGGCGCATGCCGCCGCTGAACTGGTGCGGGTACTGGGCGAGGCGGCGCGCCGGATCGGAGATGCCGACCAGCGCGAGCAGCTCCCCCGCGCGACTTCGGGCCTCGGCGGGCGACAGGCCCAGGTGGATCTCCAGGGGCTCCGTGAGCTGGCGGCCGATGGAGAGCACCGGATTCAGAGAGGTCATCGGCTCCTGGAAGACCATCGCGATCTCCTGCCCGCGGATCCGCCGCATCCCCTCTTCATCCAGGGCCAGGAGGTTTCGTCCCTTGAAGACGATCTCTCCCGCCACGATGCGGCCAGCGGGCGCCGCGACCAAGCGCAACACGCTGAGCGCGCTGACCGTCTTCCCGCACCCCGACTCGCCGACGAGCGCAACCGTCTCCCCTTCCCGAACGTCGTAGGAGACGCCGTCCACCGCGCGGACGACGCCCCCGCCCGTGAAGAAGTACGTCCGGAGGTCCCTGACTTCGAGGAGTGATCCCATCAGCGACAGCGATGCTGAGAGAGATGCCCGTGGGCCTGCGGGAGATATTCGGCGTAGAGGCGGCAGACAGCCTCCGCCACGCACGGCCACTGGTACTGAGCGGCCCGTCGGACGGCCTCCGCGCCGAGCTGTCGGCGTAGGGCTACATCCAATAGGATCGTCGAGATCCGGTCGGCCAGGATGCCCGGATCGCCCTCAGGGACAAGATACCCCGTGACGCCGTCCTGGACCGTGGTCGTGAGCCCTCCCACCCGAGAGGCGATGACGGGGTTGCCGCAGGCCATGGCCTCCAGCGCCACCATCCCGAACGACTCGTAGTACGACGGCATCACCGTCATCTCGGCGGCGGCGTAATAGAGCCGCAGGCGCTCCTGGGGTTGGGCACCCAGGAACCTCACCGCGTGATGGAGACCCAGAGCCTTGGCCCGCTCCCGCAGGCATGCCAGGTGGCCGTTCTGGGGCTCGTCGGCGTCGCCGCCGATCACGAACAGGGCCGGGCCGGCGCCCCGCGGAGCCCGGATCAGCGGGATGGCCTCCAGCAGGGTCTCGAGCCCCTTGATCGGCCTCAGCCGGCCGACGTAGAGCAACAACGGCGAAGGCCCCAGGCCGAGCTCCGCCTTGGCGGCCTGCTGATTCATCGGCCGGAAAAGCTCGATATCCACCCCGCACGGGATCACGCGGATCCGGTCAGCGCGCGCCCGATAGTACCAGACCAGATGCGCGCGCTCGACGGGATTTGAGGCCACCAGGTGATCGGCTCCCGCAACGATCCGCTCCTCCTCGGCGAGGCGAAGGTCGGGCTCCAGCTCCTCGGGCGACCGCGCCACCTCGTTCTTGAGCTGCCCCAGGGTGTGAAACATCTGGATCAGGGGGATTTCCCAGCGGCGGCTGAGGGTCAGTCCCGCGACGCCGGAGAGCCAGTAGTGGGCGTGAATGAGGTCATACCTCAGGCTTTCCTGGCGCCTGAATGTCTCCAGATTCTGGACGAACTCGGAAAGATGCCTATGGACGCGCTCCCGTGGCATCGGGGCCTCGGGCCCGGCCGGGAGGTGGATGACGCGGCAGTTGGACCCCAGGGGCACTACGCGGGGGATCTCAGGGTTCTGGGAGCGGGTAAAGACATCCACCTGGACGCCCACTCGGCCGAGCTCACGTGCCACCTCGCGCACGTACACGTTCATCCCCCCCGTTTCCTTGCCACCGAGGGCGGCCAGCGGGCAGGTATGAACGCTCAGGACGGCGATCCGCAGCCTCATCGCGTCACCACGACGTTGAACAGATCCTCCGGCGTCGGGCCGAAGCCGTACTTGTAGGGCTCTTCGCCCCGGAGGAAATCGAACCGGCGGAAGCCGCGGTCGATGGCGTCTCGGATCACGTGGCAGAGGAGGACGATCCCCGGTGACAACGCCGCCCGCGTCGGATCGAAGCCCGAGTTGTAGAGGCCCACGCTCCCCGCATACTCGTAGGTGAGACAGGAGGCCAGGGGCTCCCCCTCCAGTTCAAGAAACCAGAGGCGCAGCCACCCCCGATCCATCAGGGCCCCGGCGACCGCCTGGAAGAATTCCTCCATCCGCTCGTCCATGAAGCGGGCTTTGCCGGGCCTCGACTTCCGGTGGAGGGCCAGGAACGCCGTCATCGCGTCCGGGAGCCCTTCCACCGTCGCGTGGGAACGGACCGTGGTCCCGGGTAGCTCGCGATCCAGCCGGTGCATCTTCCGCCGCAGTTCGTGCCGGTTCTTTCCCGAGAGCCCTGCCAGGTAGGCGTCCCAGCTCCCGGGAAGCGGGAGGACGGGACAGCGCTCTTCACGCAAGACGCGGGCGGCCAGCCCGTAGACCGGCGCCATCGTCGGCAGGAGGATCATGGTGGCGGAGGTCGCGCGGAGACAGTGCAGATCCCAGGCCGCCGGCTCGGCGCTCCGGTGTTGAAGCAGCGCGGCCCACACTTCCTCCTCGCTCCCGGCCGGCGCCAGGAGATCCAGGTAGTCTGAAACGTCCACCCCGCCCACGATCCGGAACACGTCCCGGGATTCGGCGTAAAGCGGGAGCAGCCCTGTGAGCTGGCCTGAAGAATCGGAGACCGCGAGCAGACGCAGAGGGTGGCGCCCGGCACCGAACGCGCGCCACCAGTGCTCCTGCCATTGCCAGGTAAGGAACGGGACCGGCGCGGCCGCCCGGGCGAGGAGCCCGTTCCAGCTCCCCTCGTCGAGGAGGTCAAACCGCTCCAGGGACTCGACCTTCACGCCTCGTCCTCGGGAGCGCTCTCGCCAACGGACTCTGGCGACTCCGCCTCGTCCATCGCCTCGTCCACCGCCGAGTCAAAATCCTCGCCCAGGTCCTCCCCCATCTCCTGCCCCATCTTCTTCATGAAGCGCGCCACGCTCCGGGGGTCGTCCTCGTCGAAGTCTCCCAGCTTCGCCGGATCGGCCAGCGACTCCAGCCGATCCTCTTCCGACTTGACGGTGGCGAACCGCGACATCAACCGGCTGAGCGACTCGCCCCCACAGCGGGGACAGCGCGGGCTCGAGGCCAAGGAGGGCGTGAGGACCAAGAGGCTTACCCGACGACGACAATCGCGGCACTCGTACTCGTAAATGGGCATCGCCGTGACCTCCGCTGGGGAGCGGCGATCCTCATTGTATCACCTTGTATCACCTTCCCCGCCAGCCCCCCCACCCCTGTCCGGGCTTGTCATCCGGGTGACACAATTGGGCAGGGACACCGATCCGGCGTCAACAATTTCAGGGAGTTTACCATCGCCCCCCCTGGCATCAGCCTTGCTCCGCCTCCCAGATAGGCAAGCAATCCCGACACACAGAGGAACCCGACCATGCTTCGAATTTTGACCGCGCTCACTACGGGCCTGGCGATCCTGGCGGTGGCCACGGTGGCCATGGCTCAGACCACGAAGCCCACTCAAACCACGACGACTCAGGCCACGTCGCCAACGTCGAGCTCCACCCAGGGAGCCTTCGATAAGCTCTCCCTGGGCAATCAGAAGATCGCCCAGGCGCTCTACGACGCCCAGCCGAGCAATACGCAGCGGAGCGGCTCCACGGCGACCACGACGAAGACGTACTCGCTGGACCAGATCGCCGCGATGAAAGAGCACAGGGGTTGGGGCGTGGTTTTCAAGGACATGCAAGCGAACGGGCAGATCCCGTCGGATGTGAAGAACCTGGGACAGCTGGTGAGCGGCAAGTACCAATCCCAGTCGGGGACGTCCGGTGGCACGACGATCACCAGCGGGAGCGGCAGGAGCCAGGTCGTCGGGAATTCGGGGAAGCCGAATGCCGGCAGGTCCGGGAAAGGCCACTTCGATGATGATGCTTCCACGGGCGGTCAGGGGGCTCAATACGGCGACAACTCCGGCCGAGGCAGTCTCTCCAGTGGTTCGGGCCGGGGGTACGGATATGGCCAGGGCGGCAGCTCTGGATCGAGCGCCAGCTCGGGAGGTCCGGGCAACAGCGGCCAGGGGGGCGGCCACGGCAAGTAGATGAAAAGGTCTTTAGTCGTTTCAACGTTTGGCTCGCTGGTCCTCGTCATGTGGCTCGTGGCTTGGACCGTCGTCGGGTCGGCTGAACGCTCGCCCGAGCTCCTCACCGGCGAGCTCTGGCAGACGATGTCTCCCGACGCCAAAGTCGCCTTCGTCAAAGGGCTGAGCGGAAGACCCATCAACGACGTCGTCCGTCAGGTGGATGCCTACTACGAGACTCACCCCGACCAGGTCAGACGGCCGGTGGTGGATACGATCCTTCAAGCCGTCGCGCTCCCTTAACTGAAAAGCGCTTCCATCTTCGTCACCGCGCGCTCCCAGTCGAACTGCCGCTTGACATAGTCCGTCCCCTCCCGGGCAATCTTCGCGCGGAGGTCGGCATCGGCCACGGCTACCTCCAGCTTCTCGGCCAGATCCGCCACGTCGCGGCGGCGGGCCACGAGGGCGGTCTGGCCGTCGAGCGCGTAGTCGCGGCAGCCGCCGTTGTCGTAGGTCACAAGTGCCGCGCCGCACGCCATGGCCTCCATGGACGGCATCCCCAGCCCCTCGTCCCAGGACGGGCAGAGGTAGATCGGACAGCGGCTGTAGAGCCATGCGAGCCGGGCCTGGGGGAGGTTTTCGTGGTACTCGTCGTAGCCCTCCCCTCGCCTCAGAGGCTTCACGCCGAAGCCGACCAGTCGCACCTCGGGATGCCGCACCTTGACCCGCCGCGCCGCCTCGAGGCCGTCCGCCACGCCCTTCCAGGCGTAGTCGTGGTGGAGCATAAGCACCCGGGTGAGGCCGTCGTTGGGCTCAACCTCGACGCGGGAGAAGAGCGCCGGGTCCACAGGCGTCACGAGCAGCTCGGCGTCGCTGCCGAACTTCTCTCGCATGATCTCCGTGAGCCACGTGGAGATGACGATTTTCCTGAGGGGATATGTGTAGGTCCGGTCAACCTGATCGGGGCTCCCGTGGTAAAGGCTCTCGTAGTGCTGGATCAGGTAGAACTTCCGGCCGCACCGGGCCGGGGCCAGGTTGACGGGTCCGGCCGTCTGCCAGGCCGTGGCCACGAGGACATCCCCAGCCGGCAGATTCTGCTCCGACAGGTCCGGCGTCCAGCGGATTTGCGGCGTGAAATCCACGATCCAATCGGGCCCCTCGCCCCGGAGGTTCCGCCAGACCGCGCGGAGAGGACCCTTGGCCGGGACGACCAGCGTCACGAGGTGGCCGCGGCGTGCGAGGCGATTCGCGTAGGTCAGGATCGCACGGACGCCTCCCGCGATCCTCAGGTGCGGACAGCAGAACGTGATTCTCAACGACGTGTGGCCGTCAGGCGCGGAGGGAGGCGTGCGATCGCCTGGATCACCAGAATTTCTCCCACTTGACGGCTTTGCGCTCCATCCCCTTGGCCATGAGGACGGCGCGCACCTTGTTGATCATCTCCCCGCCTCCCGAGACATAGGCGATCAACCCCTCGACCGAGGACACCGTGCGCTCGACAATGTCCGGCGCCTCCCCCTTTTCCCCCTGCCACCCGCCAACCGGCTCCCTCACCACGGACAGATACTCGAACGATGGGTAGCGGCGGGCCATAAGACCGAACTCGGAGTGGTACGCCAGCCATGAGGGATCTCGGCACCAGTAGATCAGCGTGGCGGGGCGGCCGAAGCCGGTCTGGAACAGGTCCCACAGAATCGAGCGGATCGGGACAATGCCGATTTCCTCGGCCACGAACAGCGGGCGCCGGGGATCCGCCCGGTTGAAGACGAAGCCGCCCGTCGGCCCCTTGAACTCGACGACCTCGCCGGGCCTCAACGTCCGAAACCACCCAGAGCCGATCCCGCCGGGAGCCACATCGGCGCAGAGGGTGATCTCTTTTCGATTAATGGGCGTCGAGGCGATCGAGTACGCCCGTACGCGCTTAGGTCCGAAGGGCACCGACACCCACTGCCCCGCTTCGAATGGAAACTCCGCCGGCTCGAGAAGGCTGAGGTCCACCTCGAGGATCTCGGGTGTGAGCCGGCGCACCGCTTCGACCCTCGCCCGGCACTGGACAACCTTCGGGGCCACGGTCACTCCTTCGGCCTGAAGTGAGGGAGGATCTCTGAGGCCAGGAGTTCCAGCTGCTCGGCCTCATCGGGGACCTCGCAGGCCGCGTTCAGCAGGAAATAGCGGCAGCCGGCCTCGACGAAGCGCTCCAGCTGCTCGATGCACCGCGCCCCAGGCCCGATGAAGCCGTACTTGTCCGCCAGCGGGCCGAAGTCCTGGTTGTAGCGCCGGCTGAGTCGCTTCACCCACGCGGCCTTCGCCTTCTCGTAATCCCGGCCGACGGTGATGAAGGCCAGATGGGCGGTCTCCACCCGTCGAGGGTCGCGGCCCGCTGCCGCAGCAGCTTTATGGATCTTCTCGATGCTCTGGCGGTAGCGGTCGGCGGTGACGACGTAGGAGACCCACCCGTCCCCGAGTGTGCCGGCCCGTCGGAGCGCGGCATCCGATCGCCCACCGATCCAAATGGGTGGGCCGCCCGGTTGCACGGGCTTGGGGTCGATGCTCACCCCGTCGAACTTGACGAATCGCCCCGAGAACGACGCCGGCGTCTGGGTCCACAGCGCGCGGAGGACTTCGATCCCCTCATTCACCCGGGCGCCGCGCTCGGTGTAGGGAATGCCACAGGCTTCAAATTCCTTCGGGTTTTCACCCCCCACCCCGACGCCGAAGATCAGGCGCCCCCCCGAGAGGGCATCCAGCGTGGAGGTGATTTTCGCCACTACCGTGGGGTGGCGGAGCGCCAGGAGATAGACCGCCGTGCCCACCCGGATCCGCCGCGTCCGGGCCGCGTAGAAGGCGAGGAGTGTGAGCGACTCGTAAAGCGGCGTGTGGAAGCTGATGTGGTCGCCGCACCAGAGCGAGTCGAAGCCGAGCGCCTCCACGCGCTCCGCCAGGGCGACCTGCTCCGCCGCCGGATGAGAAGCCAGCGACACCCCGAACCGGATGGGGCTACCGCGGGAAGGCATCTTTGACGCCGCCGTCCACCGTGAGCGTGCAGCCGGTGGTCTTGGCCGAGCGGTCGGAGGCGAGGAACAGCACCGCTTCGGCCACGTCTTCCGGCAGGATCGAGGCGCCCAGGATGTTGCGCTTCCGGTAGAAGTCTTCGAGTTGCTCGACGCTGATCCCCTGAGCCCGCGCCCTGTCGCGGCGAACATCTTCGGACCATAAACGGGAGTCCTGGAACACGGCATCCGGGTTCACGATGTTGGCGCGGATGCCGTAGGCTCCCCCTTCCAGCGCCACGATCTTCGCCAGCTGGGCCTCGGCCGCCTTGGAGGCACTGTAGGCGCCGAAGTCCTTCCCCGGCGACATGACGTTCTTCGTGGCGACAAAGACGAACGCTCCGCCCAGCGCCTGGGCTTTGAGCAGCCGGAGGGCTTCGCGGGCCACCAGGAAGTGGCCGGTGGCGTTGACGGCCAACGACCGCTCCCAATCGGCAAGCGCCGTGAGGTCCAGCGGGGCGCTGTGGGCGATCCCAGCGTTCGACACGACGATGTCGAGCCCGCCGTAGGCGAGCGTGGCGGCGGCGAAGGCCTGGCTGACCGCGGGTTCGCTCGTCACGTCCATGCGCAGCCCCAATGCCCGTCCCGTCCCGCAGGCTCCCACGATCTCGTCAGCCACTTTCCTGGCTCCGCCGTCGTCAAGGTCCGTGACGACGACGTGACAGCCCTCTTGAGCCAGCCGGCGTGCCACCGCCTTGCCGATGCCACTGGCTCCCCCGGTGATCAGGGCCACGCGGCGGGCCAGCTCCCGCTCCGGGGGCGCCAGCGTCAGCTTGTAGAGCTCGAGCCGCCAGTACTCGACCTCGAAGGCTTCCTTGGGGGATAGCGAGACGTAACGTCCGATCGCGGCGGAAGCGCCGAGAACGGCGATCGTGTGGTGGTAGATGTCGTCCACGATCAGCGCGGTGCGTTTGTCCTTGCCGGTGGTGAACATCCCGAGCCCGGGAATCAGGATCACGCGGGGAAACGGATCGAGGAGCGTCGCCCCTTCGTCGCGATGGCCCTCGAAGTAGCGGGTATAGTCCACGACGAACCGCTCGACGGCCTCCCTGATGGCCACCTTTAACCGATCTGGATCTCCGGCACGGTCCGCCTCGACGAAGCAGGCCACCCGCTTGGTGTAGATCGTGTGGTCAGGCGTGGCGGGGCCCACCTGCGAAAGCGTCGCGGCCTCCTTCGCCCCGACGAACTCCAGGACGTCGGGGGCGTCGTCGAAATGGAGGATGGCCCGCTTGTCTCGACTGACCAGCCCGCGGAGAAACGGGGCGACGGCGAGAGTGGTCTCGCGGCGCTCCGCCGCGGGGAGCGGGTTCACCCGCGCGCCGCCGAAGCGCTGCCGCCCTTTGCTCTTGGCATGAATCGCTTCCTCCGCCTGGGTGATCAGGTCAATCGTCCGGAGGTAGGCCTCCTTGACCGTCGGCCCCCAGGTGATGGTGCCGTGCTTCTCGAGGATCACCGCCGTCGCTGCCGGCTGAGCCTTGAGCGCGGCGACGACGTCCTTGGAGAGGAGGAAACCCGGACGCCGGTAGGGGATCGAGACCACATCCTTGCCGTACACCTCCTGGATCACCTCGCGGCAGCGCTCGGTGTTCGAGAGGGAGACGATCGCGTCGGCGTGAGTGTGGATGACCGCCGCGTGCGGGAGGAAGCCGTGCAGCAGCGTCTCGATGGAGGGCCGCGCTCCACCGAGTTCCTGGAGCGCGTGGGCGAGATAGCCGACCATCTCCTGGTCGTCCATATCGGGACGCTCCAGGAGGGCCAGGACCTCCTCCATCCTCACGCCGGGGAAGTCCTTGCGCGTGACGCTCTTGAGGTCCGATCCGCTCCCCTTCACCCTGAGCACCCTGACGGTTCGCCCTCGGAAGTCGCGTTCCTCCACCTTCAGAGAGGTGTTCCCGCCTCCCCACACGACCAGGGACGGCTCGGCGCCGATCAGGCGCGAGCCGTACACAAGCAGGTCGAGGCCGTCGAGCCCCGTCGCGTCCGCGTCGGACCAGCGCGAGTTCATGGCGGTTCCACGATACACCGAAGACACTGAATGAGCAAAAGCCCGCGAGTTGACAGAATGCGATCGACTCCCTAGCATTTGAAAGAATGAGACGGCTTCCGCGATGGCTCAAGGTCGTAGCCGGATTGGTCGCAGGTGTGACGGCCCTGCTCGCCTCTCTGGCCGGCCTGGCACTGCGTCAGGGATCGGCTGCGAGCTTCCTCGAGAGGAAAGGGCGCATCACCTCGGCGACGCTCGCACCCGCAGGCGAAGATTCAACCTCGCTCCTGCACGAGCTGACGCTTCAGAGTTCCACCGGCCTTGAGGTGCGCGCCCTCCTCCGCCTCCCGCGCGCGTCACGGCCGCCGTACCCCGCCGCCGTGATCGTCGGCGGAATCAAGCGCGGCCGCAAGGTCGTGACGGCCCCCGGCCTGGACACGATCGCCCGGCATGCGGTGATCGTCTCGCCGGATTACCCGATCCACCCCAGACGCTGGTCGGTCTTGCGCCTCCGCCCCGCCGCCTTCGACACCGTGGCCGAGGTGCTGTTGCTCCTGGACTACCTCGAATCGCGCCCCGATGTGGAGCGTCATCGCCTGTTCCTCGTCGGCGGCAGCATGGGGGCCGTGGTCGTGACCGTGGCCGGCGGGGTGGATCCGCGGCCGGCGGCGGTGGTCGCCCTGTACGGGGGCGCGCGACTCGGCCCGCTCGTGGCTCACACCCTGGAACACCCGGCACAGGACGTCCCGTATTCACACTGGCGGGCACTCCTGGCCGGCCACGCCCTGGCCTGGCTTCTCATGCCCCTTGATCCCGAGCGGTACGCCGCCGCCATCTCGCCCCGCCCGTTCCTCATGCTGAACGGCTCGGAGGATTCGCTCGTCCCCCGGGCCAGCGTCCTCGCGCTGTACGAGGCGGCGCGCCCCCCGAAGGACCTGATCTGGGTGAAGAGCGAGCACGTTCAGCCGTCCGAGACTCAACTCCTCCGCGAGCTCTCGGGGATCGTGACGTCCTGGCTGGTCCGCCGGGGCTTGTTACCCGCCTCATCTTGAAAGGGGAGACCGCACGATGAAGGGGCTCATGATGGACTATCCGCTCACGCTCACCCACTTCTTCGAGCGGACGCGCCGGCTGTTTTCCAAGAAGACCCTCGCGACGCGGGTGCCCGGCGCCCGCATGTTCCGGTACACGTACGCGGAGTTCGCTGAGCGCGTCACGCGACTTGCCGGAGCCCTGCAAGCCCTCGGAGTGTCGAAGGGCGATAGGGTGGGCACCTTCGCCTGGAATTCCCACCGCCACCTGGAGATCTACTGGGGCGCGCCGCTCCTCGGCGGGGTCTTCCACACGCTGAACATCCGCCTCTCCTCTCAGGATCTGACGTACATCATTAATCACGCGGAAGACGCTATTCTCTTCGTGGACCTGAGCCTCTGGCCCATCATCGAGCCGATCCGGAAAGACTTGAAGACCGTCAGGCATTACGTCGTCATGCCTGATGTCACGGGTGGCGCTCCGCCGGGAGCTCTCGAGTACGAATCCCTTGTGAGAGACGCCCGGCCGGTGACGGCGTGGCCCCAACTCGACGAAAACGACGCCGCCGGGATGTGCTACACCTCGGGCACCACCGGACATCCCAAGGGCGCCCTCTATAGTCACCGGGCCATCTTCGTCCACAGCCTGGCCATGGCGACGGCCGACTCCTTCGCCATCTCCGAGCGCGACGTCATCCTCCACATCGTGCCGATGTTCCACGCCAACGGCTGGTGCTTCCCTTTCGCGGGCGTCATGGTGGGCGCCACCCAGATCTTCCCCGGTCCCAACCCCCAGCCCCGAGATCTCGCCGGGCTCATCCAGGCCGAGAAGGTGACACTTGCGGGCGCCGTCCCCACGGTCTGGATCGCGATCAAGGAGCTGGTGGAAAAGGAAGGGTTCGACCTCTCCTCGATCCGCCAGATCGCCATCGGCGGCGCCGCCGCCCCGAAAAGCCTTCTCGAGCTCTACGAGAAAAAGTTCGGCGTCACCCTCACCCACGCCTGGGGGATGACGGAGATGACCCCGCTCGGGACCGTCTCGCGACTCAAGTCCTACATGCAGACGTGGCCCGACGCCGAGCGGTACGCGGTCAGGGCCAAGCAGGGGTATGCCAACGTGAGCGTGGATCTCCGGGCCGTGGACGAGGCGGGCAAGGAAGTGCCCTGGGACGGCAAGACCATGGGCGAACTCCAGGTGCGCGGCCCGTCGGTGATCAGGGCCTACTACGAGAATCCGGAGAGCGCCAAGCAGTTCACCCCCGACGGGTGGTTCCGCACGGGCGACGTCGTGACGATCGATCCGGAGGGGTACATCCAGATCACCGACCGCACCAAGGACCTGATCAAGTCCGGCGGTGAATGGATCTCGAGCGTGGACCTGGAGAGCCTGCTGATGGCCCACCCGAAGATCCTCGAGGCCGCCGTCATCGCCCTCCCCCACCCCAAGTGGGGCGAGCGCCCCCTGGCCTGCGTCGTCCCCAAGCCCGAGCACCAGGGCTCGCTCACGCAGGAGGCGATCCTGGAGTTCCT
>CAYRZF010000064.1:0-12204 GCA_964428805.1 uncultured bacterium | reverse complement strand
CGCTAAGTGTGGTAAAAATCTGCATTAATATGTCCCTCCATGACACTCCAGAGCGCTATCCCTTCCGTGAAATCGAGCCCAGGTGGCAGAAGGTCTGGGAGGAGACCCGGGCGTTCAAGGCCGCCGAGGATCCCACGCGACCCAAGTTCTACTGTCTGGAGATGTTCCCGTACCCCTCCGGTCGGATCCACATGGGGCACGTCCGGAACTACGCCATCGGCGACGTCGTGGCCCGCTACAAGCGGATGAGGGGCTTCAACGTCCTGCACCCGATGGGGTGGGACGCGTTCGGGCTGCCGGCCGAGAACGCCGCCATCGAGCACGGTGTGCATCCCGCCGTTTGGACCCTCGAGAACATCGACTACATGCGATCGCAGCTCAAGAAGATGGGCTGCTCCTACGACTGGGACCGGGAGTTCGCCACCTGCGATCCCGATTACTACAAGTGGGAGCAACAGGTCTTCATCCGGATGTTCGAGCGCGGGCTGGCCTACCGCAAGCGTTCCTCGGTGAACTGGTGCCCCTCCTGCCAAACGGTGCTCGCCAACGAGCAGGTGGAGGCGGGGCGCTGTTGGCGGTGTGAGACCGAAGTCACCCCGAAAGACGTCGAGGGCTGGTTCTTCAAGATCACGGATTACGCGGACGAGCTCCTGGCCGGGTGCGATCGCCTCACGGGATGGCCCGAGCGCGTCCTCACCATGCAGCGCAACTGGATCGGAAAGTCCGAAGGCGCGGAGTTCACCCTGCCGGTGGTGGGAAAGCCGGACTGTTCGACCAGCGTCTTCACGACACGGCCGGATACCTCCTTCGGCATGACGTACGCCGTCCTCGCCCCGGAGCATCCCCTGGTTGACCGGCTGATCACCGACAAGAATGAGGCCGCCGCGGTCGCCCAGTTCCGGGCTGAGGTCGCCCGGCAGTCTGAGATCGAGCGCCTGGCCGCGGATCGATCCAAGCGCGGGTTACGCCTGAAGGCCCGGGCCATCAACCCGTTCACCGAGCAAGAGATTCCGCTCTTCATCGCCGACTACGTCCTGATGGGCTACGGGACCGGCGCCATCATGGCCGTGCCCGGCGAGGATCAGCGGGACTGGGACTTCGCCAAAGCTCATGGGTTGCCCATCATCCGGACCGTCCAGCCTCCCGAGGGCTGGGAAGGGGAGGCCTACCTGGGAGACGGGCCTACCATCAACTCGGGCTTCCTCAACGGCCTTCGCGTCGCCCCAGCCAAGCGCAAGGCGATCGACTGGCTGGTGGGGAAGGGGATCGGCGTGGCCAAGGTCCACTACCGTCTCCGCGACTGGGGGATCAGCCGCCAGCGCTACTGGGGGACGCCGATACCCATCGTCTATTGCGAGCGTTGCGGAACGGTTCCGGAGAAAGAAGAACGGTTGCCCGTGATCCTGCCCCGGGACGTTCAGCTCAGAGGCAAAGGCGGCTCGCCCCTGGCCGATCTCACCTCCTTCGTCAACACCACCTGCCCGTGCTGTGGAAGGAAGGGGCGTCGGGAAACCGACACGATGGACACCTTTGTCGAGTCCTCCTGGTACTTCCTCCGCTACTGCTGCCCGACCTACACAGGCGGAATGGTGGAACCCAATGCGGTCAACTACTGGATGCCGGTGGACCAATACATCGGCGGGATCGAGCACGCGGTGCTCCACCTGCTCTATTCGCGTTTTTACACCAAGGCGCTCCGGGATCTCGGGTTGACCAAGCTCGACGAGCCGTTTCTGAACCTGCTCACCCAGGGGATGGTCATCAAGGACGGCGCCAAGATGTCGAAGTCGAAGGGGAACGTCGTGGACCCTGACGATCTGATCCGGGCCTATGGCGCTGACACCGTCCGCCTTTTCTCGCTGTTTGCCGCTCCGCCCGAAAAGGACCTGGAGTGGAACAACCGGGGCGTCGAGGGGGCCTCCCGATTCCTGAACCGGGTGTGGCGCTTCGTCGGCTCGCACCTCGACGAGCTGCGGGTTGCCGGCCTGCGGCCGCCGACCCGGGAGCTTTCCGTCGAGGGGCGTAGGTTCAGGCGAACGATCCACGAAACGATCAAGCGCGTCACCGACGACATTGAGGACCAATTCCATTTCAACACGGCTATCAGCGCGGTCATGGAGCTGGTCAACGCGCTGTATGAGTTCGCGGCCTCTTCGATGGATACGCTGAGCCAGGCGGAGCGCAGCGGTCTACTGCGTGAGGCCGTGGAGACGCTGATCCGCCTGCTCGGGCCATTCGCGCCGCACCTCGCCGAGGAGCTCTGGGCCCAGCTCGGCCACCGCGCGAGCCTCTTCCGAGAGCCGTGGCCCGAGGCCGACCCCACGGCACTGGCGCGCGAGGAAGTCTTGATCGTGGTCCAGGTGGACGGCAAGGTCCGGAGCCGCCTGAACGTCGAGGCCGGTGCGGGGGAGGAGCAGATCCGGAACCAGGCTCTGGCTGACCGGCGAATCCGCACATGGCTCGAAACGCGCGAGGTCGACCGCGTGGTCGTGGTCCCGGGCCGACTCGTCAACATCGTGACCCGCCCGTGACCATCCCGCGCGCTCTCATCATGGCCTCGATGTTGCTCGCCCTCCACGGCTGCGGGTATTCGCCTCGCGGGAGCCTGCCGGGGCATATTCGCACGGTGGCCATCCCCATCTTCGCCAACAAGACTCAACAACCCGCCGTGGAAAACCTCCTGACCCGCGCGGTGCGGGACGCCTTCGTGACCAGCGGCCGGCTCAAGGTCGTGCGGCCGGAGGACGCGGACTCGATCCTCGAGGGCGAAATCACCGGATACCAGCTGAACCCGCTCTCCTACAATCGCCAGGCCGATGTCCAAGAATACCGGTTGACCGTCACCCTGAACCTCCGGTTCAGGGACGTGAAGAACAACACCGTGCTCTGGCAGGAAGAGGGACTCAAGCAACCGGCCGACTTCCGGGTGCAGGGCCAGGTCTCACTCACGATCTCCAGCGAGGAAACCTCGCTCCGCACCGCGGCGGTAGACATCGGGCGCGCCATCGTCAACCTCGCGCTGGATCGCTTCTAGCCCTCCCACAGGATGGACTACGCCGGACTTCTCAGAGAGGTACAACGGGGAAGCGTCCCGCCGATCACCCTCCTGCACGGATCGGAGCCGCGCCTGCTCGACGAGGCCCTGGCCTCTATCACTCGGGCCCTGTTCTCGGACCCGTCCGTCCTCGCGCTGAGCCGCGAGGTGTTTGACGCCGGGGAGGCCACGATCGAAGCCATCGTCCGCTCGGCCCTCACGCTGCCGTGCATGTCGGCCGCGCGCCTCGTGGTGATAAAGGGCGCCCAGGCGCTGTCCGGGAAAAACGCCGGGGTGCTCACGGAATACCTTCAGAACCCCAACCCGTCGGCTCGGCTTCTCTTTCTCGCGAACGAACCTCTGCCCGGCAGTCACTGGCTGATGAAAGCCCTGCCGCCCGGCGCGGCGATCGAAGTCCGCGGTCTCACCGGCAAGGCCCTGGTTTCCTGGCTCCAGGCGCGGGCCGAAGAACAGGGGTACGAGCTGACCGAGGCGGCGGCGCACCTGCTCGTCCGCTGGACCGGTGAGGACCTCGGGACCCTCTCGGGCGAACTGGAGAAAGCGCTCCTCTTCTCCGGCCCGACGACCCGCTCCATCGGAGAAGAACAGGTCCGACAGGTGGTCGGGGAGCACCGGCTCCTCAGGGCCTTTGAGCTGGCCGACGCGATCGAACGCCGGCAGATGGGCCCGGCGCTGGCGCTGCTCGAGAATCTCCTCGCGGCGGGCGAGGAGCCGCTGGCGATCCTCGGCGCGCTCACCCGCCAGGTCAGAACGACGTGGCAAGTCAAAGAATGGTTTCGCGCCGGGAAGTCAGTGGAGGAAATCGCCCGGATCCTCCGACGTCCTCCCTTTGCGGTGGAGACGCTCGCCGCGACGGCCAACTCCCTGGCTCCCGCGACGCTGGCCCATGCCCTCACCCGCTGCTGGGAGGCGGAGCGTCGCCTGAAGTCGGGCGGGCGCCCGCGACCCGAGCTGTCCGTGCTTGTCGCCGATCTCTGCGGGGCCGGGTGAGGCGTCGTCTCCTTCCCGCAGCCGGCGCCATACTCGGGCTCTTTCTCTCAGGATGGTCGCCGGCGGGGGCACAGGCTGCAGGGGACGTCACTGGCCTTCTCGCCGGCGCGGACGCCGTGGACATCGCGCCGCCAGCCGGAGTGCCGCCGGCAGGCTACGGTGGAGTGGCCCGGCGTCTGCTCATTCCCGATTTCCTGAACCGCCACCCGTATGCGTTCTGGTTCAAGCCCGGCACCGGCATCCACGATCCGGTCATGGCGCGAGCCCTCGTCCTCGAATCCGGCGAGAGCCGGGTCCTCTGGCTCAGCGTGGACCTTGTCGCTGTGGAGCCCGAGATGGTGTCCGAGCTGAAAGAGCGGCTGTCCTCCCGTGGCTTACGGTACGACAGCGTGATCCTGTCGGCCTCGCATACCCATTCGGGCCCGGGAGCATTCTCCCGCTCGCCTCTTTTCGGCTTCCTCGCCCTGGACCGCCTGGTCCCCGAAATCCGCGAGCTGATCCTGAACGCGATGGCCGAGGCCGCCCAGAAAGCCGACACGACCAAGGCGCCGGCGCGAGTCGGGACGGGGCGGGGAGAGGTGACGGGCGTGACCCGGAGCCGGGTCGGCCTCCCTCTGGATCCGGAGGTAGGGGTTCTGAAGGTCGTCGGCGCCGACGACCGGCCCATCGCTCTCGTGTGGAACTACGCCATCCACGGAACCGCGCTCGGCCAATCCAACCTTCTGCTCTCGGGTGATGTCATGGGGGCCACATCCCAGGAGCTCGAGCAAGCCCTCGGGACGCGGGCGCTTTACACCAACGGCGCCGTCGGCGACGTGAGCCCGGCCTTTCACGGCTGGCCGGGAGTGGCGACGATCGCCGGGGCGCTCTCTCGGGAAATCCTCGCCACGTGGCAGCGGATCCCGCTGGAACACGCCGCTCCGATCCGGGTGCTGTCCGAGCGCCTGAGGCTACCGCGACCGCGCTTGTCGCTCAGGAATTGCCTCGGCCGTTGGGTGCCGAGCTGGCTGACGGTGGGGATGGGGTGGGCCTTCCCTGTCGAATCCGAGATGGTGGGAGTCGTCGTCGGTGACAGCGCCTGGGTGACAATCCCGGGAGAGCTTCAAACCCGTCTCGGCCAGACGGTGAAGGCCGAGGGGCAGCGGCTGTTCCGGCACGCCTTCGTCGTGGGACTCTCGAACGACTACCGAGGATACTTCCTGACACCAGAGGAATATCGACGGCCGGGCTACATCGCCTGCGTGAGCCTCTATGGGGAGACGGGCGGAAGGGTCGTGACCGAGCGGGCGATTGCGATGCTTCGAAAACTTCGCGAGCGGTAGGCGGTAGGAATCAGTGAGCCACGAGCCGGCGCGCCAGGACGGACTTCTTGCGAGCCGAGGTGTTTCGGTGCATGACTCCCTTGGTCACGGCCTTATCGAGGATGCGGATCGCCTCCCGCACCACCGCCTCCGCCGTCGCCGCCTTGGCCCCGACCGCGGCGTCGGCCGCTTTCACCGCCGTCCGGAGCCGGGACCGGAGCATCCGGTTCCGGAGCCGCCGGCGTTCGTTCTGCCTCATCCGCTTGATCGCGGATTTCGTGTTCGCCACGATCGTTCACGGTACCCTCGGGGTTGACACCTGTCAAGGAATAATTAGCGCCATGCCGATAACCGTCGCACGACCCGCTTCGCGGGTGCCCGCCAAGGAGGGCCTTCGGCCACTGATCGGGTCTCAGTCGTCGCCCATCCTCACCGTACAGATAGTACGCCTCCGGCGGGCTTCTCCCTGCGTCCTTGATCTGCTCGGTTCTCGGCCCGGCGCTGAGGAAGATTGGCGGTGACCCTCCCCGACCCACACGAAAACGGCGAACCGCCCGCTTCAGTCCAGGCCGGGGTGGTCCGGGCAGTGGGGATCATCGGCCTCGCGACCCTCACCAGCCGAATCCTGGGGTTCGTCAGGGACGTTATCGTGGCCCGCGCCTTCGGCGCCGGTCCGATCACCGATGCCTTCTTTGTCGCCTTCCGGATCCCGAACCTGTTCAGGCGTCTGCTCGCCGAGGGCGCCCTCTCCACAGCCTTCCTGCCGGTATTCGGCGAGTACCTCACGGTCCGGTCGCGCGATGAGTTCAACCGGATGGTTCGCGCCGTCGGTGGGGCCCTCCTGCTGGCCCTGTGCGTCGTCGTACTCCTCGGCGCCTGGCTCGCTCCATGGATCGTCAGCGTGATGGCGCCTGGCTTTTCCAGCGTTCCCGGGCAGCTCACGCTGGCGACCAGGCTCACGCGCCTCATGTTCCCGTACCTCATTTTCGTGGGCCTTGCGGCGCTCGGCATGGGAGTGCTCAACGCCCACCACCGCTTCTTTACCTCGGCCCTGGGACCGGCCGTTTTGAACATCGGGATGATCGGGTCGGTTCTCCTGCTGGCCCCCCGCTTCGAGGTCCCGGTCCTGGCGCTCGGCGTGGGAGTGCTGGTCGGGGGACTGGGGCAATTCGCCATCCAGCTCCCCGAGATCCGCCGCGCCGGTGTGCCGCTCCTGCCCTCGGCCGAGCTCTCCCATCCCGCGCTCAAGCGCATCACACGGCTTCTCGGCCCCGCGGTATTCGGCCTCGCCGCCGTTCAGCTCAACGTGTTTGTCAACACGCTGCTCGCCTCCTTTCTTCCGACCGGCAGCATCTCCTTCCTCTACTACGCCGACCGCGTGGTCCAGTTTCCCCTCGGGGTATTCGGCATCGCGGTGGCCACCGCGGCGCTGCCCCCCATGGCCGAACACGCCGCCCGGCGCGACCTGGCCAGGCTCACCCAGACGCTGAACTTCGCGCTCCGCCTGTCGTGCTTTGTCGCGATCCCCGCGTCGGTGGCCCTCTGGCTCCTCCGCGAGCCGATCACCCGCGTGCTGTTCGAGCGCGGGCGTTTCGGGCCGGAGGACACCCAGGCCACCGCCTGGGCCCTGGGCTTCTACGCGCTGGGCCTGACAGCGTTCTCCGCGGTGAGAATCGTGGCCCAGCCCTTTTACGCGCTGGGAGAACCCCGGACGCCGGTTTGGGTGGGCATCGTGACGGTCGCTCTGAACGTCCTCTTCGCTCTCGCCCTGATGGGACCGCTGGCCCACGGCGGACTGGCCTTAGCGGCCTCGGCGTCGGCGACCTTCAACCTCCTGGCCCTCCTCTGGCTCCTGCGCCAGCGCCTGGGGCCCCTCGGCGGGCGGCGCGTCATGGCCAGTCTCGCGCGCGTGGGGATGGCCACTGGGGTGATGGCGGCCTGGTGCGGCCTCCTTCTCTGGCGCTGGCCCGAGGACCCGGCGAGGGGGATCGAGGCAGTCTGGCTCGCTCTCGCGATCGCGGGGGGAATCGGCAGCTTCGGGGCAGCCAGCTTCGTCCTGCGGGGGGAAGAGGGGCCGGCCCTGCTGGCGCTGGGGAGCCGGGGGCGCCGCAAGTTGCCTTCCGGAAGGGATGGTTGATATACTTTCAGCCGTAAGGCGCCTCGAATGAGCGTGTTCTCTCAGCGGGTGAAGGACGCCCCGGAGGCGGCCGGTCATCAGCTGATCGGCCCGGATGGCGGGGGCATCAGAGTTTTTCTCCAGGGATACGATTCTCGGCGAGACCCACGGGATCGCTGATGGATCCCGTGGCGGAGTACCTCCAGGCCCTCCAAACGGAGCGGGGGGCCTCCCCCAATACCGTCTCCGCATACCGACGTGACTTGTCCGGGTTCAGGCACTTTTTGCGTCAGCGCCGCCTGGAGATCGGGCGGGTCGGCGCCGACCAGGTAGCCCGGTACCTGTTGACCCTCCGCCAGCAAGGACTCGGCCCCCGGAGCGTGGCCCGCCATCTGTCGGCAGTGCGCGGACTTTACCGGTTCCTCGTGCGGGAGGGCAGCCTCGGGCTGGACCCGACGGAGCATCTCGAGGCCCCCCGTCCCCCGCGGCGCCTGCCGCGAACGCTCTCCCCGAAGGAAGCGGCGGCCCTCGTGGAATCCCCGCCCGCCGACGATCCGATCGGGATCCGGGATCGGGCGCTGCTCGAACTCCTGTATGCCACCGGAATGCGCGCGTCGGAATGCCTCGCGCTCAGGATCGAAGACGTGAACCTCTCCGCCGGCTACGTGGTCTGCACCGGAAAGGGTGACCGGCAGCGGCTGATCCCCGTGGGGGCGCAGGCTCTTCACTGGGTGCGCTTCTATCTCAGGACCGTCCGCGGTTCCCTCGCCAAGCGCGCCGACCCGGGCACCCTCTTCGTGAACCGGGCGGGTCGGCCCCTCTCCCGACAGGGGCTCTGGGGAATGATCAAGAGGGCGGCACGGCGGGCCGGCGTGAGGGGTGCCGTCTCCCCGCACACGCTCCGCCACTCCTTTGCGAGCCATCTCCTAGAGCGAGGGGCGGACCTCAGATCCATCCAGGCGATGCTCGGTCACGCCGATATCTCTACGACCCAGATCTACACGCACTTGCCGTCGGCCGCCATCCGCGAGCTGTACCGCAGATTCCATCCGAGAGCCCGGGTCCTCGCCGCCGGGGGTCACCCCCGATGAGCGCGCTCCGTCGGGGAAAATACCCTCAGGTGGACCCGGGAGCGACCTCGCTCATGCACCAGGCACTGGCCCCATGCCCGCCCGAGGTCACTGTGAGCGCCGCCGTCGGTCTCGTGCGGCGACGCCGCCTTCGGATGCTGGTCGTCCGGGATCGACACACGTTCGGCGTCATCCTCCCAACCGACCTGAGTCGCACCCGGGAGCTGGGCCTGGAAGTCCGGCAGGCGAAGGGCGTGGCGCGATGGGACATTCCGGTGGTTACACCCCGGACCCCGGAGGTGACCGTGCGCAGGCATCTGCTGGAAGGGGCCCCGGCTGTGCTCGTCAGGGACGGACGTCGCATCGTCGGAGCCATAGAACCCTCCAGTACCCCGGCGGGCCGTCCCGCGCTATCGCTCCTGCCTCGCCTGGAGCGCCAGCTGCCGCCCCAGACGCTCGGACTGCTCCGGCGGATCGGACGGGTAGGGGAGTCCATCGGAGCCAAGGCGTACGTTGTTGGCGGCTTCGTCAGGGATTTTCTCCTCGGTCGCGAGACGCCGGAGTTAGACATCGTCGTGGAAGGCGACGGCCTCGCCCTGGCACGCCGGCTTGCCTCGGAGCTCGGCAGCTCCCTGGTCGTTCACGCGACCTTTCAGACGGCCTCCCTGGAAGGAAGAGAGGGGCTTCGGATAGACGTGGCGACAGCACGGGAGGAGCGCTATCGGGCGCCCGGAGCCCTACCCGAAGTCCGCCCCGCGGGGCTGGGCGAGGATCTGCTCAGGCGGGATTTCAGCGTCAATGCCATGGCCGTGGTTCTTTCCCCTGCCGGCTTCGGAGAGCTTCTTGACCCCCTCCGCGGCAGCGCGGATCTGGCGCGGCGCCGAATTCGGATCCTTCACCCGCTCTCCTTCGTCGAGGATCCGACTCGGATCTTTCGGGCGTTCCGCTATCAGACCCGCCTGGGCCTGACCCTCGACCACGGCAGCCTGCGCGCCCTCAGATTCGCAACCGACATCGGCGCCTACCCGGCCCTCTCGGGGCAGCGACTCACCGCCGAACTGGAGCTGATCCTCGCTGAGCCCGACCCGCAACGGAGTTTAACCGGCCTGGGACGGCTCGGAGCCTTCAAGATTCTCGACCCCTCGTATCGGTTCTCACCGCTGGCGGCCAGGCGGGTCGCTGACCTCCGCCGACTGCTCCGCTCGGTCAGGGACCACGCAATCCCGCTTGATTCGCTGGCGGCGACCTACCTGGCCCTCCTGGGTCACCTGAGCCGGGAGGTGGCGGAGCGCTGCCTCCGGCGACTGGCCCTATCCGGCGAGCCTCTCGCCCGCATCGCGGGAGCGCTCAAAGACGGGCCGATCCTTGCCGCGCAGCTCGCGAAGCAGCACCATTCGCCCCCCAGCGCTCGGGCTTCACTCCTGCGCACGCACGCGCTGGAGACGCTTGGGAGCGCGTGGCTCGTGGGCGGCGGGCGGGCGCGTCGTCAGATCGACTGGTTTCTGACCCAGGCGCGAACGATTCACCCGCTCCTGGGGGGAGACGACCTTCTCGCCCTCGGCGTCGCCCCCGGTCCGAAGGTAGGCCAGCTGCTGGACCGGCTCCGGGACCGCCGGCTCGACGGATTCACGGTCACCCGCGACCAGGAGGTGGCCCTGGTGCGAGAATGGATCAGCAAGAACGACAACGGACCGCGCGACGTTCGAACGGGGGCTTTGCCCCCGCAACCGAGGGGGGAGGCCTCGGAGGGGGCCGCCCGGGCCCCCTCCGACGATCGAGCGCCGGCTTTGCCGGCGCAATCCCCGGGGGGAGGAGTCGGAAGGGGGGCAAAGCCCCCCTCCGAGGAATAAAGGAGACCAGCGTGGCGACAAAATTCATTTTCGTGACCGGCGGCGTGGTGTCATCCCTGGGGAAGGGAATCGCCGCGGCCTCCATCGGGTCGCTCCTGGAAGGCCGCGGATTCCGCGTCACGCTCCAGAAGATGGACCCGTACATCAACGTTGACGCGGGCACGATGAGCCCGTATCAACACGGCGAAGTCTTCGTCACCGACGACGGCGGGGAGACAGACCTGGACCTGGGCCACTATGAACGCTTCACCACCGCCCGCATGACGCGGGATCACAACATCACGACGGGCAAGGTCTATGACGCGGTCATCCAGAAGGAGCGGCGGGGTGACTATTTGGGCCGGACCGTCCAGGTGATCCCGCACATCACCGATGAGATCAAGGCGTCGATCCGGAAGGTGGCCAAGGATGTGGATGTCGTCATCGTTGAGGTCGGCGGCACGGTCGGCGATATCGAGGGGCTGCCCTTCCTGGAGGCCGTCCGCCAGTTCAAGAAGGACGTCGGACGAGACAACGTGATCTACGTCCACCTCACCCTGGTACCGTTCATCCAGGCGGCCGCCGAACTCAAGACCAAGGCCACCCAGCACTCGGTCAAGGAGCTCCGCGCCATCGGGATCACCCCTGACATCCTCCTCTGCCGCACCGACCGGTACCTCCCGCCGAGCATCAAGTCGAAGATCGCGCTCTTCTGCGACGTGGAGGAGGCGGCGGTCATCACCGCCAAGGACGTCGAGACGGTGTATGAGGTGCCCCTCGTGTTCCACCGGGAGGGGCTGGACGCGAGCATCGTCAAACTCCTGGGCCTTCCGGATCGCCCGATCGACCTCTCCCGGTGGGAAACCATCGTCCGGAAGGTGAAATCCCCGCGTCGCGAGACGCACATTGGAGTCGTGGGAAAGTACGTCGAGCTCAAGGACTCGTACAAGAGCCTCTCGGAGGCGCTGGGCCACGGCGGGATCGCCAACGAAGCCCGCGTCAACGTGACGTGGATGGACGCGGAGCAGGTCGAGCGGGACGGTCCCGCCCCCCACTTTGAGGGCATCCACGGAATTCTGGTTCCGGGAGGCTTCGGCGACCGTGGCATCGAAGGGAAAATCCAATCGATCCGGTACGTGCGTGAACGCGGGATCCCGTTCCTCGGGATCTGCCTCGGGATGCAGTGCGCGGTCATCGAGTTTGCCCGAAATGTGTGCGGTCTGAGTGACGCCAATTCGTCCGAGTTCAACCCCACCGCCCGCCACAAGGTCATCGATCTGCTTCCCGAGCAGCGGGCCCTGAAGGACAAAGGCGGCACGATGCGGCTCGGGCTTTACCCGATCGTCCTCACCGAGGGGAGCGCCGCCTCCAAGGCCTACGGCCAGGGCATCATCGAGGAGCGGCACCGCCATCGCTTCGAGGTGAACAACGACTACCTCAAAGACCTGGAGAAGAACGGTCTCCGCGTCTCCGGCCTCTGGGCGGAGAAGCAGCTCGTGGAGATCATCGAGTTGCCGGACCACCCCTGGTTCGTGGCCGGTCAGTTCCACCCCGAGCTCAGATCACGGCCGTGGGAGCCCCACCCGCTCTTCGCCGCGTTCATCAAGGCCGCCGTCGAGCACGGCGGAGCCCGCTGACGGGCGGGCCTCCGTGACACGCGAAGTGGTCGTTGGGAGGGTCAGGATCGGGGCCGGCAATCCGCTGGCGCTCATCGGCGGACCCTGCGCCATCGAGGACGAGGCTCACGCCCTCATGCTCGCGGAACGGCTTGTCCGCGTAACCCAGGACGCGAAGGTGCCCTTCATCTACAAGTCGTCCTACGACAAGGCCAACCGCTCCTCCG
>CAYRZF010000063.1:0-12349 GCA_964428805.1 uncultured bacterium | reverse complement strand
ATCCGCGCCAGGAGGGTCACCACCGGGCCCTCGAGGCGGAGGAATTTGGGCAGCAACCGTCCGATGATCTCCGCCAAGGATTCCATCATCCCTTACCCGCCCCGCCGCCCCACGGACTCCAGCACGGCCACGATGGAAAGGATGAAGACAGCCTGAAGGAGAAGGAGGGTCGCCTCGTACTGGGTAGCGTCCTTCAGGAGGATGGCCGAGAGCCCGAGGGTGAAGGAAATGAAAAAGATCAGGAGCACGCTCTCGGTTTTGGTGAGCCCGAGCGCCTCGAAACGATGATGGATGTGGTCCCTCCCCACGTAGGCCAGCCACTCGTGGATCGAGTGGACCTTGCCCGCCACGACGCGGTTCACCGCGACGAAGGTGAGATCGAAGAGCGGGACGCCCAGGATGAGGATCGGGGTGCAGAGCGCAATGAGCGGGTTGTCTCGCGCCCACTCCCCCATGACCGCCAGTCCCGCGAGGGTGAAGCCGATAAAGCTCGCGCCCGCGTCGCCGAGGAACACCTGGGCCGCGGCGCGGGGACGAAAGTTGTACGGCAGGAAGCCCAGGCAGGCGCCCAGGAGCGCCGCCGAGAGAAACATCAGATAGGGCTGCGAGGTCTGGAGCGCCGTCACGGTGATGAAGAAGCTGGCGATGGCCCCGAGGCCGGTGGCCAGGCCGTCCATCCCGTCGAGAAACTGGATGGCGTTGGTAACGGTGATCAGCCAGAGCACGGTCAGGAGCAGGTTCAGCCAGGTCACCGCCGGCCAGGTCGAGGGAACAATCTCGAGGGTCACCCCGTAACTCAGGGCCGCCAGCGCTCCGACGACCTGTCCGGCTAGCTTCACCGACGCGGGAAGGCCGAACATGTCATCCAGGATCCCGACAATGACCACGACGGTGGCGCCCACCGCGACGCCCTTCAGCTCGCGGGAGAAGTCGAAATTATGGAGCACCGTGAGCGCGAAGGCGGCATACACAGCCGCGCCGCCGAGGAGCGGCGTGGGAGCCGCGTGCACTTTCCGCGGATCGGGGTGGTCGAGGACCCCGCGCCAGAGCGCGAAGGAGCGGACAAGGGGAACGAAGACGAATGCGAGGGAGAAGGCCAGCGTGCCGAGGTACGGCCAGAGGAGCCGCGCCTCGATGGCCCACCTCCGCACCGGCGGCAGCAAGAGGATGATCGGAAGAACCAGGCTCACGTAAAAGCCGAGCCCCCAGGCCGTGGAAAGCTCCCGTTGGGAGGAGAGGGTCGAGTCCACCCGGTTCATCGGCCCTCCAGTGAGTCGGAGACGGCCTCCGCGACACGCATGATGTCGGCATCGGTCAACGACGGGTAACAGGGAATGGATAACAACCGCTCCCATAGCCGTTCGGCCGCCGGGTATTCCCCGAGACCGCGGGCGCGGTGGAGCGGCCTGAAGACGGGGCGGCGGCACTGGACGCCGCCGGCCTCGAGCCGCTCGATGATGGGGTCCAGGGGTCGCTCAGCGGCGATCACGAAGCGGTGGTACACGTGCCGGCCACCGGCGTCATCGGGCGGCAGCCGGCACGCGGCCCCCGCCAGCGCCCGGCGATAGGTCCCGGCGATCGCTCGCCGACGCTCGATGAACTCCCCGAGGCGAGCGAGTTGAGAGCGCCCCAGCGCCGCCTGGAGATCCGTCAGCTTGTAGTTGAAACGAGGAGCGAGGTCACGCCGCTCGTCGTATTCCCGAAGGTCGCGGACGCCCGCCAGGAGGGCCGGATCGCTCGCGGTCACCATCCCGCCCTCGCCGGTCGTGAGCATCTTCGTCGCGTAGAACGAGAAGACGGCGAGGGTGCCCCGGCTTCCGACCGGGCGGCCGCCGTCGAGGCAGCCGATGGCTTGCGCGCAGTCCTCGATCACCGGCACCCCCATCGCGACGAAGGCCTCCACGCCGGCCGCCAGACCGAACGCGTGCGGCAGGATGATGGCCTTGGTGCGTCCCGTCAACCGGCGCTTGACGTCGTCGGGATCGAGGCTCAGGGTTCCGGGCGCCGCATCCGCCAGGACCGCGGTCGCGCCCGAGTGGCTCACCGCGTGGTGAAGGGCGTCGCACACGTAGGTGGGGATCACGATCTCGGCGCCGGGCCCGACGCCGAGCGCCAGGAGCGCCAGGTGCAAGGCCGCTGTTCCCGAGCTGACTGCCACTGCGCCCGGCTGACCGACGAACGCCGCCAGCTCCCGCTCGAATGCCTCCACCTCCCGACCTTGCGCGATCCAGCCCGAGAGCACCACCCGGGCGACCTTCTGGGCGTCGGCCTCGGAGAGCGTAGGCCGGGAATGGGCAATCACCGGCACGGCGCTAGATTGGGAGAAAGAACCGAACCGACTGAAAGGCCTCGGCGTATTTCACCCGACCCTGG
Organism: uncultured bacterium; assembly: GCA_964428805.1. GTDB lineage: Bacteria > Methylomirabilota > Methylomirabilia > Rokubacteriales > CSP1-6 > CAYRZF01. Next base: position 9,976 of record CAYRZF010000063.1, on the reverse strand, counting down.
ATGCCGCGGAAATTCGCGCAGGAGATGGCCGACTCGAGGACGGTGAGGTCCTGGATGTTGGTCTTGCTGATCTGAGAGCGGTGAGCCTCCAGGCAGCCCAGCTTCTTGCCCAGGACGCGCTGGATGTCCACGTAACAGTTGGGGCTGAAGTTCTGGGTGGTGGGGACTTCGAAGAAGAGGAAGTTGGGAATGTAGCGGGTTGCGGAGAGCGTCCCCTGGGCCAGGTTGCGATGGTCCTGGTGGGTGTCGTCGAAGTAGTTCACGAAAATCATCTCGGGGCGAACCTGCTTGATGACCTTCTCGAGGGCGATGATCAGGTCGCGGTTGAGAGGGATCTCCGTGTCGGCGTATCCCCCCCAGAAGACCTCCTGGGCACCGATGATCCGGGCGGACTCTTCCTGCTCCTTCTGCCTTACATCCGGATCGCCCCCGTACTCGCCCCGGGTGGCGATGAACAGGAAGACGGCCTGCCCGGCCTCAGCGTAGGCCGCCAGGGTGCCGCCGCACCCGAACTCGATGTCGTCCGGATGCGCGCCGATGGCAAGAATGTTCATGGGGCGATCGTCACCAGAGGAGTCCACCGATCCCCCTTCCGGAGGATCGGGAGACTGGCTTCACCGTGGTTCAATAATAAGTCAACTACTGACAGAAATGGAAGAAAATCCCCGTGGAGCTGGGCATACGTCGGGTGCTCGTACTCCTGGGCCCAAACCGCGACGCCGCTCGCGCGGAACTGGTCGAGAGCCATGTACCGCGCCCCGTCCTGCCCCGCCAGGTAGGTATCGCCGCCGACGGCCCGGCAGAGTTCCAGGAGCCTGGCCGTCGGATCCGCGGGCGCGGCCGCCAGGTCGGACGCTTTCACCATCCGACGCGATAGCCCCAGGGCCTCAGAGAGAAAGCGAGTAACTTCCACGTTGAGATCGGCGAGGAAGCGCCAGGGACGCCTGAGCAAGCGGTCCAGGTCCGGGAAGTACCGTGCGAAGTAGGGAGCCCGGGCGTAGTTGGCTCTGAGGGCTTCGGCATGCTTACGTCCCCAGGGCTGCACGGGGTCAATGACCACTTCGCGGATTAGGGTCCCCAGCCGTGCCTGCACCGGCACGGTGAGCCACTGAGCCCCCCGGGGCGTTTTGATCCGGTTCCGGTTCTGCCAGCCGTTTTTTTCGTATTGGACCGTGTCGAGGAAAATCCAGCAGTCTGCCGCGGCCAACTTGGCGAAGTGTCCGAGCCACGGCAGATACTGCGGCTGATGGATGGCGACCTTCACCGGGCCTCACCGCTGCCTGACGAAGATGGGGTTGGAGAGCAGCTGATGCGGGCCCGGCCCGCGCACTTCCAGCCGGTAGTATGACGGCGCTCCGGCGAAGGACTCTCGGTGGACGACGTCCAGGGGGGTCTTCCCCGCCCACATCCGCACCACCGCACCGTTCCGCACCAGGAGCGCCTTGATGGGATACTCCCCTCCGTCCGAGGCGCTCACTTTGACACGGACTTCGAGCGGGTCGTTTCCTGAAGCCCGGAGCGTCTCGCCCGAGACCGCCTCCGTGTCACCCCGGCGAACGGAGAAGGACTCGAGCGTCAACCCATATGCGGGACTCCGGCTGAGAGCGTACATCCGCCCCGCACGGAAGCTCTCGAGAAGCGCGGACTCGGTCTTTTCGCGGACGAGGAAGACCGTTTGCACCGTGCCCAGCCGCTTGTCTCCGAGATAGCCGTGAAAGCCGGATTCGCCCAGCGCCCACGGCGGCCGGCTCCGCTCCCCGGAGAGGTGCTTGCCGAGGACGAAGTCCCAAAGGCCGCCGGGGGTGACAAGCCGCGTGGTCTCCTCGTAGACGGCCCCGAACGCGGTGTAGCGGAACGTACGGGCCAGGTCATCCGGATAGGGGTCCGTCTCCACCCGGGCGCGCAGGCCGAGGAAGCTGACCTCAGAAAAGTCCCGGGCCTCCGGAAAGGACCACATGCTGACGCCGCCGCGCGACTCGACGTCATCGATCAGCGCCTGATGCGCCGCGAGCTCGGGATCCGGACGATACGGGCTCCACGGATCTTCGGTGAACGGGAACGCCCGGGCGAGGGCGAGGACACCGAGGACGCACAGAATCCCGCCTGCCAGCCAGCGACGCTGATGTTCCACGACCGTGAATTTCCCCAGGCGGCGGAGCCGCCGCCGCCTGACGACGATGAGCCAGAGCCCAGGGACCACGAGCAGTCCGGGGAGCGCCTCGACGAGGCTCCGGGCGCTATACCGGCGGAGGTACGGATTGCCGGTGCTCGGCAATCGCTTGAGCGCCTCGGGGTCAGTGATCCCGAAGACGAGGATGTTCTTCTGGAGGTCGTGGTTGGTGAGATCTCCCCTGAGAAGGCTTCCGGTCCAGTAGTAGTGCGGGATGACCTCCACGCCCGGCACAATCATCACATCGGGGAAACGCTTCCGCACCTCCGCGACCTCGGCCAGGTAGGCCTCGACGCCGCGGGACAACACCGAGGGCTCCTCGCGCGTCACCCGCGTGGCCGCGCGGAACGGCCAGAGCCCGTACTCCACACGGAGGAGATAGTTTTCGCTCAAGAAGACCGCTTCCAGCCCCTGGGAGCGCGCGTCCGCCAGCAGCCGATCCAGGGGGAGGTCTCCGGTGGAGAAAGTGGAATGGGCGTGAACGAGGGCCGGCAGACGCCTGAGCGGCTCGGCCTCGGCCGCGGACGATAGCAGCACGAGGGCGATGACGATCAGGGACCGGCGGGCCACCGAAGCCCTTTCTCGGCGCACAGTTCGCGGTAAAGGTGGAGCAGCCGGGATTCCATCACGGCGAGGGAGAACTGCTCTGCCTGGCGCCGGCCTGCCTCGCCCATCCGCTGCCGAAGCCCCGGATCCTTGAGCAACTCGCCCACCGCCCGGGCCAGAGCCGGCGGATCGTCGGGCGGGACCAGGAGGCCGCTCTCACCATCGGCCACCACAGCCGGAATCCCCCCGACCCGCGTCGCCACCACAGGACGCCCCAGGGCCATCGCCTCCACGAGAACGCGGCCCATCCCCTCGTTGATAGAGGGGACCACCACGAGGTCAGCCGCGGCCAGGAAGGGCGCCGGATCAGACTGAGCACCGGCGAGCTCAAGACGATCACCAACCCCGAGGGCCTGGGCCTCCACGAGGAGGTCCTCCCGGAGGGGCCCCTCGCCGACTAGCAGGAGCCGGGCTGACGGAACCGCCGAGACGATCAGCGGCAGCGCCTTCACCAGCACCTGGAAGCCCTTCACCGGCACGAGCCGACCCAGCCCCACCACGAGGCAGGTCTCCGGGTTGACCCCGAGACGCCCGCGGGCCGTCTCGTACGGCGGCGCGCTCCGCCGCACGGCCTGGAGGTCCACTCCGCTCGGAATCACGACAAATTGCTCGGGGCGACCGATCCCGCGGGCGAGATGTTCGTCGCGGCCGCGCTCGGTCAGGACGACAATCCGATCGGTCAGGCGCGCGGCAACACGCTCGAGGCTCACGAAGAGCGCCGTCAGACGCGGGCCGTAGTAGCCGTAGAAAACGTGACCGTGGGGCGTGTGCACGATCACGGGAACGCGGGCGAGCCAGGCCGCCAAGCGCCCCAGAAACCCTGCCTTGGAGGTGTGGGTATGGACCAGCACGACCCGTTCGCGCTTGACCAGCCGGTACGTCTGCCAGAGCGCCAGGAGATCTCGAGCGAGCGACACTGGGCGCGCCAGGGCAGGAAGCAGGACCGTGCGGCAGCCCCGGGCCCGGGCCGCCTCCACCAGCGAGAGTTCCGCCCCCGCGTTCCCAGCAGCTAGAATCGTCCGCCAGCCGGCGCGAGCCTGGGCCAGCACCGAATCGATGGTGTTCAGGGAAGGGCCCCCCAGGCTGAGGCGCGTGATGAGGTGGAGCGCCGTCATGACGATCGAGCCTCGGCAACCAGGTCCAGGAGCAGCGCCTCGAGGCGAGCCACCGCCGACGGCCAGCCGTAGTGACGTTCGGCGTGGGCGCGACAGCCGGCCCGGAAGCCCTCGTCCCTCGCCAGCGGCGCCACTCGCCGGAGGCCGTCGGCGATCGCCTCGGCCGACGCGTCGGCGGTGAGGAGCTCCGGGGCCAGTGGCGCGAGGATCTCAGGCGTCGCGCCCACCGGAGTCCCCAGCACCGGCGTTCCGCACGCCAGCGCCTCAACCGTCACCAATCCGAATCCCTCAAGAGCCCGGGTCGGGAGAACGAAGCAGTCCGCTGCCTGATAGTAAGTCGGCAGGTCAGCCTCCGGGATCAGGCCGGCGAAGCTCACAATGTCCTGAAGCCCCAAGGTGTTGACGAGGGCTTCCAATTCAGCCCGAAGTCGCCCTTCTCCCCCCATCACAAGGCGTACGGCGACATCCTTCCGAACCAGAGCCAGAGCCTGAAGCAGGGCGTCAAGCCCCATTCGGGGCTCGAGATCGCGCACCGTGAGCAGCAGGAGCCCGTCGCTCGGGATTCCGAGCCCCCGTCGGACGGCCACGCGGTCCGCAGCGGGTCGGAACCGCGCGAGGTCGGCCCCGCCAGGAACCGTGAGGACGGGAACGGCCAGCGACCCGTGAAGACCCAGAAGTTGCCGGCGAGAAAAGTCACTCAGGACAATCACCCGACGTGCGCTCCTGAGACTCACCCCCTCCGCCCATCGGAGCAGCGCGCACGCCACGCCCACCCCCAGGCGAGGGTGGAGGCGATCGGCGTAGCTGGCGCGAATCCGGTACTCCGCCGCGGCCGGCGAGAGAAAGACGTACACGGCTGGTGTCGCGGAGGGAAGGAGCCGGCGGAGGCCGATAGCCGACAACGGCTGGTAGAACAGGACCGCGTCCCACCGACGTTCGGACAGGCTCCGGGCATAGGCGCGACCTGCGCCCAGGATAGAGGAAAGGAAGAAAGTGACGGGGTGGGAGCGGTTCACCGGATAATGGCGCACGGGCACCCCGTCCATTTCGGCAGTGGCCGGCACGTCCCCTTCCGGTCTCCGGCACAGCACCTCCACCCGGTGACCCCGCTCGACAAGGCCATGGCTCTGCTCCCGAAGCACCCGGGACGCCCCACCACGAGGCTCAAGCGGCGAAACATCGGCGACCATCAGGACGGAGAGCTTACTCACGATCCACCTCTGCCATGACCTGTCGGCGACGCGCGGCCCAACCGTCCAGGTAGGTGGCCTGCCAGAGCTGGAACACGATGAGGGCGAAAAGCTGGTCGAAGTAACTCCGCGATCCGCCCAGGTGAGCGTCGAGGAGGCGGCGAACCGCGACGGGATTCAGCACTCCCCCCGCGCGCACACTTTCCTCTCCGAGAAGGTCCAGCGCGAGGCTTTTGAGCGGGCCCCTGAACCACTGGGTCAGCGGGACCATGAATCCCCGCTTGGGCCGGCGCAGGACCTCAGCGGGGAGGAGAGGCGCCATGACCTCCCGGAGGAACAGCTTCAGCCTGAGGCCCGGCGCGCGCACCGTGGGGGCCACCTGAGCCAGAAGCTCGACCAGGCGGCGGTCGCAGAAGGGGACCCGGAGTTCCAGGGACGCGGCCATGCTCATCTTGTCGCCCAGCATGAGGAGGTCGTCGGGGAGGTAGGTCTTGAGGTCCAGGTAGAGCAACGCGTCCCTCACGTCGGCGGCCGAGCACCGACGGAAGTGGTCCAGGTGCAGCGCGCGAGGATCGATGGCGGACCTCCGCCCCGGTAAAAGTTCGCCGAGGGCCTCGGGAGCCAGAAAGGACACCCACGAGACATAGCGCTCGGCCTCGGCGAGCGGGCCGGCCTCCAGAAAGCGGCGAACGCGCCCCGGAGGGTTGTCGCTCCGCGCCGAGTCCGGGAGCCAGCGGGCGACAGAACCGAGCGCCTGCCTGAACGGGAGCGGCAGTGTCGAGTAGTATCGCGCCAGCCTCGCGCCCAGGTAGCGGGGGTAGCCGAAGAAGAGCTCATCGCCGCCAATCCCCGACAGCGCCACCGTGACCTCGCGCCGCGCGAGCTCGGAGACGAGATAGGTCACGATCAGCGAGGAGTCCCCCAGCGGCTCGTCCAGATGCCAGACGAGCCGCGGGAGGAGATCGGCGACGTCGGGGCGGACGACAAACTCGCGGTGCTCCGTGCCGAAGGCCTGCGCTACCACCCGAGCCGCCGCCGCCTCGCTGAAGCTCGACTCCTCGAAATCCAGCGTGAACGTCTTGATGGGGCCGGTCGCGACGCTGCGCATGAGCGCCACCACCGTCGAAGAATCCATTCCGCTCGAAAGGAAGACGCCAAGGGGAACATCCGACACCAGATGGCGCTGGACACTCTCCTTGAGCGCCGCCAGGACCCGGGCGTGAGCCTCCCGGCGGTCCTCCAGGCGCGGCCGCTCAAACGAGAGGTCCCAGTAGGCCCTCACCGTGGCGCGGCCGTTTTCGAAAACCAGAGAGTGTCCCGGCGGGAGCTTCCGGATCCCGCGAAAGATCGTCGCGGGCGAGGGAATGTAGAGAAAGGTCAGGAACTGGGCGAGCGCATCGAGGTCCAGCTCCCGGGGACAGGCGGGGTCGAGGAGCAGCGCCTTCAGCTCGGAGGCAAAAGCGAGCCGGCCGCCGTCGAGCCGGTAGTAGAGCGGCTTGATCCCCAGATGGTCCCGGGCCAGCAGGATGCGCCGCCGAGGGCGGTCCCAGAGGGCGAAGGCGAACATCCCCTCCAGGTGGCGGAGGCAGCCGTCCCCTTCCTCCTCGTAAAGGTGCAGGATCGTCTCGCCGTCCGTCCGGCTCCTGAAACGGTGGCCCTTGCTCTCGAGGCGAGCGCGGAGTTCGCGAAAGTTGTAAATCTCGCCGTTGAACACGAGCCAGCAACTTTTATCCTCGTTGGCGAGCGGCTGGTGGCCTCCGACGAGGTCGATGATCTTGAGCCGTCGCGCCGCGAGCCCGACCAGCCCGTCCTCGTAGAAGCCCTCGTCGTCGGGGCCGCGATGGGCGAGGATGCGTGCCATGCCCCGGAGCAACCGGGGGTCGCGCTGCCCAACCATTCCGGCGATCCCGCACATCCCCTCAGTCTCCGCGAGCCGCCGACTCGCCCTGCTTCACTGCTCTCGCCAAGAGCGACGACCCCCAGAGCACCCGCCCTCCCGAGCAGGCAGCCAGGAGCCAAGCCAGCCCGTAGACGAATCGCTTCACCGCCTGGAGCGCTCGGTCGCCTCCCCGGCGGAGTGTCCGATAGGGATCTCCATAAGTCGGCATACTGTTGGTGATCTCGATCTGGTCAAACCCAGCCCGCTCCAAGGTGTGACGAAGAGTCCGGGCGTTGAAGCTCACCTGACCCACGAAGTGCTGCTTCGTGAGCGGCGCCGCCAGGCGGGGCCATCGCCGGAGCATACGGCTCGCCCGGTACACCTTCGACTGAAACGCGAGGTTGCTCACCCGGAGAACCAATAATCCCCCCGGCGCCAGGATTCGCTGCGCGGCTCGTATCTCGGCCACCGGGTTTGGAATGAAATCCAGCACATTCCAGAGGGTGATGACGTTGAACGGAGACTCGGGGAGGGTCGCCGTCGTTAGGGATCCCAGGCGGACCGGGAGTTCGGCCGTGCGGGCTGCCTCCGCCGCCGCCTCGGCGATCTCAGTCCCGACGACGTCCCAGCCTCGCTCGCGCGCCAGCCGCAAAAACTGGCCGCTCCCGCAGCCGACGTCCAGAAGGCGGTTCGCCCCAGAGAGGGGGCGATACCGCGCCAAAAATTCCTGATAGAGCGGGCGCCGCCGCTCCTGGATGCGGTGCTCATCCCGCGGGTCGCCGTAGATGACCTCGAACCCCTCTCTGACTTGCTCCTGAGCGCCCTCCTGATTCCTGAAGACGAGGCCGCATGCGCGACACCGAACCAGCGGCGGGTCGAACACCGGGGTCAGCAAGCCGCCGCCGCAACACGGGCACAATCTCAGACGTGCTCCTTTGGGAACATCCACTCTCGGACGAAGCCCACGGCATAGGCGAGCTCGCAGACGAACCAGATCAGCCGGCCCGTGAGGAGGGCGTACGCGAGCCGCAGGGGAAAGCGCAGCACGCGGATCGGAAACGGCACGCGCGCGCGGAAGGGGCCATGGCTCGACGGCGTCTCGATCACCCACTGCGGATAATGGCGATTAGCGAACGCGGCCTGCTGCCCGTTCCGCAGGAATTGCCGGAGCAGCGTCCGCCAGGATTCCGGTGGCACGTGGTGATAGATGACCCCCGGTACGACGACCACGCGCGTTCCGGCCTCCCGAAACGCCTCGCGCAGATATGGATCCAGGCCCCGCGGGATCAGCTCGTTCTCCCCGCCGACCGCCTTGAACTCCTCCGCGGGCATGATGAGACAGCCGTGTTCGGCGAGATCCGACTCAGTAATCTTCGACACGGGCTGCGATGACCGGCGAGGAATCTCGCGCATGACCCGTCGCTGAAAGGGGCTCGCGTCCGCCGGGATGAGATTGTTGCCCCCCGCCATGCCAATGTCCCGATGCGCCTGCATGACCGCAACCAGCTTCCCGAAGGTCTCGGGATCCGGCAGCGAGATGTCATCGTCGATCGTCAAGAGATACTTGCCCCTTGAAAGCGCGGCACCGACGTTGATGGCTCGCCCCTGTCGGGGGTCGCCGCGCACCACAATCAGCTCGAAGTCTCTGAAGTCCTGGCGGCTGATCTGAACGAGCAGTCTCGGGAAAGAGCCGCCACGATACGCATCATAGCTCGGGATGACGACGGACAGCGTCACCTGGCCCGTGGGAGGCGAGTCCTGCCATACCATTCCCGGCGAAGGCTTGGCGTTGGGATACCGCACAAATGGACGCCCAACCCCTCCGGCCGGCTTCCAGGGAGCCGATGGTAGACGGGTCTCAAGATCCCTCAAGAGGATCCACACTCCGCCAGCATGGCGCGCAAACTTTGTGTATGGCTCTGCCCGTCCAGCCGGATCCGACACCATGTTTCAAGCACGACAAGGCTCCAGATGCGGTGACCCAGCTCATATCGCCCCGAACGGTGCATGTCCAGGAGCTTTAATGCCCGGTCCGGGCGAATGATGCCGCGCGCGGCGAACTCCTTTGAGCCAAACATGGCTCTCACGAGGTCGCCGAGCTCTCCGTGGAGCCAGCGCCCGACCGGCACCGTGAACCCCTGCTTCCGCGGTTTGAGAATAGCGGCAGGAAGGTAGCGGGACGCCACCCGCCGTAGCAGGTACTTGCCGCGGCCCCCGCGAAACCGAAGGTCGACGGGCAAACGCAGCACCCACTCGAGCAACCGGTGGTCGAGGAGCGGCACGCGAACTTCGAGACCGTGGGCCATGCTCATCCGATCCACCTTGAACAAGATGTCATCCGGCAGGAAAGCGGTGAGATCGGCATGCACGAACGCATCGCGACGATCCCGGACAGGAGCGGAGCGAAGCCGTGCGCGCAGGTCGTCGATGACGTCGCGCTCGATTCGCTCGCCATACTCCGGCGTGTAAAGCCAGCGCCGGAAGGCGAGGGACGCGGTCATGCGCCGAAGATACCGGTCCTCGGCGCGGTGGCTCACATCGAAATAGAGGCGTTGGATCCGGCCCTGCGCGCCCCTTCGGTAGGCCCACGCCCAGCCCGACGACCACCCGGGCAGTGGCAGTGACGGCAGCATCAGCGCCCAGCGCGTCCAATCGTAGCCGAAGAACGGCTCGTCGCCGCCGTCGCCGGTCAGGACCACCTTGACGCGCTCCCGCGCCAGCTGCGACACCAGATGCGTCGGCAACACGGAGTTGTCGAACAACGGCTCGTCCAGGTGCCAGATCAGCCGCGGCAACTCCTCCTCGAGCGCGGGCTCCGCGAGGCGCTCGTGGTGCTCCGACCCGATATGCGCCGCAACCTCGCGCGCATAGGTGCGCTCGTCGCCCCCACCGGTGAAACCGATGGTGAAGGTCGAGATCGGCGTATCCATGTGTCGCTGCGCGATCGCGGCCACGAGGCTCGAGTCCACGCCGCCGGACAGGAATGCGCCGATCGGCACGTCGGCCACCAGGTGGC
>CAYRZF010000062.1:9895-12452 GCA_964428805.1 uncultured bacterium | reverse complement strand
CGTGATGTGGGAGGTGAAGTCGGTGGTCCCCAGCTTCGGCCATCCCTCGTACACGATCTTCGTGCCGGGGACCAGTTTCTCGATGGCCACGGTGAAGTGATCGCGCGCGTTCCGCCCGTAGGAGTAGTCGGGATGGATGTGGGCGATCTTTCGCACCTGGGGCCAGGTCATGGCGGTGGCGACCGCCGCGGTCACGCCGTCGGCCGACTGCATGTTCGTGATCCGGAAAATGTAGTGGGGATTCGGGACCGCCTTGTCCCAGAGGAAATCCGTGCAGCCGTCCACGAAGATGGTCAGGAGCTTCAGCTCTTCAGCCACGGGGCCAAGGGCCGGCGTGTTTCCGCTGGAGATGACGCCGGTGAAGAGGTTGATCTTCTCAGACAGCTTCATCCGCCTCATCTCTTTGACATTGGCGTCGGTGCCGGCCGCCTCGTCCGCCTTGAAGGTTTCGATCTTCCGCTTCCCGAGCAGACCTCCCTCGGCGTTGATCTCCTCGGCAGCGAGGATATGGCCCTTGTAAGAAGGTTCCCCCAGCACCGCCGCCGGCCCGGTGAAAAACGTCATATGGCCGATCTTGTACGGGGTGTCGGGGATTTTCCCTTTCGGTGGCTCAGCGGCCTCAGCCTTGGACGGGCCCGAAAGGATCCCCGCCGAGGCTGTCGCGGCAGCCCCCACCGTGACGCCTAATGTATTCAGGAAATCCCTGCGGCTCACTTCCCCCATCTTCGTGCCTCCTTCGGAGTGGTAAATCGTTGAGGGCCAGTTCTGGATAATCCCGTGTATACACGGGCCATTTCCACCTGTCAAGGCGAAATATTACCCGTGGGTTGCGCTAGGTTGTCCACACCAATATAATCCCGATGGGTATCGATATGTTCCAGGGAGGAGGTTCGTGAGCGTCATCACAAGAGTCTTCAGGGGAATAGCCGCCGCCATCCAGGCACGGTACAAGGTTTTTCTGGCCGTCGCCGTCGCCGTCTTTGTCCTGGATCTGTTTCTCCCCCTCCTTGTGCTGTCGCTCACCCGCAAGCCCTGGGACTATTTCACGTTCAACCCGTGGGTGAAGAAGCTGCCGGAGTTCCTCTTCTCGAGTGACGCGACGCTCCAGCGAAAGCTCGAGTTTCTCCCGAACCTGGCGCTGTTCTGGTTCTCCGCGGATGGATACTTCGGTCCCGAGTGGGGCTACACCGTGACGGTAAGCGACCTTTTCCGATTTCTCTTCATGTCGATCCTCTTCGGCGCCTATTTCGCGCTCTGGTTCTACCGTCGAGACCGGCTGGCCCAATCCGGCTGGGGCGTCCGGACCGCCCGCCAAGGCGGCGTCGCGGGAGCGCTGGCGAGCACGCTTGGACTCTCGACGGGGCCCTGCACGGTGACGGGGTGCGGCGCGCCGGTCATCCCCGTCCTTGGACTGGCCTTCACCGGGTTATCCAGCGGCACCCTCGCGGCGCTGGCGGAACTCTCCAGGGTGAGCACCGCGATCGTGCTTGTCGCGACGACTCTCGGCGTCCTCTACCTCGGCTGGCTGGTCGGCTCCCCGCCCCGACCGCGCTCATAGGGGATTCACGCCCCGCCCAGGTCCACCTCGACGCCTGCCCCCGCGGTCCGGGCCAGGTCGTAGGCCAGCCGCGCGGTGGCGGCGTCCTCCAGGGCAACCCCCACTGATTTGAAGAGCGTAATCTCCTGCCGGTCCCTGCGGCCGGGCTTCGCGCCAGTCACCAACTCAGCCAGCTCGGCGTCCACGGAGGACCGGGAGATGGCGCCCTCCTTGAGCGGGATCAGGAGGTCCCCGGCCTCTTCCCAGGCGCCCGCGTAAGAATCCACGACCACGCGGGCTCGGAGGACGGCGTCGGTGTCCACCTCGCGGGTTTCGGGGCGGAATGCGCCGACCGCATCAACGTGAGTCCCCGGTCTCAAATCCTTTCCGTCGAAGACCGGCGTGGAAGACGTGGTGGCGCAGGTGACGAGATCGGCCTGACTCACCGCTTCTCCCGGGCGTGGCGCCAGGGCGACGGGGATGCCGAGCTCCTTCTGCATGGTCTTGGCGAAGCTCTCGGCCCTCTGGCGGCTTCGTCCAACGACTAGCACTCGCTCGATGGGGAAGACGGACGCCAGGCAGCGGAGCTGGAAGGCCGCCTGGACGCCGGCGCCAAAGCAGGCGATGACTTTGGAATCCGGACGGGCCAGGTAGCGAGCGGCGAGGGCGGAGGCGGCGCCGGTCCTGATCCCTGTCAGAAACCCGCCTTCCAGGATCGCCTGGGGCTGGCCGGTTTCCGGCTCCAGGAGGACGTACGTGGCGAAGACCGTGGGGAGGCCACGTTCCCGGTTTTTGCCATACACGCTGACGAGCTTGGCTCCGAGCGCCGTCCCGGCGAGGGTGGACGGCATCACCAGAAGCAGGCCGTCCTCGCCCGCGGGCAGGGCCAGCCGGGTAGGGACCCGCGCCTGGCCGCGCGCGTACTCGGCGAAGGCCGACTCGAGGGCCCGGATCACCGCGGCCGGGGTGAGGAGGCGCTCCAGGTCGCTCCTTGCCAGGACCAGCATCCGCCCTGAATTA
>CAYRZF010000062.1:2624-9795 GCA_964428805.1 uncultured bacterium | reverse complement strand
TTAGCTCTCTCCCAGGTAGGCGCGGCGGACTTCGGGGTTTTCGTGGAGGTCTCCCGCCGTGCCCGAGAGGACGATGGTGCCGGTTTCCAGGACGTACCCGCGATGGGCGATCGAGAGCGCCATGGCGGCGTTCTGTTCCACGAGGAGGATCGTGGTTCCCTGGCGGTTGATCCCCTGAATCGTCTCGAAAATCTGCTCCACGAGGATCGGCGCGAGCCCCATCGACGGCTCGTCGAGGAGGAGGATGCGGGGGGCCGCCATCAGCGCCCGGCCGATCGCCAGCATCTGCTGCTCGCCCCCCGACAAGGTACCCGCCACCTGAGCGCGCCGCTCCTTCAAGCGCGGGAACAGGGCGAAGACCCGTTCCAGATCCTGCTCGATCCCGGCGTCCGCGCGGGTATAAGCGCCCATCTCGAGGTTTTCGAAGACGGTTAGCCGGTTGAAGACGCGGCGCCCCTCGGGGACATGGGCGACTCCGCGGAGGACGATCTCGTGGGGAGGAACGCCGCGCAACGTCTCTCCCTCCAGCCGGATGTCGCCGGCGCGCGCGGCAAGAAGTCCGGAGAGGGATTTCAGCGTGGTTGTCTTTCCCGCGCCGTTATTGCCGAGGATCGTGACGATCTCGCCCTTTTCCACGTCGAGTGTCACGCCCTTGAGGGCGTGGATCTCGCCGTAATACACGTGGAGGTTTTCGACTTCAAGCATGCTCGGCCTCCCGCGCCTGCCCCCACTTCTTCCGGCCGAGGTACGCCTCGATGACCCGCGGATTCTTTTGCACCTCGGCCGGCTTGCCTTCGGCGATCTTCTCGCCGTAGTCCAGCACGGTGACCCGGTCGGAGACCTCCATGACCACGCGCATGTTGTGCTCGATCAGGAGAATCGTGAGGCCGTGCTCGGTGATGAGTCGCCGGAGGAGAGCCATAAGCCCCCGGGCCTCGCCCTGGGTCATCCCCGCGGTGGGCTCGTCCAGGAGGAGCAGCGTGGGGGCGGAGGCCAGGGCCCGCGCCACCTCCAGCCGCCGCTGGTCGCCATAGGGGAGGCTCCGGGCCAGCTCGTTCGGCTTGGTCCTGAGCCCCACGACGTCGAGGAGTTCGGCGGCGCGGTCCCAGAGCCGGGTCTCCTCGTGCTGAAACTTTGGGCCGTGGGAGAGCACGTGCCAGAGGCCGAGGGGCACCCGGCTGTGCATGCCCACCAGGATATTTTCCACCGCGGTCATATTGGCGAAGAGGCGGATATTCTGGAACGTGCGACAGACCCCGAGGGCCGTGATCTGATCCGGCGCCAATCCCAGAAGGGATCGGCCGCGGAAGGAGACCGTTCCGGCCTCCGGAGCGTAGATTCCGGTGAAGATGTTGAAGAGTGTGGTCTTCCCGGCGCCGTTGGGCCCGATGATGGACGCGATGCGGCCCTCCTCCAGCTCGAAGTCCACCTGGCTCAGTGCGGTGAGCCCGCCGAATCGCTTGGTGACCTGCTTGACCTCCAGAAGGGTGGCCATTTACTTTTCCCTCAGCTCCCGGGTGCGGCGGCGGCTCGGGATGATCCCCTGAGGTCGGAGGATCACCATGAGAACCAGGATGATTCCGAAGATCATCCGCTCGTACTTGGCGGGCTCGAACTGGCTGGGGAGGTCGGCGAGGTTATAGCCGAGGATCGTCACCCCGGCGTTCCGCAGCTCGTTGAGCCAGAGCGAAAGCCCTTTGAGCACTTGAAGATTCAGGATCGTGACCACGGAGGCTCCCAGGATGGCGCCGGGGATGGAGCCCATCCCCCCCAGAATGACCATGGAGAGAACGCCGATGGACTCCAGAAAGGTGAACGACTCCGGGTTGATAAAGACCTGTTTGGCGGAAAAGACGACCCCCATGACTCCGGCGAAGGAGGCGCCGCACGCGAACGCCAGGAGCTTCATGTGGACGAGCGGCACCCCCATGGCCTGGGCCGCAACCTCATCTTCGCGGATCGCCTCCCAGGCCCGGCCGATGTGGGAATTCTCAAGCCGTCGGTTGACCAGGATGACGACGCCCACGATCAGCAGCACCAGGAAGTAAAAGTAGAGCGGGTAGAGGGTCGCGGGGGGCGCGTCCATGCCCACCAGGTTCAAGACAGGCTTGAAGAAGAGGGGCGGGCGTTCGATCGGGGTGATTCCCTTCGGGCCATTCGTGAGGTTGATCGGCTTGTCCAGGTTGTTGGCGAGAACGCGGATCACCTCGCCGAACCCGAGCGTGACGACGGCCAGGTAATCCCCGCGGAGGCGCAGGACGGGGATTCCCAGGAGGATTCCCGTTATGGCACCGGTGAGAACGCCGAGGAACAGGAAAACGAAGAACCACTCCGGTCCCAGCGGGAACCACCGCAGCCAACCCTCGCTCATGAACCTGGTGGGCTGGATGGAGCCGAAGATCGCCCAGGTGTAGGCGCCCACGGCGTAGAAGGCCACGTAGCCGAGATCCAGCAGGCCGGCCAGGCCGACCACGATGTTGAGCCCCAGCGCGAGAGCGACGAAAATGCCGACCTGGATGGCCACTTCCAGGTAGTAGCCGTTGATCGTCCCCAGGATCGGCATCAGGAGCCCCAGGGTGAGGAAGGCGAGGGCCGTCTTGAGCCACGGGACCACCCTGGAGAAATAGAGGAGGAGGATCGACGCCTGGAAGAGCATGAAGGCGAGAATGGAGCGAGGAAAGTGCGCGACCGAGTAGCTGGAGAGAGCGATGACGGCCATCACGGTGATGGTGGCCGGCACCGGCCGGTGGAGGAGAGTCGCCGGTATCGTTCGTACGCTCACTAGGCCCGTTCTCTGACGACCTCTCCGAGCAGCCCCTTCGGGCGAAAGATCAAGATCAGGATGAGCACGGAGAAGGCGAAGATGTCCTTGTACTCGGACCCGAAGGCTCCGCCCGTGAGGAGCGAGAAGTAGGACGCGGCGAACGCCTCCAGGAGACCCAGCACGAGACCTCCCACCATGGCGCCCGGAATGTTTCCGATGCCCCCGAGCACCGCGGCGGTAAACGCCTTGATTCCCGGGACGAACCCGGTGTAGGGATTGATCAGGCTGTACTGGATTCCGAAGAGCACTCCGGCGGCCCCGCCCATGGCGCCGCCGATCAGGAAGGTGAGCGAGATCATCCGGTTGACGTTGATCCCCATGAGACTGGCGGTGGCCTGATCTTCAGCCACGGCGCGGATCGCCTTTCCGAGCTTGGTCCGGTTGACGAGGAGGTGAAGGGCCCACAGCATGAGGAGCGCTGCCACGATCACCACCAGAGATTTCACCGATACGTCGATGGTCTCGGTGAGGGTGAAGCGCCGGTTGAGCTCATCCATGGTGGGATAGACGAGGTTGAAGGCGTTGCGCCAGAGGCTCTCGAAGAATCGGATCGCATCTTGAAGGAAGAAGGAGACCCCGATGGCGGAGATGAAGGGAATCAGCCTGGGTTTTCCTCTGAGCGGCCGATAGGCGACCCGTTCAACCGCGACGGCGAGGAGGCCGCTGATCGCCATCCCTGCCACGAGGAGGAGCACCAACACCAGGAAGGGGGAAAGGACATCCAGCCACCCTCCGGCCTTGAGCGTCAGTAAGATCTCCACCCCCACGAAGGCGCCCACGACGAAGATTTCGCTGTGGGCGAAGTTGATGAATTCCAGGACGCCGTACACCATGGTGTAGCCCAGCGCGATGAGGGCGTACATGAAGCCGAGGATCAGGCCGTCAAGGATCACCTCGGGAAGGATGCGGATCAGGAGGGGAAAATCCATGGGTAGAACACGAAAGGGGAAGGGCCGACTAGGCCCTTCCCCTTCGTGGACGCATCGGCCCGCTTACTTCTTCAGGGCTGGAGGGTCGATCTGCAGCTGCTTCACAAGCTTGTTGTCGTTCCACTTGGCCGGGTCGTCGGAGACGACCTGGAGGATGAAGTAGCCGGCCTTCTTTCGGTCGCCCTTGCTGTCAAACTCGATGTGCCCGGTGATTCCCTCAAACTTGGTCTTCCGGATGTTCACGGAGACTGCCTCGCGCGAAGGCGTCTTTCCGCCCGCCTCGTTGATGGCGGCCTCGATGGCCTTCAGCCCGATAGACGTCGCGTCGTACGCCTCTGCAGCGTAGGGCTCGGGGTCCTTCTTGAACTTGTCCTTGTACGTTTTGGCGAACTCCTTGGCCTTCGGATACAACGCGACAGGGCCGGCCGCGGTCGTGTAATACGCTTTGACCACGGCCTTGCCAGCGATCCTGGTGAAGTCCGAGGAATCCATTCCATCCGGGCCGAGGAAGATGGACTTCACGCCCTTCTCCCTGACCTGCTTGTAGAACGGAGCCCCCTGATCATAGATCCCGCCGAAATAGACCACGTCAGGGTTCTTGGCCTTGATGGGGGTGATGATGGGGTCGAAGTTGGACTTCTCCTCGGTCCCCTCGAAGCCCAAGATTTCGATCCCGAGCTTCTTGGAGGAATCGCGGAAGAATTCGGCCACGCCCTGGCCGTAGGTGGTCTTGTCGTGGACGACGTAGGCGGTCTTGACCTTCAAAAATTCCTTGGCGAATTTGGCTCCCACCTCGCCCTGGACGTCGTCACGCCCGCAGACCCGGCTGACGCTGAGGAGGTTCCGGTCGGTCACGACGGGGTTGGTATTGGCGGGGGAGATCATCGCGAGCTGGACATCCTTGTAAACCTCGGAGGAGGGAATGGCGACCCCGGAGTTGAAGTGGCCGATGACAAGGAGGATGTTCTTATCCACGATAATGTTCCTTGCATTGGACACTCCCACATCGGGTTTGGCCTGGTCGTCGTAGGGAACCAGCTCAACCTTGAAGCCCATCTTCTCGAGGGCCCCCTTCTTATGCTCAATGGCGAGCTGGACGGCGAGCTTGATCGATTCACCGATGGAGGCCTGGCCACCAGAGAGGGGGGTCTGGGTGGCAATCTTGATCGTTCCTTTGGACTGGGCGTCCGCGAGCCCGGCCCCCGAGAGCACCAGGGTTAGGGCGGCGAGGATCACTAGCAGGGATCGGATGCCAACTGTTTTCATCGACTCCCTCCTTTCGGCTGGGTGTCAAACAAGGGATGAGGTCAGGGTGTGATGTTCTGCCCGGGGCCTGATTATAGCGGCTTGTCGCCCTCTGTCAAGGGGGCCTTTGCCGCCGCTCTTGCCGCGTGGATTCGCTCCAGAAAGAGGCGGGTCGCCAGAGCGGGGTCGGGCGCCCCGCAAACGGCGGAGATGACCGCCACGCCGTCCGCTCCGGCCCGGATCACTTCCGCCGCGTTGTCCTGGGTAATCCCGCCGATGGCAACGAGCGGCGCCGTGACGGCCCGCCGTGCGGCCCGGAGCAGGTCCAGGCCGACCAGCTTGAACTCGGGTTTGGTCGTCGTGGGGAAGATGGAACCCACCGCGACGTAGTCGGCCCCCTCCTCCTGGGCCCTCCTCGCCTGCTCCAAACTGTGAGTGGAGACGCCGAGGAACATCGACGGTGGGAGCAGTCGGCGGGCCAGGGGCGCCGGCAGGTCGTCCTGCCCGATATGGAACCCATCCGCCTCCACAGCCAGGGCCAGGTCCAGCCGGTCATTCACCACGAAGCTGACCCCGGCGCTCTTGGCCCGTCGCCTCAGATCTTCCAGCAGCGGCAGGCACTGACGGGAGGACCATTCCTTCTCACGGAACTGGACGATCCGCCCGCCTCCTCGGATCACCCCGTCGAGGATGTCGCGCAGGTCGCGCCCGAGACTCGCCGTCCGGTCGAGGATCACGTACAGGTCAATGTCCAACCGAGACACTCTGGCTGCCCTTGTCCCCCTCACCCTTCCCTCTCCCCCTGGGGGGAGAGGATTTAAGGTGAGGGGGCGGGAGATTCATAACGAGACTTCGAGCCTGGGGAAGGTGAAACCGCCCTCGAGGAACACGGGGTCGGCGAGGAGCTTCTGGTGGAACGGGATCGTGGTCTTGATGCCTTCGACGATGGTTTCGGCAAGCGCCCGGCGCATACGCTGGATGGCCTCCCCCCGGTCCCGTCCGTGCACGATGATCTTGGCGATGAGGGAGTCGTACACGGCGGGGATCGTGTAGGAGGCCAGGAGATGGCTGTCCACGCGGACTCGCGGCCCTCCCGGGGGCACCCAGGCGGTGACGCGTCCCGGGCACGGCGCGAACGTGTCCGGATCCTCCGCGTTGATCCGGCACTCGATGGCATGCCCGACCAGGTGGATCTCCTCTTGCTTGTAGCCGAGGGACTCGCCCGCCGCAATTCTGATCTGCTCCTGGACGAGATCCACTCCGGTCACCATCTCGGTCACCGGGTGTTCGACCTGAATGCGGGTGTTCATCTCGATGAAGTAGAAGCGCCCCTCCCGGTCCACGAGAAACTCCACCGTGCCCGCGCTTGTGTAATTCACGGCCTGCGCCAGGGTCAGCGCCGCCCGATGGAGCGCGGCCCGGGTTTCGGCGGGGACCGCCGGCGCCGGCGACTCTTCGAGGAGCTTCTGGTGCCGGCGCTGCACCGAGCAGTCGCGCTCGCCCAAATGGATCCGCGTCCCCGCCCGGTCTCCCAGCACCTGGACCTCGATGTGACGGGCCTGGTCCAAAAACTTCTCCAAGTAAACCTCGGAGGATCCAAAGGCCGCCGCGGCCTCGGCCTGACAGGTGGCGAAGGCTTGCGTCAGGGCCTCCCGGCTGCGGACGATGCGCATGCCGCGCCCGCCTCCTCCGCTGGCCGCTTTGAGCATCACGGGAAATCCGATGGCCTCGGCCACGCTCAGAACCTGGTCCTCGTCCTTCAGCCCCCCCTCGCTTCCGGGGATGATCGGGACTCCGGCCTGTCGGGCCAATTCCCGCGCCTGCGCTTTGTCCCCCATGAGGCGGATGGCCTCTGGGGAAGGGCCGATGAACACGATCCCGCACGCCCGGCAGATGTCCGCGAACGCGGCGTTCTCGGAGAGAAAGCCGTATCCCGGGTGGATCGCGTCGCTATCGGTGACCGCCGCCGCCGAGATGATGCTCGGGATGTTCAGGTAGCTGGACCGGGCGTCGTCGGGGCCGACACAGATGGACTCGTCGGCGAGGCGAACGGGGAGGGACTGGGCGTCCACCCTGGAATGGGCGATCACCGCCCGGATCCCCAGCTCACGGCACGCCCGGAGAACCCGGAGGGCAATCTCGCCCCGGTTCGCGATCAGAATCTTGTGGAACA
>CAYRZF010000062.1:0-2524 GCA_964428805.1 uncultured bacterium | reverse complement strand
TTATCCGCTCAGCATGGCCTGCCACTGAGCCTCGAGTTCGGCGAGGGGCAGACCGTACACGCTGGGGATGGCGTTGGTTGCCGGCTCGCCGCGCCCCAGACGGGTGAGGAGCTTTCCCATGCGCTCCATCCCGCCCCGCTGGAGTAGGTCCCGGACGACCCAGAGTGAGATCTGGTACCCCATCCGGGCCTTGGCCAGGTCGCCATCCCTCAGAAGCGCTTCCAGACCGGCCAGGGTCATCCCCCCCGGCAGGTGCAGGTCGGGGTCGTCTGGGACCCTCTCGGCGTGCTGCGCGAGCCCCTCCTGGAGCCAGCGCGGAGCCCGGCCCTTGGCGAGCAGGTGGACGACCGCGTGAGTATACTCGTGCGTCAAGAGGCGCTTGAGCGCTTGTATGCGCCCCTGGAGTGTTCCCACGGGGAGCCGGATCTTCCCGTCGAAGAGCCCACTTGCCCAGTGGTGGGTGCCGGTCACCTCCTGGAACCGTCCTTCGGGGTAGAGGATCACGGTGACCTTTTCGGGAGGGAAAAAGTTGAACTCCCGCCCGACGGATTCATAGGCTTCTTCCAGGATTTCCATCACCACCCGCCGGACCTCGAGTTCCCTGGGCCCCCGATATTTCACCACGAAGTGTTTGCTCTCATCCTTCCAATATCCCGCCTCCACCCGCTGCTCCCGCTCCAGCTTGTCCAGGAGTTGTCGGGCACTGGCATGGGAGGGGTCCCGCTCCAGCAGGCGGCGGAGATGCACCACAGCGCGGTCGGCCTGGTCTCGCTGGTCATAGAGCCGGGCCAGGAGCAGCGTTGCTTCCGGATCGGGCGATCCCGTGACCGCTCGCTCCAGCGGCTCAAGCGCCTCGTCGGGCCGGCCGGCGTGGATGGCGGCCAAGGCGAGCCCCGTCAAGAGGGGAGAGGAGTCGGGGTCCTGGCGGAGGCCCTGCCGAAAAAGGAGACCGGCCTCCTCAGCCCTCCCGGTCCGGAGCGTCTGCCAGGCCCAGCCTTCGAAACAGCGCGCCACGTTCTGTCTCAGAGTCGGGCTCACCTGTTCCTTCTCCAGGGCGTCGGCGAAGCGCTGGCAGGCGTCGGGGTACTGTCCCGCGCTGTACAGCCGAATCCCCTCCTCGGTGAGGACCGTGACCTCCGGGAGATGGGCGCGCTCTGGGGGCAGCCCGAGCAGCCTCGTCCTCTGGAGCTCGGAGACCTGCTTCTGGGATGTGGCTGGCCCGTCGGCCGGTCCGGCCGGCTTCGTCGAATCGGGCCGCCCCCAAGCAAACCAAAGCGCCAGGAACCCTACCGCGAGGACGCCCAACGCGACGTCGACGCCGCCGAAGGCCCGCCGGTGCCGGGACGGGGATTCTTCGGGTGGGCGCCGCTCGGCGCGCTTTGCCGGCAGTGAGCACGTGCGGCAGCGAGAGAAGGGGCTGGAGAGAGTTGCCCCACAGTGAGGACAGGCGGCCATCGGGGTGTCCGTCCGGTTAAGGTCGGGGCTCGATGAGGAAAAGCGGCTGGCCGTACTCGACGGGCTGGGCGTTTTCGACCAGGATCTTCGCGATCCGACCGTGCACCTTGGATTCGATCTCGTTCATGAGCTTCATCGCTTCGATAATGCAGAGGATCTGACCTTCCTTGATGATGTCTCCCTCTTTCACGAAGGGATCAGCGCCCGGAGAGGGGGCCGCGTAGAAGGTGCCCACCATTGGCGCCTCGATGGTGACAAGGTCTGCTCCCGCCCGCTCGAGCTGCTGGGCCGGCATCGGCGCCGCGGATGGCAGGGGCGCTGCCACCGGCATCTCCGGGCGGGCGACCTCGCGTCGAATCCGGATCCGGGTCTCCCCCTGGCTTATCTCCAGCTCCGCCAGGCCGAACGTCTGGGCGAGCTCGACGAACTGCCGCACCTCGTCGAGCGAGAACCCTTCCTCTCGTTTGAGCTTTGCCACGTCGTTACCCCATCCCCGCCGCTGCGGCCGTCCGGGAAATATAGGCCCCCGTGCGGGTGTCGACCCTGAGGACATCTCCTTCGTTGATGAAAAGAGGGACGGAGACAACCACCCCGCTCTCCAGCGTAGCGGGCTTCGAGCCGCCGGAGGCGGTGTCGCCACGGATTCCCGGGTCCGTCTTCACCACGGCCAGGTCGACGAAATTGGGCAGCTCGACGCCGATGGAGGCGTCGTCCACGTAGAGAACCTCCACTTCGATGTTCTCCTTGAGAAACTGCTGCGCCTCGCCGACCTCCTCCTCGCTCAGCGAGAGCTGATCGTAGGTGTCCAGGTCCATGAAGTGGAAGCGGTCGTCCCGGTACAGGAACTGC
Source organism: uncultured bacterium (assembly GCA_964428805.1). Classification (GTDB taxonomy): domain Bacteria; phylum Methylomirabilota; class Methylomirabilia; order Rokubacteriales; family CSP1-6; genus CAYRZF01. The sequence continues at coordinate 220 of CAYRZF010000062.1, read as the reverse complement.
ATCCGCTTCTCCTCGAAATTGACGAGCGGGACCTTCTCCTCCGCCCTGAAGGTCTTGTCGATCACCGTTCCGAGTCGCAGGTGCTTGAGTTTGGTCCGAACGAACGCCCCTCCCTTGCCCGGTTTGACGTGCTGAAAGTCCACGACGGCATACGGGGCTCCGTCCAGCTCGATTTTCAGCCCTTTCCTGAAATCGTTGGTTGATACCTGCATTTCCTAGT
>CAYRZF010000061.1:3605-12493 GCA_964428805.1 uncultured bacterium | reverse complement strand
CGCAACTCCCTTCGGGAAGCGCCAAGGAGCCGCAAATCATCGAGCGCCCAGCCATTCACTTCGACGAACAACGGCAAACGCAACCATCGCACCAGGCCGGGCAGAAAAGGATGTCGCGCCATTTCCCGCACATAGAGCAGATCGAAGCGTTGACGGCGATGAAGCCACCACAAGCGCCAGGCACTTTCCACGAAAAACGCCCACTGCCTTCGCCGATCAAAGCCCCACCAGCGAACCCAGACATGCCGGATCCCAAGCCAAGATTGCATCCGCAACGGGCGTGGCAAAATCAACGTCACGTCATGACCAAGCCCAGCCAGTCCCTCCGCGATCTCGCGGGTGTGAACCAGACACGCATCCGCCACATCGATCTCAACCAAGGCGAGGTAGGCGATCCGCATTGTTACACTCGTAGCTCGTCTAAGGGTGAGGCGGAGGCCACATTCCCTTGCACTGCACCCCATATTTTGCGGATCAACCTGGCGTGACGTACCCCCACATAGGTCATCCACAGGGTGCCCCAGAGGACTATGCAGATAACGACCGAAAGTTCACTATCCGGACAAAGGCGCCAAGCCACGGCAGCGAGCGACACCGTGACCGCCAGCGGCTCCCATGAACTGCGGAGCATCCGCCCCAAAATAGGGGCTACCTGATGGGCACCATACACATGTCCCGCCAGGCTCAGGCTATACATAACCACTAGACAGCTCGCCGCACCCACCAACCCCCAGCGCGTAGTCAGCGGGACAATCAGCACCCCAAAACACACCACCTCGAGGAACTTGATCCGCGGGAGATACATCGTCTTCCCTGCCGCCAACATGAAACTGCCGCACGCCGCAGCCAGGGCGCGCAGCGTCTGCGCCACCGCCAACACCGCGAAGGCCGTCGCCGCCGGCACCCATTGGGGTCCAAGCAAGAGCGCCACCAGTTTCCCGGCGAACACGACCATGACCGCGCCAACAGGGAGCAATAAGAACAAGAGCACGCACCACACTTCATCGAACACATCTACCAACCGGCGACCTTCAGCCACAATCCGCGCGTACGCCGGAAATGCCACTTTGCTCAACATCTCGCTCAGGCCCCGAGTAAGCATCTCCGAAATGCCGAACACCACTTGATACTGCCCTAAATCGTGGACGCCGCGAAGCTTGCCAACCGCGATGTCGTCACCGCGCGTGACGACATACGTTAACAACCCGCTGAGATACAAATGACGCCCCATCTCCGCGTACACCTTTAAGGATTCGCGATCCATCGCCCAGCGAGGTCGGTAGTCGTGGAGAAACCACACAACGATCATGGCCACTGCTTGCCCAAGCAACAGACCAAGGAGCAGCGCCCACGCGTTGTCCAACAACAGGGCGAGCACGATCGCGCACACGGTGCCCGATATATCGCGGCTTGCATCGAGCAGCATCCGACGACGGTAGCGAAGCTCCCGCAATAACAACGCCCCAGGCACCGCCGGCACACATACCAGCAAGAAACTCACGGCGCCAACCCGTAACAAGAATTCCGCACCAGGACGACCAAAGGCCGCAGCGATCCATGGCGCGATTCCTTGCAACAGCAGGAACAAGCAGATTCCGCGGATCAGCATGAGGTTCCACGCTGTGTGTACGAATCTTGCTGGCAAGTCACTTCGCTGGATAAGGGCACTGTCCAACCCGAACTCCGTCAGCACCAAACCCGCAAACAGCGTCAGCGTCACTAAACCGACCAGTCCAAAGTCCTCTGGCGTCAACAGACGGGCCAACACCAGAGTGCGCACCATGGCAATCCCCTGTTGACCGACAAACCCGAATCCCACCCAGAGGCCGCCACGAATGACCGTGTGGTGAAACGGAGTGCCCTCGCCGGAGACCGCTGTCATCCGCTTCCCTTGTATTGGAACAAATAGATGCGGTAATAGGGGAATCTCCGCAACACGGGGAGTCTACCAAGCCAGCGGTTGATCGTCTCGCGGTACAAGAGATTCATTGCATGCTCGATCCAGGCCCAGCGCCCCTGCCACATGGGGAGGAGAAATCCCACGCCGCCCCCGCGCACCACGGTGAACCCATGGCGCTCGACACGGGCTTCCAGGCTTTGCCACGTCTCGAACATGTGCGGAAATCCTCCGACGGGAACAGCCGAGAATTCCCGAATATGTTCCCTCGGATCACAATAAACAGGCTGACGGGTGACACGCATCTGCCATAAACTTCGGAGGGTCACGGATGGTATGGTGAGCACCAGGTACCCACGTGTGCGGAGACAGCGCGCAAATTCTTTCAAGGCCGCATCCATGTCTGAGACGTGTTCGAGGGTCTCCACGGTCGCGATCCCATTTACGCTTCCGCGGGTCAGCGGCAGAGACTCGACTGATCCTTGCATAAGAGCAACGTATGGATGGCTACGAGCGCGCCGTAGACGCTCCCAATCCACGTCCAGGCCGAGAAGGCTCTTTCGCTTCCCCAGCAACTCCCCTAACTGACCTTCGCCACAGGCCGCATCCAGCCACGAATCTCCGGGGAGCTCGTTGATCCATTCCGCCACCTCCTCCAGCAACAAGGCGGGCCACGGCCAAATCCTGCGCATCGACGGGCTGTAGCGCGTCTGGTCGAGGCCTAGCGTGGGGGACGGCGCGTGGGAGTCAATCCCCATGCTTTCCTCCAATCACGTACCAGTCGACGATGAGCGCCTCTCGCCACGATTGAAGGCGCTCTGAGATGGAAGTATCCAGTCGGACACCCCCGACCTCAGAGGCCCGGGAGAGGGTGAAGAGGAGGGAGGACAAGATCAGGATCGCAAGGCCGGCCAAGAGGGCCTGTCGTCGGAGTGATTCACTTGTCCCTCGGCTGGAGCATGGGCAGCATGGTCACGATCCCCGCGAAAAACCAGAACGGCTCCATGATCCGGACGATGATGAAGCTGTTGGCCCCGATGGCGTGGGTGAGAAGGCCCGCTGTCCCCGCCAAGAAGCCAAGAGCGAGGCCGCGATCCGTGGGTTCCTTGAGAGCGCGGAACGCGCGGAGGCTGCTCCGCAGGAGCGCCCAGACAAGCCAGAGAAACGCGGCGAGGCCCAGCACGCCGGTCTCCACCAGAATCCGCGGATATTGCGCGTCCATGAACATGAAGCCCGTGACGCCGTACCCGAGGATCGGCCGTTTCACCCAGCCCTCGACGGCCTGCTGGAAGCTGATGAGCCGTTCAGAAGTTGAGGGGTCAAAGGCCACCTGCCCCAGTCTGACCGTGGGCTGGCCTGCCTCCGGCTCGAAGGTATAGAGGACGCGCTTCACGACAGGGGTGGGGAAGAGATAGACGACCAGGGGCGAACCCACAAGCAGGAGGAGCAGCAGCCCCGCCATCAATCGGCGGCGGCTCGACAGGAGGGCGAGGACTGCCACGAGCGGCAAAAAGCCCAGATACGACGCGCGGGAGAGCGTGTAGAGGAAGGGAATGGCCAGGACGACCAGGAAGCCCAGGCTCAACATGCGCGTCTTCGCGCGCGGCGACTCGAGGAGGAGGCCGGCGGCGAGCCCCATCATGATAAGCAGGTACCCCCCGAACGTGTTGGGCTCGCCCACCTCCCCCTCGAAGGGGGCGGAGACCCGCTCGCCGGAGGGGATCTGCGCGATCCCGATCAGGCTCACGACAACCGCCGCGAAGAACGCCACGCGGACGAGACGCCAGGCCTGGGCGCGATCCTGAACATTATTGACCACCATGTAGTAGACGACGAAGTACTCCATGTACTTGAGCACATAGAGAAAGCCCCCGACGGTTTTCACCGTTCCCGTCATATACCCCACAAGCGTCGCCACGAGCGTGGTGAGGAAGTAGGCCAGAATCGGGCGATTGAGGGGGGTCGCCAGCACCAGGCCGAGCTCCTTGTTCACCGCCGTCTTCGCCAACCAGCTGAGGGCGATGACGATCAACAGGAGGTCCTCCGCCCGGAGCACAACCTCGCGAGCCTCGGCCAGCGAGCCCCGCCCGCCGAGGATGAACTCGGGTGAGAGGAGCATGGAGAGCAGCGCCAGGTAGAGCCCGATCTCGGTCCGGACAAAAACCAGGATGAACACCGCCCCGACGGCGACGAAGCCGAGGGCGTACTCGAGCCGGGTGAAGACGAGAAACCTGGAGGCGAGCAGGGATGCGCCAAGCAGGAGCAGGCCGAAAACCAGCGCGCGGCCGAGGGCCTGGGAGTCGGAAGGCGACTGCGGGATGTTCCGTCTCAGAGTTACTTCACCCGGACGACCCGGTTCTCGAGGCCCTGCCGGACCAGATCCTGACTCCGGGTGCGGGCCTCGTCCTCCGAGGCGAAGTTGCCGTGACGGATCGTGAGGTTGAGAGCCTCGCCGGGCTGCACGGCAACGCGCACCTTATGGCCAGCCGCCCGGAGCTTCTCGGCAACCTGGACCGCGGTCCGGAGCGGGGCCGGCTCGCCGACCCGGATGGAGAGACTCTCGCCGTTGCCGATAACGACGGCCTGCGCGAACCCCCCAGCCTTGAGACGTTCAATGGTCGCCTGGGCCTCGCTCAGACTGGGCAGGCGCTCGATGAAGACCCCGTAGAGACTGCCGCCGCCCTGCTGCCGGAATCTCACGGTGGGGAACCCTGCGCTGTTGAGCTGGCGCTCGATCCGCTCGGCGTCCTCGGCAGTGGAAAATGGCCCGAACTCCAGCGCGTAGCGGGGCTCCGAAACCACGGGGGACTGCCTCGTCGGCGCCGGCGCCGTTGCCGTGACTGGGCGCTCGGCGGCGGCGGAAGGCTTCTGGGCGGATGCGGAGAGCGGAGCGGCCTTGGGAGCGTCGGCGGGAGGCGCGGCGGGTGGCGCCTGAGGGGCCGTTGAGACGGCGGGAGGTGTGACCCGAGGCGGGGAGGCGCTCCGCTGCTGGACGGCTCGCTCGAAGGCGCTCCGGAAGAGCTGCCTCAACGGTCCCATCCCGGTCGGAGCCGTGAACCCCATGCGCCAGGCGAGGACCCCGGCGAGCACGAGCAGCAGAACCAGGAGGAGCAGAACCCCGACCCAGGTCTGGCTGTAGCGCCGACGCGGCGCTGCTGGCTTCGCGGCCGCTGGCTTGGCGCTCACCCCGCGCGGAGCGGCGGCCGCCGGCGCCGACGATCCGGGCCGGCGAATCGGTTGGCCGCCGGCGCCGCCGGGCTTGAATGCCCGGAGCTTTCTGAGGGAACTTTCGACCCAGGCTAGGATCCCACGCCGGGCGGGCCGGGCCTCCTCCCCCGTGCCTTCCTCGCCATAGTAATGGGTGTAGTAGGCCGTGTAGGGGGCATAGCCCGCCATCTCCGCCCCCAGGTCATTCAGCACGACTCCCCACACCTTGGCCTTTGCGCTCTCCAGCTGGATCTTGGCGCGCTTCAGGGCCAGCCGCCCGACCTTGCCGGCCTGGTAAACCAGGATCACGCCGTCCATCTGGGAGGCGATGATCGCCGCATCCGTCACCGGCAGCACCGGGGGCGCGTCGAAGAGGACGATATCGTACCGCTGCCGGACCTCCCGGATAAACTCGGCCATCTGGGGCGTGGAGAGTAACTCCGAAGGGTTCGGCGGGATCGGCCCGGACTCGAGAATGTGGAGGTTGTCCAGGCCGGGGGCGACCATGATGTCCTCCATCTCGAAGCGGCCCATCAGAATGTCCGCCACGGTGCGCACGCAGTCCTGCCAGCGCTGGTTTCCGAGCAGCACGTCGGTGAGCCCCGGGTCCCGATCGATGCCGAAGAACTTGTGGATGCTCGGGCGACGGAGGTTGGCGCCCACCAGAAGCGTCTTCTGCCCTGCCTGGGAGAGCGCGATGGCGAGGTTCACGATGGTCGTGGTCTTACCCTCCTGGAGCGAGGGGCTCGTCAGGAGGAAGAGCTTGCCCGGTTGCTCCATGGTGGCGAACTGGAGCCGCGTCCGGAGACTGCGGAACGCCTCCGCCACCGGCGACTTCGGGTCGAAGTGAGACACGAGCAGCGCGTGGCGGGAGAGGGTCTCGGGGTCCATGGAGGCGAGGGCGGGCCGTTGCTCGATGATGCGATCCATGATTTCCCGCGAGTCGATGTGCGGGATGACGCCCAGGACCGGCACCCCCAGGTAGTCCTCAACGTCCTCGATGGTGCCGATGGAGGTGTCGAGGGTCTCCTGCACGAAGGCGAGCACCAGGCCCAAGAGGAGCCCGACCAGCGCCCCCACCATCACGGTGGTGAACGTCTCCCCGCCCACCGGGACCGACGCCTCGACGGCCGGGCGGATGATCGTGACCTCCTCGATTTTCTCCGCCTCTTTAATGAGCGCTTCCTGGTGGCGCGTCTTGAGCAGCGCCAGCAGATCGTCGTTGACCTTGGCCTCGCGCTGGAGCCGCTGCAGCGAGAGCTCGATGGTGGGAACCTCGCGGTTCTTCTGGTAGAGCTCGCCAATCTGACGGTTGAGGATTTCCTCCCGGCTCCGGAGGAGCGCGATTTGCGCGGTGACCTCCCGGAGCATCTCGCTGCGGACCTCGCGGATGCGGTCGTTGATGGCCTGCAGCCGCGGGTGCTTGTCGGTCACCTCCAGGGCCAGGTTATTCCGCTCGAGCAGCAGCTCCGCCAGGCTCGCCTGCAGGCGCAAGATCGCCGGGTTGGGACTGTCCACGTACACCCGGTCCTCCGAACCGCTGGTCCCGTCGTACCGGGAAAGGCGGCTCGCGGCAAGCTCGAGCTCGGTTCGCTGCTGGCGCGTCTTCTCGATCTCGCCTCGAATTTGGGTGAACAGAGAGAGGAGGACGGTGGATTCGGCACCCGGCGCGATGACCCGGTTTGCCTCCCGGAACGCCCACACGGCTTCCTCAGCCTTTCTGACCCGACCTTCGAGTTCCTTCAGCTGCTGCTCGATGAATTGGCGGGCCTCAATGATCCGGGCGTTCCGGATCCGCCCCTGGTACTGGCGGTACACCTCGGCCACGGTATTGGCCAGATCCTTGGCCTTCCGCGGATTGGAGGAGGACGCGGTGATCTCGATGATAGTGGTGCTGGCGACCCGATTCGTCCTGACCCGGGCCGTCAGCGCCGAGATAACGCCGACGTAGGATTTCGACTCCTTCACGGTCTCGGCCGACATGCCCTCCGGGAGGTCGCCCAACCGCTTGGCCACCTGCTCCATCACCGGAAAGCTCCGGATGATGGCGGCCTGGGTCTCGATGGTGTCCGCGGGGGAGAAGGAAAGCACCTCCACCAGGAGGCCGGTGAGAGAGGTGATCTGCTCGAATTTGATGGCGGCCGTGGCCTGGTAAAGCGGCTCCTTTTGCCAGGCGAACCAGAAGGCGAAGAGGGCGACCAGGAGCGCGCTGATGAGAATGGTAACGCGGCGGCGGCGGATGATCCGCCAGTAGTCCCGCAGGTTCATCTCGTACTGGGCCATGGCCTACCTGAAAGCCTCGCGAAAGCTCAGGCGTTCGAGATGCCGCACGAGCCGGCGGACGCGCGCCGGCGCCGCATCCTCCGGCGCCTCCGTCCGCGTTGACCCGACGTCATTCGCATTCCCGACCGCCGAGATCGACGGCTCGGGGATCGGCATCCCCTCGACGGCCTCGAAGCAGACCCCGCGCGCGCCGTTCACCTCGAGGCAGCGGCACTCGACGAGCGCGGGCGAGAGCGGGCCCATATAGCGCGCCGTCCGCCTAAGGCTATCCGAGAAGCGCGGTGCCAGCAGTACAAGTCGGGGCGGGACCGTGGTGTCGATCCGCGCACCCGGGAAGAGACGCTCGAGCAAAGCCACATTTTCGTCGCACCACCCGTACGCCTCGACCGCCTGGACGAGCATGGCGGTGTCCGAGCCCGAGCCGAGCAGACAGAGCACGAGCCGCCGGCCGGCGTCGAGGGCGAGGAAGTCCACCAAAACCTGGCCGGCGGGGAAGCGCCGCTCCAGGAGGGAGAGCCCGGGCTCGAGGGCGGGAAGATTCCCCTCTACGAGGGCCGCCAGCTCGTTACGGTCCGTCACCGCCAGGGCACGGACGGAGAGGGTCGTCACCCTCCTCCCTCCTGGACCGGACCCGTCACGTAGATGAACGGCGCCTCCGAAAGGTCCAAGATCTTCGGCGCGTCCAGAGGGTTTCCCTTGGCGTCGGCCAGGATCTCGACCTTCGGGCGGAGCGGGTGGTTACGGTTGACCGCGATCACCCGACCCACCTCGCCCGTGTTCAGCCTCACGATGGTCCGTGGCGGGAAAACCGAGATTTCCGCAAGCAGCGCCTTGATGGGCGCCGCGGGAAACCCTTCCTGCTTGGAGCTCACAATCTGACGGATCGCCTGATAGGGCTGCAACCGAGGTGCAGGCGGCCGGGGAAAGATCAAGGCTGTATAGGTATCGATGAGCCCGATGATCTTCGCGTTGACATGAATGGCTGAACCCGCCAGACCCTGGGGATATCCCCCTCCGTTCTCGCGCTCATGGTGTTGGAGCACGGCCTCGATCACGCTTGCTCGCGGCGACGCCCAGCGGCGCACAATGTCGGCCGAGATCCGGGCGTGGGTCTGATACGTGGCGAGATCCTCGCCCGAGAGCGCCGCGGCTTTCCCGAGGATCCCTCCGGGCAGCTCCGCGATCCCCACGTCGAAGAGAAACGCGGCCATCCCGAGATCCAGGAGCTGCTCCCGGTCGAGGCGGAGCCCCACCCCGATCCGAACGGACAGGATGCCGACTGAAGTCAGATGAGCGGCGAGGTATTCGGCCCCGGCCGAAGGTGGGTTATTGGCCAGCCAGAACAACTCCGCCGACCCTCCGAGCGAGCGGATCACGCGCTCCAGCAGGCGCTGGTACCCCCCCCACGGAAACTCCTGGCCCTCGCGGACCAGCGCGGGCAGTCGCCCGGTGAACGCCAGGACCTCGGCGAAGAGCTCCTCGGGCGCCTCGCCCGCCGCCG
>CAYRZF010000061.1:0-3505 GCA_964428805.1 uncultured bacterium | reverse complement strand
GTATCCACCCCCATCTGGTAGAGGATCTCGCGCAGGAAGTCCGTCGCGCTCCAGCAAGGATTCGTCAGGAGCCCCACCTCGTATCGCTCGGTCTCCAGGCGCTGGAGCAGGGCGCGGGAGAGCGTGGTCTTGCCGCAGCCATACTCGCCGGTGAGCATCGCGGCGCCCTTCCGGTGCTTCACCGCGTACCCCATGCGGATGAGCGCCTCCTCGTGCTCGGGCGAGAGATAGAGGAATTTGGGGTTGGGGGAGTTGTCGAACGGGGGTTCGCTCAGCTCCCAGTAGGCCTCGTACACGCTTCCCCCTTCCCTTACCGCTTCTCGCCGGCCGGCACGAAAATTGGCCCGCCGAACAGGATGTAGAGCCCCGTATAGGCCGTCAGAATGCTGGCCACGGCGGAGGCGATGAGGAGGTAGTCCTCGTACCACTTCACCAACACCTCCGGGACCTGCACCACCGCCCCGGGCTCGATCGGCGGCGCCTCGGCGAGCTTGTAGATTTTGCCGTTGGGGAAGATGACGGTGGCCGCGCCCATCTTGGCCCGACGGTCCGGGCCGCCCGCCAGCAGAATGTATTCCTTCGGCGAGTAGAACGGCCGGTAATCGAAACTTCCGGGCGCCCGCACGTTTCCGATGACGTACACCTTGTCCTCCGTCACCGGGACGACGAATACATCGCCGTTCTGGAGGGCCACGTTCTGGCTTTCATCCTTCTCCACGAGCAGCCGCTGCAGGTCAACCGGGATGATCTGTCTCGGGCCGCTGTTCCCTCCGCGCTCCACGAACGCCTTATAGAGGTTGGCGTACGGGGCCACCCCCCCCGCCTTCACCACCACGTCCTTGATCCGGTCGCCGGACGCCAGCTCCATTCGCGCCACGAGCGTCGGCCTGCCGATCGTCGTCGTCTTCCCCGGATCTGCTCCGGTCCCGAGAAACGCCCCGCGCACCTCCACCACGTCCTGGAGGACCGAAATCGGGGGCACGAACAGCACATCACCGCCCTGAAGCTCGACCGCCGGGGCGCCGGGGGCGAGCACCTGAGCGAGGTCCAGCGTTTCGGTTTCCTTCTTGTTGTCGGACCCCAGCCGGGTCAGGCGAGCCTGGCTCACCGCGGCCAGATGGGAAACCCCTCCGGTGAGAGCCAGGAGGGCCGCCAGATTCCGCTCCTCGCCGATCTCGTACTCGCCCGGACGCGCCACGCTCCCGAGCAGGGTGGCCGATGGCCCCTTGGGAGGGACGAAGACCGTCAGCCCCTCCGTCACGTAGGGGTTCTGCGACATATCCCCGCGCAGGGCAAACCGCAGGAGGTCCACGCTGCCCTCCTTCTTTCCCTGGCGGAGCACCATGACATCCCGGAGCGACCCGCGGGGCGTGATCCCCCCGGCTTTTGTGACGATCTGTTGGACCCGCTCCGTGGCGGTCACGGTGTAGGTCCCGGGGCGCTCCACCTCCCCGGAGACCGTGATCTCGAATGAGCGGGCCGCGACCACCGAGAGACTGAGGTCAAAAAACTTGAAGAGCGGCGCGGCTCGATCCGCCACCGCCTTTCGCGCCTCGGCCACGGTGAGCCCAGCGACCGGAATCGTTCCGATCGGCGGCAAATGGATATTCCCCTCGGGCGTGACGATGAGGATCTGGCGCGCGACGTCTACCCGGCCCGAGAGAATTACCTCCACCGTGTCGCCCGGCCCCAGGCGGTAGTCCGGACTCAGCGCAAAGTACGTTTGACCGGGCGGGATGCCAACCGCGGGCGCCGCCGGCGGGGCGGACGGCGCGGGCCCGGATGGAAGCTGTGCCCACACTACGGCCGGCAACTGCAGAGTGACAATCAGAATCCAGCAGAGAGCGCGTCGAAAGATAGACTTCCCCTCCGGAGGGGCCACCCTCAAGCAATCTCCTCCCACAAGCGCAAGGTGAGCGAACTTTATGCCCAAATTTTCTCGTACAGCCCTAATATGAGTCAAGGAAAAAGAACCTACTTACAATAGTTTCCTTGACACCCATCCCCCCCTACCGCTATGATCCCCGGACCTATGACTGCCTACTCGCGCAGAGGATTCCTGATCGCGCTCCTGGTTCTGGGCTCGTTGGGAGTGGGGTTTGGGTTACACGCCGCCTGGAATGGCGCCCCTTCCTGGAGTCGCCCGGCCCAACCGGCCGCCTCCCCCACCACGCTCGAAGGGCTCCAGTCGGCCTTTACCCAGGTCGTCCAGCAGGTCCGGCCGGCCGTAGTGAACATCGGCACCGTCACCCTGGCCAAGACGCGACGCCCCCTGACCCCCAGCCCCTTCAGCGACGACCCGCTCTTCAAGGACTTCTTCGAGCAATTCCCGGGGCCGGGGCCGCGAGGGGAGTTCAGGCAGCCGAGTCTCGGCTCCGGGTTCATCATCGACAAGCGCGGCGACGTTCTGACCAACTTCCACGTCGTGAAGGGGGGGGACGAGATCCTCGTGCGCCTCTCCTCGAAAAGGGAATACCGGGGCCAGGTCGTGGGCACCGATCCGAAGACGGACCTCGCGGTGGTCCGGTTCCAGCCGGACTCCGAGCTCACCGTGGCCAAGCTCGGAAACTCCGACACCCTGAAGGTCGGAGAATGGGCCATCGCCATCGGCAACCCCTTCGGTCTCGATCGGACCGTCACCGTCGGGGTCATCAGCGCCACCGGCCGCTCCGACGTGGGAATCGCCACCTACGAGAACTTCATTCAGACCGATGCCTCCATCAACCCGGGCAACTCGGGTGGCCCGCTCCTGAACCTCAAGGGAGAGGTCGTGGGGATCAACACCGCCATCGTGGCCGCCGGCCAGGGGATCGGGTTCGCCATCCCGATCAACATGGTCAAGCGGGTGGTCAACCAGCTCGTCGAAAAGGGGAAGGTCGTACGTGGCTGGCTCGGCATCGCCGTGCAGCCGCTCACGCCCCAGCTCGCGGAGTCGCTGGGAGCCAAGGACACGGCCGGCGCGGTGGTGGCCTCGGTCTATCCGAAGAGCCCCGCCGCCGACGCCGGGCTCCAGCAGGGCGATCTCGTTCTCACCTTCGACCGGGTCCAAGTGGAGGACTACCATCACCTCCAGCGCCTGGTGGCCGATTCCGAGGTCGGAAAGAGCGTGGCGCTCGGGCTCCTGCGGAAAAAGACCCCGCTGGACGTGACGGCGAGGATCGCCGAGATGCCCGGAGACGACCGGAAGGCCCGCTGAGGGCGCGATGGAGATCGCCGTCCGCCGCGAGCCCAGCCTCGTCATCGTGGATCTGACCGGTGAGATCGACGTGAACGCGGTCTCACGCATCCGAGACACCCTGGGGGACCTCACCAAGGCCGTGTCCCTCCAGATCCTGGTCAACCTGTCGCGGGCCACGTACATCGACAGCTCGGGGCTCGGCATCCTGATGGCCGCGCGCAAGGACACGCTCGAGGGCGGCGGCCGCTTTGTGCTCTGCGGGATGACGAAGGACGTGCGGATGGTCTTCGAGCTCACCCGCCTGGACAAATTCTTCGAGATCTACGA
>CAYRZF010000060.1:0-13052 GCA_964428805.1 uncultured bacterium | reverse complement strand
AGTGGTGGCATGTCACGCATTCCAGGGGAGCCTTCTTGCCTTCTTTGGCGTTCATCCTCGTGTGGCATTCGACGCACCAGCCCATGGTGAGCGGCGTCGGGGAGGGCGCGAAGGTCACCAGGTTTAATAGGTCGTTGGAGAGATTCTGGCCGGTTTTCGCGCTTACGACGGTCATGGTCTCGATGGGCCCGTGGCAGGTCTGGCAGGTCACCCCCACCCGGACGTGCGGCTTGTGGGGGAAGTGGACGTACTCCGGAACCTTGAAGATGCGCACCCACGGGATCGGTTTCTGCTGCGCGAAAAACCCCGCCAGCTTCTGGATCTCCGGTCGGTCCGCGGCCGTGATCTTGTGGCACCCCATGCAGCGCGCGACCGACGGCAACCCGGCGTACTCAGAGCGGCGTGCGTCCGCGTGGCAGTACTGGCAGTCGATCTTGTACTGGCCGGCATGGATCTGGTGGCTGAAGGCGATGGGCTGGACCGGCACGGCTGCCTGGCCTCGCGTGGAATGGGCGACGGCGCCGAGGATGGCGAGGAGCGCGAGGGCGAGAACGCCGACGCCCACCCGTGTCCTCATCTCGCTTTACACGCTCCCTGGACCGACGAAGCCGAACGTGAGTGCCGCTGTCAAACGGAGTCGGAAGGGGTGACTCCAGGCCGAAACCTTGTGAATCCTATCACCCGGTCTCCCCGGCCGTCAATAGCGTTGTCCCGGGAGGCGGGGCTCGTCCGGGTTAAAGGGTGCGGAATACCTCCCCTGCGGCCCGCCCGGCGCTGTCGATGTCTGCCTCCGAGTGGGCCAGGGAGATGAACGCTGCCTCGAACTGGGAGGCGGCGAGGAAGACCCCGCGGGAGAGCATGCCGTGAAAGAACTTCGCGTACCGGACCGTGTCTGAGCGCTTGGCCGAGGCGTAGTCGGTCACCGGACGGTCTGTAAAGAAGGGGGTGAGCATCGAGCCCACGCGGTTCACAACCAGCGGGACCCCGGCTTCCCGTGCTGCCGTCTGCAACCCTGCCTCTAGCCGGGCCCCCAACGCCTCCAGGCGCGGATAGACTCCCGGGTCTGTCAGCGCTCGGAGCGTAGCCAGCCCGGCCGCAACCGCCAGGGGATTGCCGGAAAGAGTCCCGGCCTGATAGACCTTCCCGATCGGCGCGACCTGCTCCATGAGGTCGCGACGGCCTCCGTAGGCGCCGACAGGGAGACCGCCGCCGATGATCTTGCCGAGGCAGGTCAGATCGGGCGTCACGCCGTCGAGCGCCTGGGCGCCCCCGTAAGCGACCCGAAAGCCTGTGATCACCTCGTCGAAGATCAGAAGCGCGCCATGACGCCGCGTGAGATGACGGAGCCCCTGGAGAAAGCCGGGCGCGGGCGGCACCACCCCCATGTTCCCGGCCACAGGTTCGACGATCACCGCCGCGATTTCGCCGCCGCGGGCGTCGAAGGTCCGCCGCACGGCCTCCAGGTCGTTGAACGGCAACGTGAGCGTCAGGGAAGCGAGGGCGGTGGGAACACCGAGGCTATCGGGAATGGAGAAGGTCGCGCCACCGGAGCCGGCTTTTACGAGCAGGCTGTCGGCGTGCCCGTGGTAACACCCCTCGAACTTGATGATGACGTCCCCGCCGGTGGCGCCCCGGGCAAGGCGAATGGCGCTCATGGCCGCCTCGGTGCCCGAGGAGACAAGCCTCACCATCTCGATGGACGGGATCGCCCGCGAGATGAGTTCGGCTATCTCCACCTCCCGCGAGGTCGGCGCCCCGAAGCTCGTCCCCTGCCGGACCGCGTCGGTGATCGCCTCGACGACTGGCGCCGGTGCGTGGCCCAGGATGAGCGGCCCCCAGGAACCCAGAAAGTCGAGGTAGCAATGGCCGTCCACGTCCCAGATTCTGGCGCCCGCGCCGCGCTCGACGAAAAACGGGCGACCTCCTACCGCCCGGAACGCCCGGACGGGGCTGTTCACGCCTCCGGGAATCAGCCGCCGCCCGCGCTCGTAAAGCGAATCAGAGCCATTCACGTCAGCGCCTTGAGAACTCAAGCGGGACGAACTCACGCTTCTCGGAATTCCAGGCGAAGGCTGCGCCACCTGCCGCCTTGCCTTCCACGACCGATAGGACGACGTGGGTCACCTCCGGATACGCGGGCTCGCCATGTACCAGCGCGTTCTGCTTGTCGGTCTCGGAAAAGTACGCGCCCGCATCGATGTGGGAATGGTAGATCACCCGGAGGCGGTATCCATCGCTCTCCAGGTGGCCGATCCTCAGCAGGTCCTTGGGGTCCACGTGATAGGCGGTCCGCGCGCCGCGCGGATAGCGAGCCGGGTCCTTGGCGTGGAGCTCGTCCTGGACGTTGCGGCAGGGGAACAGGAGGCGCTCGGCGGGATACCCGTCCTTTTCGAGCACCACCCCGCAGCACTCTGACGGGTATTCGTTCTCAGCCTGGATCCGGATTCGCTCGAACTCCTCCCGGCTGAGGATCATCGCCCTCCGGCCAGCGCCGGGATAATGGCGACCTCGTCACCGTCCTTGAGCGGCGTCGCCAGGCCCTCCAGGGCCTCGATGGCCTCACTGTTCACGTAGATGTTCACGTGATGGTGCACCTCGCCGCGCTCGTTTCTGACGAGACCCTTCAGGCCACTGAAGTCGGCCTCGAGCTGATCCAGCAGCCGGCGGACGTCCGGAGCCTCCACCTCGATCTTGTCTTTGTTGTTTGTCGCCCGTCGGAACGGTGTGGGAATGTACACCTGCACGGCCATAGAGAAACCTCCCTCGCAGCGGTCCCGCGCACCCGCTAAAACGTCAGGCTGAGGTAGCGCTCGCCGGTGTCGGGAAGAACGGTCACGACGACCTGCTCCGCGGGAAGCCGCGCTGCCACCTGACAGGCCGCAAAGACGGCCGCACCCGCCGAGATTCCCACCAGCAATCCTTCCTCCCGGATCAGCCGGCTGGCCGCGGTGATGGCATCCTCATCGCGGACCTGGATGATCTCGTCTAGCAGCTTGATGTTCAGGACCCCCGGGACGAAGGACGCTCCGATCCCCTGGATCGCGTGCGGGCGGCCTTTTCCGCCAGACAGCACGGGCGACCTCGCCGGCTCCACCCCCACGATCCGGACCCCCGGCACTTTCTCCTTCAGCACCTCCCCGACCCCCGTAATCGTCCCGCCCGTTCCGATCCCCGCCACGAAGGCGTTCAGCCGGCCTCGCGTGGCGTCCAGGATCTCGAGCGCCGTGGTGCGTCGGTGGATCTCGGGGTTGGCCGGGTTTTCGAACTGCTGGGGCATGAAGTAGTCCGGGTGCTCACGCAAGAGCTCCTGCGCCGCGTAAACCGCACCGGTCATCCCCTCGATGGCCGGCGTCAGGTGAAGCTCGGCACCGAGCCGGGAGAGGAGCCGCTGGCGCTCAACGCTCATGTCGTCGGGCATGGTGAGGATCAGCCGGTAGCCTCGCACCGCCGCCACGATGGCCAGGCCAATCCCGGTGTTTCCGCTGGTGGGCTCGACGATGGTGGAGCCCGGCTTCAGGAGCCCGCGGCGCTCGGCGTCCTCGATCATGCTGACGGCGATGCGATCCTTCACGCTTCCACCAGGGTTCAGCGACTCGACCTTCGCAAGTACCGTGGCGCCCCCCGCCTCGGGGAGTCGGTTCAGGCGCACCAGCGGGGTGTTTCCGACCAGCTCCAACACGGACGCGGCAATCTTGGGCCGCCCGAAGGCTTCCGTTCGGCGTTGAGCCATGGCGCTCTTTCCTATCGGGGTGTCGTGGTTCATGGGAAAAAATTAAATGTGATACATCGGGCGCGCCGCGCTCCGTCGTTGCTCCACCCGTCGGCAAAGGTCGGCGAACGAAACGCGGTCGACCACGCCGGAGACCGCGGCGGTGATCTCGCCCCAGAGCTCCTCCAGGTCTCTCCCGTGATCCGACGCCGAACGCCGTCCGGGCCGCCGCCCGGACTCGCCCTGTTCCAGCGACCCTTCCATAGCGCGTAACACCGCGCCGACGGTGATGTCGTGGGGGGGCCGCATCAGATGATACCCGCCGGCTGAGCCGCGCTTCGATTGGAGGAAGCCCGCGCGCTTGAGGAGCAGCAGGACCTGCTCGAGATAGCGCTGGGGAATCCCCTGACGCTCGGCGATTTCCTGGATCGGGATCAGTCCCCGGTCGTAGTGCAGGGCCAGATCCAGCATCGCCTTGATGGCGTATTCGCCCTTCGCCGAGATCCGCATCCGGCCGTTACGCGGTGGTGGGGCGCCCCCCACTCTACCGCCTGCCGTTTTCGCGTGTCAAGGCAGGGCGCCGCGCTCAAGGAGTCGCGCCGCATCCTTGGCAAAATACGTGATGACGAGGTCGGCCCCGGCGCGGCGAATGGAGACGAGAGCCTCCATCATCGCCCGCTCCTCGTCGAGCCAGCCGAGCCGCCCGGCGGCCTTGATCATCGCGTACTCGCCGGAGACCGAATAGGCGGCGACGGGCATGCCGAACTCACCCTTCACGCGCGCGATCACGTCCAGGTAGGGCAGCGCCGGCTTGACCATGACGATGTCGGCCCCCTCGTCAATGTCCAGCCCCACCTCCCGCATGGCCTCCATGACGTTGCCGGGGTCCATCTGGTAGGAACGGCGGTCGCCGAACTGGGGGGCCGATTCCGCGGCCTCTCTGAAGGGACCGTAGAAGCTCGACGCGTACTTGGCTGAGTAGGCCATGATCGGGCTCTCCTGAAAACCCGCCTCGTCCAGGGCCTCTCGGATCGCTGCGACGCGCCCGTCCATCATGTCGGACGGGGCGACCATGTCGGCGCCCGCCTCCACGTGGGACACGGCGGTCCGCGCGAGGAGGTCCAGGGTTGGGTCGTTCTTGACCCTTCCGTCCTCGACGACCCCGCAGTGACCGTGGCTCGTGTACTGGCAGAGGCAAACGTCGGTGATCACGAGGAGGTCCGGGATGGTGTCCTTCACGGCGCGAATCGCCTGCTGAACTATGCCGGCCTCCGCATACGCCTCCGATCCCCGTGGATCTTTTTCCTTGGGCACCCCGAAGAGGAGCACCGCCGGGATCGCCATCCCCGCCGCGTCTTTCGCCTCCTTGACGAGCTCGTCCACGGACAGGCGATACTGGCCGGGCATCGAGGAGATCGGCTCGCGGACACCGCGCCCGTGCACGGCGAAGAGCGGGTAAATCAGGTCGTCCACGCGGAGCGTGGTCTCACGGATCATCTTCCTTAGCAGCGGGGACTCACGGAGTCGTCGCGGACGGAAGACCGGGTACGGCATCATGCGGCTCCTTTTCTGCTTTCATAATACTCGATGATGGCGCGGGCGAGCGCTGGGATCGTGTACTCGGACGGCATGATCCGGGTTCGCAAGCCGAATTCGGCGGCGGTGTCGGCCGTGATGGGTCCGATACATGCCACGACCACATCCCCGAGCAGCGCGTGACGCTCCCCTTCCGAGAACATGGTCGCACAGTTCCGGACCGTGGAAGAGCTGGTGAAGGTCAGCACGTCCACCTGGCGGGCCCCCAGGGCCCTGCGCAACGCGGCGGCGCCTGCTTTCACCGGCCGAGTCCGGTAGGCCGGTACCTCCGTCACCCGGGCTTCCAGGCGCTCCAGTTCCCTCACCAGGAGATCCCGAGTCTCCGCCGCGCGCGGCAGGAGCACCCGATCGCCCGGGCGGATCAGCCCGCGGAGGCGATCCGCCAGTCCCTCAGCGCGGTACTCGTCCGGAACCAGCTCCGGCACGATCCCCCACTCTTGGAGCGCCGCCGCCGTGGCCGGTCCAATGGCAGCCACCCGAGCGCCGCTGAGGGCACGGAGGTCTCCCCGCTTGCCCGAGAAACGTTGGCGGACCCTCTGCACTCCATTCACGCTCGTAAATACGACCCACCGGAACTGCTCAAGCTCCGCGAGCGCGCGGTCCAGCGGCTCCCACGAGTCGGGAGGTTCGATTCGAATCGTGGGGACCTCGAGCACCTCCGCCCCGGCCTGCTCCAGAAGGCGCCGGAAGGGGCCCGCCTGTTCCCGGGCGCGGGTGATCACAATCCGCTTGCCGGAAAGGGGAAGCGAACGAGTGCCCGCGCGAACGGTCATGTCACCTCCCTGGCGCTCGCCCCGAGGATGGCCCTGGCACCCCTGGCCATGAGCTCCTCCGCCAGCTTCTGGCCGATCAGCTCTGCGTTGGTGGGAACACCCGTGGTCTGCCCACGCAGGACGTGCCGCCCGTCGGGGCTCGCCACGAGACCGGTGAGGATCAACTCTCCGTTGACGAGCCGCGCGTGGCCGGCCACGGGGGTATGACAGCTGGCGCCGAGGTGGCGGAGAAAGGCGCGCTCCGCCTCCGCCTGGCGTCGCGTCTCAGGGTGGTCGAGCGGTCTCAGGAGCTCGAGAAGGCGCCGATCGTTGGCACGCGCCTCCACTGCGAGGATGCCCTGTCCCACGGCGGGGATGAACTGGTCCGGGTCCAGGGGGCGCGCGTTTCCCAACTCGAGGCCCAGCCGCTGGAGCCCGGCCGCGGCAATGACAATGGCGTCATACACACCGTCGGAGAGCTTTCTAAGACGGGTGTCCACGTTCCCGCGGATCATCTCGATCTTGAGGTCGGGCCTGAGTGAAAGCAGGAGCGCGCGGCGGCGGAGACTCGACGTTCCCACCGCGGCGCCACCGGGAAGGTCGGAGATTCCACCACCCGTCCGGCTCACGAGGACATCCCGAGGGTCGGCGCGTGGGGGGAACGCCGCCAGGCACAGCGCGTCGGGGAGCGTGGCGGGCAGGTCCTTCAGGCTGTGGACTGCCAGATCCACGCGCCCCTCGAGCAGCGCCTCCTCCAGCTCCTTGACGAAGAGCCCCTTCCCTCCGAGATCTCCGAGGGAGACCTGCGCCAGTCGGTCCCCCGACGTTTTCATGGGGACAAGTTCCACCGCCCGGTCGGGGACCACTTCTCGTAAGCGATCGGCCACGAAGGCCGCTTGACGGAGCGCCAGGGGGCTCTCTCGCGTGCCGACTCGAATCGAACCCCCGCTCATTGTCCTTCCCGCTCCCGTCCGAGGCCAAAGAGCTCGTGCACGATTTCCGTCCAGCTCCGGCCGTGGCCGCTTCGCGAGGACTCCCTGAGCTTCACAATAGGGGTATGGAGGATCTTGTTGACGATAGACTGCGACAGCGCGTCGATGGCCTTGCGCGTCTGAGGATCGGCGTGTGGGAGATTCAGGAGCGCCTTTTCCACCTCTCCTCGTCGGATGGCTTCGAGACGTTCCCGCAGGGACACGATGGTCGGCACCACCTCCAGATCCTGGGCCCGGGCCACGAACCTCGCGACTTCGCGCTCGACCAGCGCTTCGGCTTTCTGAGCCTCCCGGAGCCGTTCCCGGACGTTGGACTCCACCACCTGGCGCAGGTCGTCGATGTCGTAGCAGAAGACCGCTTCGAGCTCGTTGACCCCGGGCTCGACGTCGCGCGGGACGCCGATGTCAATGAAGAAGAGGGGTCGCGAGCGACGAGCGTGGAGGCCGCGCTGGACCTCGGCTTTCCTGACGATGGGCTCCGGAGCGCCGGTTGAGGTGATGACGATGTCCACCGCCGCCAGGGTCTCCGACCATCCTTCGAACGGCACGGGGGTCGCGGCGAGCACCCGGGCCATCTCCTGCGCCCGAGGCCAGGTCCGGTTGGTCACGAAGATGGGGAAGGCGCCCTGGTCCACCAGATGCTTGGCGGCCAGTTCTCCCATCTTCCCCGCGCCGATGAGCAGCACCGCCTTGCCTTCGAGACCTCCGAAAATTTTGCGGGCCAGCTCCACGGCGGCGTACGAAACCGACACGGCGTGTCGCGCGAGTTCAGTTTCAGTCCGGACCTTCTTGGCCACGGCGAAGGCCTGGCTGAGGAGGCGATGGAGGAGGGGGCCGACGGTCTGACAGCTCTGGGCCAGGGCGAACGCCCCTTTCACTTGGCCCAGGATCTGCGATTCGCCGATGATCATGGAATCCAGGCTGGCGGCCACCTTGAAACAGTGGAGCACCGCCTCGTTCCCCGGCTTGGTGTAGAGCATCGGCTCGAAGAAGGCGAGGTCGAGACCGCGCTGCTGAGCGAGACGGCGGAAGGCCAGGGCGCGAGCCTCCCCGGGCACGTCGGCCACGCCGTAGACCTCCACGCGGTTGCACGTCGAGAGGATCATGACCTCCGAAAGGACCCCCGTGGCATGAACGTCCAGGAGGATCTCCCGGAGCTTATCCTCCTCCACGGCCAGCTGCTCGCGGACGGCGATCGGCGCGGTCTTGTGGCTCAGGCCGGCAACGAACAGCTCCGCCGTCACGAGCCGTGCCGCCCCGGAAGCAACAACCCGGCCCCGAGCGTCAACACAAGGGCGCCGAACCCGACCACGGCAAAGTACGCCGCACGCCGTCCCCGCCAGCCGGCCACGGCCCGGCCCGAAAGGGTCGCCGCATAGACGAGCCACGCCAGGAAGGAAAAGAGCGCGAGCGGATCAAACGTGAAGAGACTGCCCCAAGCGGTGCGCGCCCACAATGCTCCCAGGAAGAGCCCGAGGGTGAGGAACGGAAATCCCAGCGTCAACGCCCGGTAGGTCAGCCGGTCGAGCGTCTCCAGAGACGGCAGCCGGTAGTACAGGGGCCCGGGGCGCTTGGCCTTGAGTTGCCGCTCCTGGAGAAGGTACATGACGCCGCCGACGAAGTTGAGAACGAAGGCGGAGATTCCCAGCATGGCCAAGATCACGTGCACCCAGATCCACGCGTTCCGCAAGGCGGGAGCCAAGTCGGTGAGGCCGGGCGGGAGCCACGCCGCCGACACCCCGAGCACCGAAACGAGGGGGAGCACGAAGGCGCCCAGCACCTTCACCCCGTACTGCCGCTCCGCCCACAGCGTGAAGAGCACCGCGGCCCACCCGACCACCGACATGGCCTCCACCAGCGTGCCCAGAGGGGGTCGGCCCAGCTCGACCCCTCTCACGACCAGCGCCAGCGTGTGAACGATCCAGGCCGCCTGCGTCAGGAGTGACGCGGCACGATAGACGGCTTCCCCGCGCTGAATCAGGTGCGCCAGGGCCAAAACGGTGGCCCCGAGGTATGCCAGGAGGGCCAGGTCGAAGAGAATTGGGCTCATAAAAAAATCCTGCGTGTCCCGAAACCTCGCACAAAACTTGCAAAAAGTCTAGCAGCCCGGCGAAAGACTTTCAATAGCGGCGAGGAATGGAAAAAGCCTAGCACATTGAGGGGCCATGGAAGCCACCATCTTCGTGGATGGCGGTCCGTCGCCCCGCCACTGACTTTACGACTCGGGCGGTACCAGCTGGATCAAGCTGGGAGTCGCTCGCCAGTATCCTTTTCGGCGCGCGATCAGGTCCAGGTGCGGCGTCCCCCAGTCTTCGATCAGGGCAGAAGCTGCGTTCCACCGGACTCGCCGATCCACACCCTTGAGATATCCCCGGCACACGTCGCAGGCCTCGATGATGTATCCTTCCTCCGGCCCTTCGGCGGCCAGCCGGGTCAGCGTTTTGGCGTCCCGATTATCGCAAAACGGGCAGCGGAGCCGGCCGATGGTCCAGCGACCCCCGCAGAGGGCGCAACAGAGCCAGCGCTTGCCGTCTTCCCCGATATCGCCGAACGCGGGCGCGGCAGCGCAGAACGGGCAGGCGCCGGCGTCCCATAGATCCGGTGAAAAGTGGCCTTTGACCTCCGCGAAGTAGGCCTCCAGCGCGGGACGAAGTCCCAGGTAGGTCACGAAACTCAGGAGATCCCCCGGGATCTCCAGCGCGCCGGTGGAGGGCTTCTCGCCGTCTTTCCGCATCCCGGGCAGGAGCGTGGACGGGGACAGCCGACCCTCGTCCCAGGCCCCCGCGAACCGGCCGACGGCGTCCGCCTCCTCCTCGCCGATGGCCGACAGCCCGTCGAGGACCGGGACCAGGAGTGGCTCGAGGGATTCGGGGGCAAAGTCAGGGGGGGCCTCCAGAATCAGGGAAACGCCGCGCGTCCAGCGTTCCAGACATTCCTCCCGAGGCCAGCGGAGGACAGGAAAACCCTCCGGAGTGCAGCGGCTCCATGCGTCGAGGACCGCGCCGTACAGGCGCAGAGGGTTGCGGAAATCGGGCCGGCGGGCCAGGAGATCTTCCCACTCGGCGCTGAGCGCGGCGGGGTCGGGCGCTGTCGAGTTCAGGGGAGGTCCAGGGCAACGGCGTCGCCGGAGTAGACATTCAGGCTGTCGGGCCTGAGGTACCCCACGACCGTTATTCCCAGCTGCTCGGCAAGGCTCACGGCCATCTCGGTGGGTGAGGTCCGGGAGGCCACCAGGGGCACTTCCATCCGCGCGGCCTTCAGCAGCATCTCCGACGAGATCCGTCCGGTCGAGAGGAGGATTCTGTCCGTCGTCGGAATCCCCTTCAGCAAGGCTTCCCCTTTGACTTTATCAACGGCGTTGTGACGGCCGACGTCCTCGGCCACGATCAAAAGCTGATCTCCATCGCTGAGAGCCGCCCCGTGGATGCCCCGGGAGGCGCGGTAGTTCACCGCGGCGGCGAAGAGCTCCCGCATCCGGTGGAAGAGCTGTTCAGGCCGAACTTTGAGCGAGGAGCGAATCTGCGGGAACAGTCGCGGGTCGATCCTGAAGGTGATGCCGCCCCCGCAGCCCGAGGTGAGGATCCGCTCCGTGGGGAGTTCCACCGCGTGTGTCAGGATCACATCCGCCCGGCCGTCCACTTCCGACACGTGAAGGTGTTGAATGTCGTCCACGGAGGCGATGACTTTCTCCAGCCAGAGATAGCCGACCACGAGACAGTCGAGCTTGAGGGGCGAGCACAGCAGCGTGATAAACTTCTTCTCGTTCACGTAGATCACGAGCGGCTGCTCGCGCACTACCTCGCCCTTGACCTCCTCCACCTTCCTGCCTCTCAGCTCGATGAAACTACGCATTGTCCGGATATTGTACACCGGGCCGGCTACTGGAAGCGAGCCGCCTCGATCCGCGCGAGGCTCTCCAGCTTGTGGACCCGCTCGTCGTAGCCGATCTGGCGGAAGAGATCCGCCAGCGAGGCGAACCTCCCATAGTCGTCACCGAACATACTCTCAAAGGGCTCGGCTTCGAGGGCCGGATTCTCGGCGACGTATTCCATGTACTCATGCTCCGCGTGATCCTCGAAGTGGGCGTTCAGGAGGTAGCTCCGGGCGGGGCGGATCACGTAGAGGAGCCAGGAAATGTGGTAGTAGAGGAACGCGATCACCTGGGGGAGGAGCCGGTACCAGAGGAAGTTTTCGTGGATGTGTTTTCTGTCCGTGAGCTCTTCCAGGATCAAGAGGTGCCACTGCTCGTTGTCCTGCTGGATCCGGCTCTCTTTGACCCGGTCGAAAATGCGTCGCGCCAAGTCGGGATAGGCATGGGTATGGGTGATCGCAATGTAGGCGACGTGCTCCCAGGCTTGGTAAGGCACGCGGGCAATAACCTCGAGGACCTTGAACTTGCTGAGGGTCTTAGGACGCCCATACAGCAGATCCATCCCGACGAAGAGGAGACGGGCGAGCAGACCGTAGCGCATCCGGGGGGAGGCCAGAGTCTTCTCCTGCTCCAGCTTCAATCGGTCTGAGGTCAACCGTTCCATCTCGTCGCAAAAAAGAAGAGGCCCACACGGGGCCTCTTCCGCATTCAGCGCGGCACTTCGAGCTAGGACAGCACGACCTGGCCCGCGGCCATGATCACGTACTTGACCAGCAAGCCACCCAGCAGGATCAGGACCGCCGAAATGGCCACGAGCCCCGGGTTCGCCCGCTGGCGCCGGGCCACCTCCAGCACGAGCGGTACGATCGACCCCACTCCCACAGCCCCGAGCCAGAAGGTCATACTGTACGGGCCGCTGACGAGCAACGCCAGTGACTGGGCCGCACCCTCCGCCCCGGACATCTCGACCGTCAAGAGAAACAGGGCCAGGGTCACGACCTGGAGCAACAGGGTGGGGATTGTGACCCACCGCATCTGTTTGAGGCTCCCTCCTGCCTCTCGGCCGAGGAACAACAGGATCAGGGCGATAGCCGCGGCCCCCGAGGTCGCGCCGACTGCCAGGAACAGGGCGCCCAGGAAATGTCCGTTCTGGAAGAGGGGTCGGGCGGTTGCGCCGAGGAGCACGCCGGGGTAGGCCGCCAGGAAGAACCCGAAGAACCCTCCGATGACCCCTGCGGTGCTGCGGAGAGCCGAGAGATTGCGCCCCGGCCCTGTGTCCTCTAAAAATACCGACAGCGCCGCCAGGAAGGCGAACAGGCCGAATCCCGTGAGGGCCCAGGCCCCCATGTTCATCGGCGAAAACGGCTTGATGTGGATCGATCCCAGGTTGATCGCATCCATGCCGATCGTGGTGTCGGGCTTGACCACCATGAGCATGTGGAGGAACCGGCTCGGTATCCCGAGGTCAACGGTCAGGAGGATCGGCGCGGGGATCAAGGCGACGAGGGCCAGGTAGTAGCCGACCCTGACCACTTCACGGTTCCGCTTGCCGCCCACCAGATGGGCGATCGTGGCAATCACAAACGCCCCGCCGGCGAGCCCCGCGAGGAAGAAATAGAAGTCGATCAGAAAGGGCCAGTCCGCGCTCTTGAGGAGCGGCATCGGCTACTCCTTTCCGCCCCGCTCCCTGAAGGCCACCAGGGCGCCGACCCCCACCAGCAGGGCCGAGCCGATGGAGAGGAGCGAGTCCACGAAGACGTTATTTTGGGGAAGCCGGGGCTTCTCAGGCAGGCCATAGACGGACGGCCTGTCCAGGAGCAGGAAGAACGCGTTGAGGCCACCCAGCGGGCCGTTCTGGTCCTCGCCGTAGAGCTGGGCATTCTTGAAGCCCATCTTCTTCAGCTGCTCGACGCGCTTCCGGGCCCGGGCCGCCAGCTCGTCCCTGAAGCCAAAGGCAATCGATTCGGTCGGGCAGGCCTTGGCACAGGCCGGCCCCAGCCCGTTGTGGAGCCGGTCGTTGCAGAAGGTGCACTTGTTGGCGCGCCCGGTATCGTGGTTGAACGCGACGACACCGAAGGGGCAGGCCGACACGCAGTACCGGCAGCCGTTACAGATGTCCTGGTTGATGTTGA
>CAYRZF010000059.1:5535-13067 GCA_964428805.1 uncultured bacterium | reverse complement strand
TTCCACCTCGGCAACACGCCGTGGGCGCTGATCCTCACCTACCCGACCTTTCTCATCCCGTTCTGCACCTGGCTCCTCATGGGCTACTTCAAAACGATCCCGAAGGAGCTCGAAGAGTGCGCCCGGATCGACGGGGCCTCGCGGTTCGGCGCGATGGTCCGTATCATCTTCCCCACCGCCGTGCCGGGCATCCTCTCCGCTGGCATCTTCGCGTTCACGCTCTCCTGGAACGAGTTCATCTACGCCCTCATCTTCCTGTCGTCCCCGGAGCGCAAGACCGTGCCCGTGGGGGTCGTCTCCGAGCTCATCCGCGGCGACATCTACTTCTGGGGTCAGCTCATGGCGGGAGCACTGCTTGGGTCGGTCCCGGTGGCGTTCATTTACTCCTTCTTCGTCGAGCACTACGTGGCGGGCCTCACCGGCTCCGTCAAGGGATAACGGGGAGATCTTGCGATGGCACAGGTCGTCTTGAAGGATCTGAACAAGAAGTTCGACGAGGTCCACGTGGTGAAGGACGTGAACCTCCACGTCCGGGACAAGGAGTTCATCGTCCTCGTCGGGCCGTCCGGGTGCGGCAAGTCTACCACCCTTCGGATGGTGGCGGGGCTTGAGGAGATCACGTCGGGAGAGATCCACATCGGCGATCGGCTCGTGAACGATCTGCCGCCCAAGGATCGCGACATCGCGATGGTCTTTCAGAATTATGCCCTCTACCCGCACATGACCGTTTACGACAATATGGCGTTCGGCCTCAAAATGCGAAAGTTCCCGAAGGCCGAGATTGAAACGCGGGTGACGAAGACCGCAAACCTGCTTGGAATCCAGGACCTCCTCAAGCGCAAGCCCCGCCAGCTCTCGGGTGGCCAGCGTCAGCGGGTGGCGGTGGGCCGAGCGATCGTCCGCCACCCCCAGGTCTTCCTCTTCGACGAGCCGCTCTCGAACCTTGACGCCCAGCTCCGCGTCCAGATGCGCGTGGAGCTCAAGCGCCTTCACGACCGCCTCGAAACCACTGCGATCTATGTCACCCACGACCAGGTCGAAGCCATGACCCTGGGCGACCGTGTCGTCGTCATGAAGGACGGACTGGTCCAGCAGGTGGGTGAACCGCTGGAAGTCTACTCGAAGCCCCGGAACAGGTTCGTGGCGGGATTCATCGGGTCCCCGGCCATGAACTTCATCGAGAGCACTGTCACCGAGGCCGGCGGCAGCCTCTACGCCGAGGCCCCCGGGCTCAAGGTGCGGGTGCCGGCCGATCGCGCCAGCCGCCTCGGTCGGTACAAGGGGCAGACGGTCACCCTGGGAATCCGCCCGGAGGACCTCAGAGAGGCGGCAGGCGGCGATCCCCACGACTTGGTCTTCGAGGCGCTGGTGGAGGTGGTGGAACCCCTGGGTTCGGAGATCCTCCTGGACACCCAGGTGGGGAACCAGACGATCGTCGCGCGGGTGGATCCCACGGTGCGCACCAAGCATCATCAGAAGATCCGGCTCGCGTTCATTCCTGACCGCATTCACTTCTTCGACAACAGCACCCAGGAAACCATCGCATAACCCCGGTGCTCCCATTCCTCGTCCCGATCGTCCTCCTGGCCCTCTTCGGCTCGGCGGCGTCCGCCGCCGAGCCGATCACGATTGGCGAGATCAACCCCCGCACCGGCGTGCTGGCGGTCCAGGGCACGGCGGTGCATCAGGGAATTCTGCTCGCCGTGGAGGAGGCGAACGCCCGGGGTGGCATTGCGGGGCGTCCCATCAATCTGCTCTCCCGGGACGACGAAGGAAAGCCGGAGCGCGCCATTGCCGCCGCCGAGGAGCTGGCCTCCCGCCGGGGGGCCCTCGCTCTGATCGGCGGCTACGTGGACATCCTCGTCGCACCGATCAGCGAGGTCGCCGACCGGTCACGCATCCCCTACCTCGCGACGGCTTCCCTGGATGAGCGGCTCACTCACCGGGGTAACCGCTTCTTCTTCCGGATCTCAAGCCTCGCCCCCTATGTCACCGCCACCACCGGCATCATCCTCGAGGTCTTCCGCGCCAAGAACGTCGCCATCCTCTACTCGTCCACCCCCGGGGCAAGCCAGCTCGCCCGGCGTCAGAAGAACGTGCTGGAACGCGCCGGGCTGAAGGTCTCGGTCTTCGAGCCGTTCGCGCCCGGCCTCTCCGACTTCACGCCGCTGCTGGCGCGCGTGAGGGATCAGGGTGCCGAAGTTCTTCTTTCCGACACCTTTTTCGCCGACCATCTCCTCCTGATTCGCCAGATGGCGCAGGCCGGGATCACCCTCAAGGCCTTCCTCGGCGCCTTCGGCATGGAGTTCCCCAACGTGATCAAGGAGCTGGGCTCCACGAGTGAGGGACTCTACGGGACGACTGCCTGGCAGCCGGGGGTGACTCTCGGGGGCAGCGCGAAGGAGTCCCTCGCCTTCATCGAGGCCTTCAAGCGGCGCTTTGGCTGGGAACCGGCGCCTCTGACCACCCACGGCTACGCCGCCGCGAAGACCCTGCTCAAGGCGCTCGAAGCGGTGGCGGCCAGCGGTAAGGCGCTGACCGGCGAGACACTCCGGGACGCCCTCGCGCGGGCCGACGTACAAACGCCACTCGGCCGGGTAAAGTTCGACGACGGGGGCGATCCACTCTTCTACGAGCGGGTGGTGATCCAGATCCAGGACGGCCGCCACGTGGTGGTCTATCCCAAAAACCGCGCCACCAGCCCCGCCCGCTACCCCGCGAAGTAGCCTAGCAGTGTCGCTCAACACACTCGCCCAAGCGCTGATCTCCGGAGCTTTGTTGGGGTGTTTCTACACCCTCATGGCGTTGGGCTTTTCCATGATCCTCGGAGTCACGCGAGCGCTCAACCTCGCCCATGGCGATCTGATCATTCTCGGCGGCTATCTCGGCTACTGGCTCTGGAGCGGCTCGGGCCTCCACCCACTCTTCCTCGTCCCAGTAGGGGCCGCAGCGCTGCTTCCGCTGGGGCTTCTCTGTCAGTGGCTCTTCCAGCGCCTCCCCGAGCCCAAAGAGCTGTCGAGCCTCGTTCTCACCTTCGGCCTCTCCCTCCTCCTTCAGAACCTCATGCTCGCGCTCTGGCGCGGTGAGTACCGGCTGATCGCCAGCGAGTCGCTCGCGGGCAGCATCCATCTGGGTAGCCTCGGCCTGAACCCCGGACGGCTCATCGTGGCGGCGGCCGCCCTAGCAGTCGTCGGCGCGCTCTACCTTGGGCTCACGCGTACGCGCTGGGGCCGGGCGGTCCGCGCCACCAGCCTGGACCGCGAGGCCGCGGCGCTGCTCGGGATCAACGTGGACGAGGCGACCCGGACCACCTGCTTGCTCGCCCTCGCCTTGAGCGGCGGAGCGGGCGTCCTCTTCGCCACGCTCCACTACCTTTACCCCGGCGGCGGCATCGACCTGACGCTGCTGGCGATCGTCCTGACGATCTGGGCGGGCGTAGGGCGCCTCAGGAGCGTGCTGGTGGCGGGCATCCTCCTGGGCGTGCTCGAGACATTGACCGTCGCATGGAGCGGGCCGCGCTGGCGCGAACTGGTCCTCGCCCTGGTGCTGCTGATCTCGCTCCTCGCCCGATCAGGCGGCCTGGCCCTCGGCAGGAGCCATTGATGCCGCGCGGAGAGTGGATCGGGGCCGGCCTCATCGGTGCCGCGCTGCTCCTCCTTCCACCGCTCTCGGGCTTCCATCCCTACTATCTCTACCTCGTTTCCACAGCGTTGCTGTTCGGCACCGTGGCCACGAGTTGGAACCTCCTGGCCTACGCCGGCCAGATCTCCTTCGGCCACGCCGCCTTCTTCGGCCTGGGCGGCTACGGCGCCGCTCTCGCGTCGCTCGCAGGCTTCTCCCCATGGTTGGCGATCGGCGTGGGTGGTCTGGTCGGCGCGGGCGGCGCAGCCGGGATTGGGCTCGCCTCGGCGCGCCTTCGCGGCGCCTACCTGGCGCTCGCCACGCTCGCCTACGCGGAGGTCTGGCGGGGGATTGCCCACAACTGGACCGAGGTCTCGGGTGGAGGCGCCGGCCTGATCGGCATCCCGCCGCTCCCGCCGGTCGGCTGGCTTCCCCTCGACTTCACCAGCGGCCGGGCGGGCGGCTATTACTTGTCGCTGGCGTTTCTGATTGTGATCCTCGCGGTTTTCGCCGGCATCCTGCGCTCGCGCCTCGGCCTGGCCTTCGCGGCCGTCCGGGAGGAGGAGGAGCGAGCGAGTCTGCTCGGCGTCCATCCTCTGCCCTGGAAGATCCTCGCCTTTGCCCTCTCCGGCTTCTTCACCGCCCTGGCCGGTGGGCTCTACGTCCACATGGTGCGCGTGGCGGAACCCGACCTGATGTTCAGCCGGTACTTCTCGCTCCTGCCCCTGGTGATGGCGACCTTCGGCGGGCTCTACACGCTGCTGGGCCCCGCCATCGCGGCCCTCGGCCTTTATCTCGTCAGCGAGCTGCTCCTCCACCCCCTCGCGCCGGCGTTTCACCAGCTCCCGTACGCGCTCGCGTTGATCGTCGTCGCCCTCTATCTGCCGGGCGGTCTCGCCGGGCTCCTGCGGAAAAAGAAGCACCATGGCACTGCTTGAGGGGCGCGGCCTCTCCATGACCTTCGGCGGGATTTTCGCCCTTCGCGCCGTGGACATCGCCGTCGAAGAGCACCAGGTGGTCGGCCTCCTCGGGCCCAACGGGTCAGGCAAGACCACGCTCTTCAACATTCTGTCCGGCTTGCTTCGTCCCACCGCCGGAGAGGCCTGGTTCGGGGGCGCCCGCGTGACCAAGCTGTCGCCCTGGGAAATCTCCCGTCTTGGCATCGCACGCACCTTTCAGATCGCCCGCCCCTTCGCCCGCTCGACCGTCTTTGACAACGTGCTGGTGGGGGTGACCTTCCGCTCGCGCCATCGCTACCGCCGATCCCTCGACCGCCGCCGCGAGACCGAGCACCTCCTGGGGATGGTGGGGCTCGCCGAAAAGGCTTCCGCCCACGCCGACGCCCTCTCGCTCGGGGAGCGGAAGCGTCTCGAGCTGGCCATGGCGCTCTCCACCCGTCCCTCCCTCCTCCTCCTCGACGAGCTGGCCTCCGGGCTCTCCCCCAAGGGACGCGAGGAGGTCGTCCGCTTCTACGCGCGGCTCAAGGAACTCGGGCTCACGATTTTCGCCATCGAGCACTCGTTCAGGGTGCTCGCCCGGGTGGCCGACCGCCTCCTCGTCCTCGACCAGGGGGCTCTCGTCGCCGAGGGGCGCCCCGAGCAGGTCTTGGGCTCCACCCGCGTAGTGGAGGCGTATCTCGGGGAGGAGGAATAGAGTGCCGTTGCTGAGCGTTGAGCGCGTCCAGGCCGGGTACGATCACGTGCGCGTCCTCAACGACTGCTCGCTCGAGGTGCGGGCCGGCGAGTTCATCGCTCTCGTGGGCCCCAACGGCGCGGGGAAGTCCACCCTCCTGAACACGATCTCCGGGCTCTTGCGTCCCAGGGCGGGCACCATCCGGCTCGACGGTGAGCGGATCGACGGCCTGCCCCCCTATGCGATCGCGGCGCGGGGCATCGCGCTGATCCCCGAGGGGCGGCGGCTCTTTGCCCCGCTGACCGTCAGGGAAAACCTCGAGCTGGGCGCGTTCCTGCCGCGGGCCCACGGCCAGCAGGAGGAGACGCTCCGCCTGATCTTCCGCCTCTTCCCCGCGCTTGAGGAAAAGGTCTCCGTGCCCGCCGCAGTCCTGTCAGGAGGGGAGCAACAAATGCTCGCTCTGGCCCGCGGGCTCATGGCGCGCCCGCGCCTGCTCTGCCTGGACGATCCGTTCCTGGGCCTCGCGCGGCCGGTCATTCACCGTTTCTGTCAAGCGATCCGCGAGATCGCCGCCGAGGGGATGACGATCCTCGCGGCGGGGCAGCACGTGCGTCAACTGCTTCGACTCGCGAATCGGGCGTACCTCCTGGAGGAAGGTCACGTCGTGCTCTCAGGCCCCGGCGCCGAGCTCCTGACGGACGAGCGGCTCCGCCGGAGCCTCCTCGAGCTGATCCCGGGAGTGGATCGTCCCATGGGATGAGGCGCGACGCCGCCCTGGCCCTGGCCGTCCTCGTTCTCCTGGCCGCGCCACGGATCGTCCGGCTCGGTTCCGCCCACTTGCTGGCGCTCGACCTTCTGGTTCCCGGGTGGCTGCCGACGGTCCAGTCTGTCAGCCACGGAACGCTTGCCTTCGACAGCACCTCGGCGGATCTCTACCGTCCCGGTGGTCCGGCCCGTGGCGGCCTCGTGCTCGTCCCCGGACTCTCCCGAACCGGCAAGGACCATCCGGCCTTCCGGCACCTGGCCAGGAGCCTGGCCCGCGCCGGCTTCCTGGTGCTCACCCCGGACTTCCGGGGGCTCCGAGCCTTCCACGTCTCCGAGGAGGACGTGCAGACGACCGTGCGTGCCGTTGAGAGCCTGGCGGTGGGGGGCCCCCGCCCCATCGGAATCCTCGGCTTCTCCTTCGGCGCTGGGCCGGCGCTTCTGGCTGCGGCGGATCCCTCGATCAGGGACCGGGTCGCTCTGGTCGGAAGTTTCGGCGGCTACTGGGACCTCGGCGACGTGATCGCCTTCATCACGACCGGCTGGTACGAGGAGGACGGGCACTGGCGCCGGCGCGCGCAGCAGTCCTACAACCGGTGGAAGCTCCTCGCCGCTCTCGTCCCCTACGCCGCCGTCCCCGCCGAGCGCGCGAAGCTGACGCGGCTCGCGAACCGAAAGCTCACCAACCCCGGCGAGGACGTGAGCAGTGAGGTGGCGAGGCTCGGGGTCGAGGGGCGGGGGCTCCTGGCCCTCGTGGAGAACCAGCAGCGGGAGCGCGTGGCCGACCTGCTTGCCTCACTGAGCCCGCGCTTGCGCGAACGTCTTCAACTGCTCTCGCCTTCGACGGCCATCAGCCACGTGAGAGCGCGGCTCCTCATCGCCCACGGCCGCGACGATGACTCGATCCCGTACACGGAGAGTGCGCGGCTCGCCCGAGGCGCCCCGAACGTGGGCCGCCTCGTCATCTTCGACGGGTTCACCCACGCGTTCCCGTCCGAGGGAGGGTGGCTCACCCGGCTCCGCCAAGCCAGGGACGTGGAGCGGCTGGTCCTCCTCCTCGACGACCTGCTCGCCATGCGCCAGTAATGATCCCTCTCCCCTTCGGGGGAGAGGGCAGGGTGAGGGGGAAAAGGGGAGATAATAAGGCCATGTCACGGCGCTGGCTCTTGCTTCTGGCGGCGCTCGGCGTGATCGCCCTCAACGCGGTGGTCTTCGTTTCCTTCTGGCCCCCACCCGCGCCGCCTCCCGACGCCTCTCCCGCCCAGCGGCTGTACTTCGCTCACTGTGCCACCTGCCACGGCGTCCGCGGCAACGGATCCTGGCGCGCGACGCTCGTTCTGATCCGGCCGGGAGACCTGTCCGATTCGCGCCAGATGCAGGTACTCTCTGACCGGTACCTCTTCGACATCATCAAGCACGGGGGCGCGCCGCTGGGAAAGCCGGGGATGCCCGCCTTCGGCTTCCACCTCTCCGACGCCGAGATCCAGGACCTGATCCGCTACCTTCGCGCCCTCCCC
>CAYRZF010000059.1:0-5435 GCA_964428805.1 uncultured bacterium | reverse complement strand
TTGGATCTTCACGACGAGGAGACGGTCGGGAGTCTGGCGGATCGTGAGGCGGACGCGGTCCCCGGCTGTGAGCGGGACGCCGTCGAGAACCGCCTTCGACTCCACGTCGAAGGACATGAGCTCCATAACGCCCATCGAGAGGGCCGGCACGGCCTCGTGACCGACCAGGATTGTGGTCTCCCCGGCCCGGGCCTGGAAGACGGCAGTGAGCCGGTGAACCCCCTTTTCGGGATAGACCGCACGGTAGGTCCCCCAGATACCGAGGGCGAGGCCTCCGAGGAGGACGACGAAGAGAGCGATGACTTTCCAGCGGCCGCTGGAAGCGACAGGTTGATCAACCGGAGGGGCGTGCGGATGAGCGGCGATTAATTAACCCGACGGAGACGGCCGTCCTCGATCTGGTAGATGAGGCCGTACACCTGGACATCCTTTGGAATCCCACAGCCCGTGTGCTCGATGACCAAAAACTCCCGGGTGCCGAGCAAGTGATACGAGATGACCAGGCTCCGCAAGGCATCGTCGGTCACGAGCCCTCCGGCGTTCCGGATCACATGAGCATCGCCGATCTTCAAACCCAAGATCTGATCCACCATCAGGCGGCCATCCATGCAGGCCACCACGGCCAGCTTCTTGGCTGGCGAGTGCGGGAGATGCCCCTCCTTGAAGGTGGCGGAATAGCGGCGGTTCGCCTTGAGGCACTCGTCCAACATCCCCATGGGGACTTTTCCTCTTTTTCCTCGAGCACCTTATGCAGGCGATTAGCGGGCGAGGGCGGGGCCGAGGGCACCCCGCCTGGTGATTGACGGCGGAGAAGATGAAGGAGAGTTAGCTATTTCTGGTAGTCAGGTCGCTCCATCCAGAAGTCGCCGCCCTCCGGCTCCCCCTTCACGTCGGCAGCCGTGATGATCCAGGGGCCGCTGCAGCCTTCCTCCCACGTGCGGCCTGCCCAGCGATACCCGCTTCCGAAACTGACGACGAGCAACGCGACGCCGGTAACCGCACCCACCGCGCACAGAACCCCCTTCATGGGGATGTGCACCGCCGTGGCGACCCCCGCGCCAACCTCCCAGGCGACATCTCCCTTCTCCTTCGCGGGAGCCATCTGGGCATCCATCTTTTCCTGCGCCCAGGCCACCGGCGCCAGGGACCCGGTAAGGACCAAGGCCACCATCAGAACCGCGCTGACCAGCTTGAACCCCATCCTGTTCCTCCTCCTTCATCCGGGGTGAGCACCCGGGCGCTCCCTGGCCTCCAGCCAGGGGCCCGCAGCCTTCGGCTGTGGGCCCGCCCGCCCCCGACACAATCTCGCGCTACGTCACCTCTTGCAGCCCGATCTCCGCTGCTCCGGGGCGCTATAGGACGCCCTCGGCCTTCAGAGCCTGGAGCCGATCCCGGCCCAGACCCAGGTATCTCAGGTACACGACTTCGTTGTCTGCCCCCACCGGCCGGCACGCCCACTTAATCCGGGGGGGGGTCCGGGACATCTTCCAGGGGGGCCCCTGCAGGAGGAGCTCCCCGTAGTCCGCGTCTTCTATTGTCTCAAATACCCCCCGCTCCCACCAATGACTTTCGGCGAGGGTTTCGGCGGGCCGGTTGAGGCGGGCGGTGGCCACCGTCCCGGGGCCGCGCTTGTTCGCCACATAGTCCTGGACCCGGTCGAGAACCTCCTGGGAGGTAAGGTTCGCGGACCAGGCCTCCAGTTCCCGGTGGAGCATCTCGCTCTCCCCGATCCGGGCCTTGGTCGTTGGATAGCGCTCCCTCAAATCGGGACGTTGCATGATGTTGGTCAGGCCGGCCCAGTTGATGTCCGAGAACCCCGCGATGAACGAGTACGAGTCCTTGGTCTTGATGAGCGTGTACGGAAAGACGCAGGTGTTCAGCGCGCCCATGCGCTCGCGGATCCGTTTGTGGGAATGATACCAGTGCACGTCGTAATCTGTGAAGCGCATCTCGGCCTCGGCCGGAGAGCAGTCGATGAACTGCCCCAGCCCGGATGTCCACCGCCAGACCAGCGCGGCCATCACGGCGAAGGCGCCCCACCCCCCTCCCGCGTACCAGGCAATCCAGTTCCCTTGCTTGGTTGGGACCGAGGACTCGGGCGGGCCGTCGCCGGCCGCCTCTCCCGTCGTATAGGGGGTGCCGGAGAGGGCTTGGTTGGTGATGTCGTAATCGGGAATCGGCGAGGCAGCCTTGGGCCCGAACTGCCCGTGGGTGGAAAACGCCAGGTAGATCAGCCGCGGGTTCGACTCGCTCAACTGCCGGTAGCCGATCCCCCAGGCATCCATCTGGCCCGGCCGGGCGCTCTCGATCACCACGTCCACGTGACCGGCCAGACGCGCGAACAGATCACGCCCGGCAGTCGCCTCCAGGTTTAATGTGATGTGACGCTTGTTCCGCGCTTCTACCAGATAGGCTAGCCCGGTGCCCCGGTGCCTGAGCCCCTCGGGCGAAAACAGCCGGGCCACATCGCCGGCCGGAGGCTCGATGCGAATCACCTCGGCCCCGAACTCCGCGAGGATCGAAGACGCGAAGAGCGCCGCAAAGTTCCCCGTGCTGAGGTCGAGCACCCGGAGATCGTCCAGCGCCTCGGGCTTCTCGTGGGCCAGAGTCGGGTCGGTGATTTCCTTGGCGAAGCGCGGCCAGGACTGAGGGTCGCTCATTTTGCCCACTCGTCGGGGGGTTTCGCCCCGGGACGGTCCGCCCACCGGCCGACCACCTTCTGCTCTTCCAGCTGTTTGATGCGGCTCGGCGACAACCCGAGGAGTCGAGTCAGCACATCTTCGTTATGCCAACCCACCGGCTTGGCCGCCCAGCGCATCCTGCCGGGTGTAGCAGAGAGCTTGGGAGCCGGTCCGTGCTCCACCATGGGCCCGTACAGCGGGTCGTCGTACGACCAGACCGTACCTCGTTCGCGAAGGTGTTCGTCGCGATACCGGTCCTCAGCATTGACCACCCGGGCGCACGCGAAGCCGTGTTTCTCCGCGAGCCCCTCGAGCTCGACGCGAGACTTGTCGGCCCCCCACTTCCTGACCAGCGCGAGCAGCTCATCGCGATTGCCGGGGATCTGCCGTGCCTCCAGCGTGGCGAAGCGCGGATCCATGACCAGGTTCGGCTTCCCCATGGCGTGGCAGAGCCCGCTGAATTCCTCGTCGCGCCCCGCGGCCAGGGCCACGAAACCGTCGCGGCAGGCCAGGAAGTCGGCCGGCACGATGGCCTCGTCCCGGTTCCCCGCGGGGCCCCGGTCCTGGCCCGTGAGGCCACAACGGACCCACGTCCAGTCCAGCGAGCGGATGAGCCCTTCCGACTGCGCCAGGTCGATGAACTGCCCCTCGCCGGTCTTGTTGCGGTAATAGAGCGCCACGAGCGCGGCGGTGGCGGCCAGCATTCCCCCGAACCAGTCGCCGATGAAGATCCCGCACAGGATCGGAGGTCGGGCGGGGAACCCCGTGATCCCGATCATGCCGCTCACCGTCTGCGCCACGGCGTCGTAAGACGCGCGACCCTGAGAGAAGGGCCCCCACTGGCCGAAGCCGGAGTCGGCAACGTAGATGAGGCGCGGGTTCACCTCACGAAGCTGCCGGTAGCCGATCTCCCACTTGTCCAGGGTGCCCGCGCGGAAGTTTTCCACGAAGATGTCGGACTTGGCCGCCAGCCGTTTGAAGAGCTCCGTGCCCTCGGCGGTGTGGAGGTCGATCCCGACGTGGTACTTGGAGTGATTCTCAGGAAAAAACCCGAGCGAGGCGTTCTGCCAGAAGGTGGCCTCGGGAGTGACGTAGCGCATGGTGTCGCCGCCGGGGGGCAGCTCCACCTTGACCACCTCGGCTCCGAACTCGCCCAGGAAGTCCGCGGTGGTGGGGCCGAGGATGAGGGTTGTCAGTTCCAGGACGCGGATGCCCCGCAGTGCCTCTGGTTTGTCGAAGATCCGCGTCCGATCGAAGAGCCCCCGCGTCCAGTCGAAGTACGACTCCGTCACCTGGGCTCTTTCCCCTCCACGACGCCCTGGCTACGCCTTGCGTTCGGCGCTACGGAGTCGCGCCTCCTCCGAGTTCGGGTCCCAGTCAGTGGTCTCCATCTGCGTCACCAGGCGGCGGTGCAGATCCTCGGAGACCTTCCCCATGAGCCGCTCGTGAAGTTTCTGGGTCTTGGCGTTCCGGCATTGATCCCGTTCCGCCAGGACCGGGTCAAGGGCGGCCCGGGCGGCGCCCACGTCGGTCGTCCCGTTCTTGGTCTGGTCAATGAGCCGCCGATAGATCTTGGTCAACTCGGCGATCAACGGAGCGGGATACTCACGCCCCTGGATCTTCAAGGTGGTGACGCCCAGGGCGATATATTTCGGCACGTCCTCCAGGAGCGCGTAGATCTCGTTGTTGGACTTTTCCAGGTAGGTCAGCACTTTGACCGGAAATTTTTGGGCGATCTCAGGGATGTGAGTCCCCAGGCAGGGGCGATAGCAGACGCCGCCCTTGTCCGGGTCGCCGATGAGCCTGACCCGCGTGCTGCCATCGGAATCGTGGACGACCTCTTCCTCGAAATACGGGGCGAAGTAGTCGTAGAGGCGGCAACCCCCCACGCCCGTGACGCAGCGGTTCGAGTGGATCAACAGTTCCACCCCGATACCCACCTCGTCGGCGGTCCGCTTGAGGGTAGCGATGCGCTCATACGTGTTGAGGGCCGTGGAGGCCACGAACTGGGTGGCCCCGGCCTCCTTGACCCGTTCCATCGCCGCGCGGTCGCGGATGTTGCAGCCGACGCTCGCGTGAATGGTGATCTCGGGAAAGCGCGCGTGGATCGCCCGCATGGCATTGGGCGTCTTCACGATGAAGCCGTCCACGCCCGAGCTCGCATAGGCTTCGACCTTCCGCATCATCCCCGCGTGGTCCGCCTCTTCGATGTCCGCATTCAGCGCCACGCGGAGTTTGGCCCCTCGATCGTGCGCCATCTGGACGACTTCCAGGATTTGATGGTGGGGAAGCTCGTAGGCGGACTCGCGCCGACTCCAACCGAGAGGTCCCACGTAGACGGAATCAGCCCCCGCCTCGAGGGTCTCTCGGACCATCTCCATCGTGCCACCGGGCGAGAGTAACTCGCTCATTAGTTCCTCCGTGTACGGCTGTGGTATGCCTTAAGGGCCGTGATATGCGTTCGCTGCACTCCCTCACGCGCAAGTGCCCACGAACTTACTAGGCTAACGGGCGACTGTCAAGCGGCACGCGCCTCCGGTAGGCGGTGACAGCGACAGCTCCGGGGTAATCCTTGAAGAGAATGAACGGGCATGGTAAAAAGGGTGTCCCGGAGGGAGCGCATGACCACGGTAGCCAAGCCCGGCCTCGAAGACGTTGTCATCTCCACCTCCGAGATCTGCTTCATCGACGGGCAGCAGGGCCGGCTGCTCTACCGGGGCTACGACATCGATGACCTGGCCGCCCACTCCACGT
>CAYRZF010000058.1:9359-13072 GCA_964428805.1 uncultured bacterium | reverse complement strand
CTCATCGGCTCCAACGGCGCGGGCAAGACCACCCTGGTGAACCTGATCAGCGGCCTGCTTCGCCCGGACAGCGGGAGCATCGTCTTCCGAGGAATCAATGTCACCCACCAATCCATTCATGAGCGGATCGCCGAGGGGATCGCGCGGAGCTTTCAGCTCGTGAACCTGTTCGACCAGCTGACCACGCTCGATAATGTGGCACTCTCCATCTTCTCCCGAGAGGGAAAGACCCGCCGGCTTTTCGCCCTCGCCGATCACGATCGCGGCGTTCGGGACGAAGCCATGGAGGTGCTTCAGCAGTTTGGCCTCGAGAGCAAGGCCGGGATGCTGGCCGGCGGGCTCTCCCAGGGGGAACGTAAGCTCCTGGACGTGGCCGTGGCCTATGCGCTCAGACCGAAGCTGTTATTTCTCGACGAGCCGACGAGCGGCGTCAGCACGCGCGAGAAGGCCCCCATCATGGACATCATCACGGCCATCGTAAGATCCGGAAAGATCACGGCCGTGATCATCGAGCACGACATGGACGTGGTGTTCAAGTACTCTGATCGGATCGTGGCGATGCACGAAGGGACGATTTTAGCCGACGGGACCCCCGACGAGATTCGCCGAAACGAAAAGGTCACAACCACCCTGATCGGCACACCATCTGCGACATGATGGGGCTCAGGAAACCACGACATGCTCGAGCTTGATCACATCAACACATTCCGAGGGCCCGCCCACGTTCTCAGAGGGGTCTCTCTGGAGGTGAAGGCCGGCGAGGCCGTTTGCCTCGTCGGCCGGAACGGCGCCGGCAAAACAACCACCATTGACACCATCATGGGCCTCCTGTCCCCGAAGTCCGGAAAGATCACCTTCAAAGGCCGGGACATCACCCGCCTTCCGACGCACAAGCGGGCCCTGCTGGGCATCGGATATTCCCCGGAGGACTCCGGGATTTTCCCCGACCTCACCGTCGCCGAGAACTTTCAGATCAGTCACTGGTTGGCCCGTCCCTCCGGGCAAGGCCGGTCGGCCTCCCCCGCCGACGACGCAGACGAGAAAATCTTCGCTATCTTTCCAGAGGTGCGGGCCTTTCTCGGACGGAGGGGGCTGAATCTGAGCGGAGGCCAGAAAAAAATGGTGGCCATCGCCAGAGCCATGACGCTTGCGCCTTCAATTTTGCTGCTGGACGAACCGTTTGAGGGCCTTGCTCCGGTGGTCGTCACCCGCTTCATCGACGCCGTGAAAAAAATAAAGGGGATGGGGATCTCCTTGTTGATCGCTGAGTCCAACTTGATGACCGCCTCTCGGGTCGCGGACCGGCTCTATGCGATCGATCGAGGCGAGATCATTTTCATGGGAGACCCGCGAAGCGCGTTCGCAAACACCGAAGTCATGAAGACCATCCGCGGATGATCCGGGCGCGCGCCAGGTAATCGCGCCCCCGGCATTCCCGTTCCGCCTTCGGATCGTTCCCGCGCCTCCCCGACAACCGCGCCAGCCGGCAACCAATTTTCTACCTTCAATCGCCGATGGTGTGCCAGCATATGAGCCGGATGGTACCGCGATGCCCACGAAGCGCGTCAAAGGAGCGAGGAGGCAACCGATGAGGCGGGAGCGTCCGAAGGGTCAGCTGGCGGTCCACGCTGTGCCACAGGCGCCCGACCTGAAGCTCGTTGCTCAGCTCGCGGTGCGTGTTCCCGGTGAACTGGCTTTGCGGCTCAAGAGGTTCTGTCGGGAGTCGGGCCAGAGCTTCAACGAGACCGTGGCGGAGGCGCTGAAACAGTACCTGAACCAGAAGAAGCTCTAAGTTAAGCGAACGCGATGACGACCGCGCTCCCGTTCTGGAGGGTCACCTGCCCGCCCCCTGCGGGAACGAGCTCGAAGGCAGTGAGCCAGCCAAGACAGGTGGCGTCCGGAGCGGCCTGTTCCCGGATCATCTCCCACTCGCGCCGCGCCGTCCCGTTTTGAACGGCCAGGCGCGCCGCGCTCTCCATCACCAGGAGCGCCCGGGCCGGTTGCCCCTCCAGCCCCTTCAGGGCCGTCACGACCGCATCCCGGGTGGCCTGATGAAGCCCGTTCACGCTGGCAGCCATGAGCCGAACCTCGCCGTCGGCGGGGAGCTCTCCTCCGAGACGCAGCGAGGTCCCCTCGATGCCGACTACGCTGCGGATCAGCCACTGTTCGTCCGGGGTGGCAAGGCCCAACGGAAACCGGGTCGGATCCTGGGCGGAACCGGGAATCGCCTCGGCATACACCTCAGCGGCGGGGCGGCCGTCCAGCTCGTGGACGAGACACCCCTCGGTCCGGGTCGTGACGCACGTTCGGGTCAGGGGGGCCCAACCTAATCCCACCCCGACCCCGACTGGTCCCGACCCTTCCAGGCAGAGCACCGACAGCGGCCCCGGCTCCCGCACGGCGCCACAGTAGAGCATCTGAGCGTCGGGGATGATGCTGCCGACACTCCTGAGCTTTGGACCCATGATCTGGCGCCAGCGGCTTGCGAACGGACCTGCGCCGTCAGCCAACCGGGAATCACCGAACGCCACGGCGAGACCCCGGGGATAGCGCCGCCGATTGGGGCGCCCCGAGAGGATCAGCCTTGCGACGCGGTCCGCCGCCGGGACAGGCGCCACCGCGTTGGAGCCCGCGCACGCCGACTGAATCACCCATTCCTCCGATCGGAAGCAGACCACCGCCACGCCATGGCCGACGACACCGGCGTCGGTGAGAAGCCCGCCGCTCCCTCCTCCCGCGATTGGAATGGGACCCAGCACTTCCCGGGCAATGGCCGCAGCCATCGGGAGCGCTTCTCCCGCCACGACGATCAGGGCCGCATGAGGGCTCCCGCCGGTGAGGCGTTCCCGCGCCTCACGCGCGGCCTCGAGGGCGGCTTCCCTCAGGTCCCGGGCCTGGCTCAGACCGAATCCGCATTCCATGGGCATCGGCAA
The DNA here is from genome assembly GCA_964428805.1 of uncultured bacterium. Taxonomy (GTDB): domain Bacteria; phylum Methylomirabilota; class Methylomirabilia; order Rokubacteriales; family CSP1-6; genus CAYRZF01. Next base: position 10,139 of record CAYRZF010000058.1, on the reverse strand, counting down.
TCCCCCTGGGGTGCTTGGGTTATTGGAGGCCCAGCATGGTCCAGAGCGCCGCGAGCAGAACCCCGATGAGGCTGTGGGCGAGAAAGGTTCTCCCCCACTCGCAGGCCACGCTGGTCGCACGGGGGCGACGGATCTGATTCACGAGATTCTGATTGATTCGGTTCATGGGTCCTCTTCCTCCTTTAATTGCTGAGGGCTTTATCCACCACGCCACCGATCAGCCGGTAATCGGCCGGTTTGTGGGCGTAGTAGAGGATGCCGACCCGGCGAGCCGCTGCCTCCAGCTCGGGAGCGTAGTCGCCGGAAGTCATGAGAACGGGCAGTTCTGGATCGATTGCCTTGAGCCGCCGCGCGAGCGTCTCGCCGGACATATCCAGAAGGGTGACGTCGATGACCGCCAGGAGGAGCCTGTGGGAATGCCCGACGAGCACCGCTTCTTCCCCCCGGGCCGTGTGGTAGGCCCGAAACCCCCGCCGGGAGAAGTAGCCAGCCAGATGGACGGCTGCCTCTACGTCGGCGTCGGCCACCAACACCCACCGATCTCCTCGATCCTCGCTCGCCTCGAACCAGCTCATATCCATTCTCCTGAGGAGGTTGGATTGCAGGGAGGATGCCAGTCTCCAGGTGAAGCGTATCTAGCTGATACTATTGTGTTTTATAGGTTGAGCCCCTTAGGACAGGGGGGAAGGTATGCCGCCGTGACACGACCTCAGGACCGAGATGTCACGCTGTCAGATGGCCGGGGGGGAGGTTCGGAAAGGGGGGGGCTCCCCCCTCTAG
>CAYRZF010000058.1:0-9259 GCA_964428805.1 uncultured bacterium | reverse complement strand
AACCCTAGGGGGAGGCCTCGGAGGGGGCCGTCGAGGCCCCCTCCGAATGACTAGAGGAGGCCGTATTCCTTGAGTCGGCGGTAGATGGTGCGCCGGGAGAGGCCGAGGGCCTTGGCTGCGCCTTCCTTGTCGTTCTTGTGCATCTGGAGAGCCCGGAGAATCAGCTCCTTCTCGACTTCGGCCAGAGTGGGAAGCGGGCCCGTGGACGCCGGTTCCCGGGCTTTCGCGGTGAGGCTCGGCAGATCGGACAGCCTCAGGTGATCGCGCGCCCCGAGGGCGTAGGCGCGCTCGATGAGGTTCTCGAGTTCTCGGACGTTGCCGGGGAAGTCGTAGGCCATGAGCGCGGCAAGGGCTTCCGGATCGATTCCGGTCACCTCCCGCCTGAAGCGCTGGTTGAACTGGCGGAGGAAGTGCGCGACCAGCGCGGGGATGTCATCCTTATGCTCCCGGAGCGGCGGCAGTTGGACCCGCACAACGTTGAGCCGGTAGAAGAGGTCCTCGCGGAGGCTCCCGTCTTTCATGGCCTCCTCGAGCTGCCGGTTGGTGGCGGCGATGATCCGCACATCCACGGTATGCGACTTGGTGGCCCCGACAGGGCGCACCTCCTTTTCCTGGAGGACCCTGAGCAGTTTGACCTGGAGCGCAGGCGGCAGTTCAGCGATCTCGTCCAGGAAAATGGTGCCGGCGTTCGCCGACCGGAACAAGCCGATGGCGTCCGCGACGGCTCCGGTGAAGGCGCCGCGCATGTGGCCAAAGAGCTCCGACTCCAGAAGATCCGCGGGAATCGCGCTGCAGTTGACCGGGATAAACGGCCCCTTCGAGCGTGGCGAGAGGCGGTGAATGGCCGCGGCCACCAGCTCCTTGCCGGTCCCGCTCTCTCCCTCCACCATGACGGGGGAGTCCGAGACGGCTACCTTGGCGACGACATCCTTGACCGCCTGGAGTTGACGGGACACGCCCACGAGGTCGTTGACCGCCAGCTGCTCGCCGAGACGGCTCCGGAGCGTGTTCACTTCCTTGCGCAGAAACCGCCGCTCGATCAGGCGGGCCAGCAGGTGCTTGAGCTCGTCCATGATGAGCGGCTTGGTCAGGTAATCGTACGCCCCCTCCTTGAGCGCCTCCACCGCGGTGATCACGGTCGGGTATCCCGTCATGATCACCACCTCCATGGAGGAGTCGTACCGCTTCAGCTCGCGAAGCAGCTCGATGCCGTCCATTTCCGGCATGCGGATGTCGATCAGCGCCGCGTCGAGGAGCTGCCCCTTGAGCAGGCCGAGGGCCTCCGCGCCGCTTCCCGCGAGGAACACCTGGTAGCCCCACTGAGTGAGAGCGGCCGAGAGCATGTCGCGGATCGACCGTTCATCGTCTGCGACGAGAACTTTTGGGCGCTCCATCCAACACCTCCAGTGACGCGTTCAGTGTAACACAAGGGGTGTCAAAGTGACAAACCTCGTGAATCCGCCACGCGCGGGGCTTGCCATCATGGGAGCACTATGTTAGCGTAGGGTTTGCGTTTTTCGTGAGACCCCAGCATGGAATTTGCGCCCACCCTCCTGGAACCAGGCAGGGCTTTTTTATCCAAGGTCGCACTGTTCCTACCCAATCTTCTCGCCGCCCTCCTGATCCTGCTCGGCGGCTGGATCCTGGCCAAGTTCATCCGCCTGCTCGTGTTTCGCTTCTTGCTGGCCATCCGCTTCGACGTGGCAGGAGACAGGGCCGGCATCGACGCCATGCTGGCGCGCGCGGATATCCGCCAGAGCCCCTCCGAGCTGGTCGCCATCCTCGTGTACTGGCTGACCACTTTGCTCTTCGTCATCACCGCGATCAACACCCTGGGCCTCGCCGCGGTGGCCGAGCTCCTGAACCGGGTCCTGCTCTACCTTCCCAAGGTCATCGCCGCGGTGGTGGTGCTGATCCTGGGACTGTTCTTCGCGAACTTCCTGTCGGGGGTCATCAGGACTGCGGCAGCCAGCGCGGGCCTCGCCGAGGCACAGGTGCTCGCGACCATCGCCCGCTATTCGCTCATCGTGTTCACGGGCGCGATCACGCTCCACGAACTCGGCGTCGGCGCGGAGCTGGTGCGCGCGGCCTTCACCATCGTGTTCGGTGCCGTGGGGCTGGCGCTCGCCCTCGCCTTCGGCTTGGGCTGCAAGGACCTCGCGCGCGACTGGGTGATCCGCTACCTGGAATCCGCCCGAGGGAACAAGAAACACCACTAAAGGAGAGCCGACACTGATGGCCGACACCGCGCTGCACCTCACGGAAGCGACCTTCGACGCGGAACTGGCCCGGCACCTGGAGCTGGTGCTCGTGGACTTTTGGGCCGAGTGGTGCGCGCCGTGCCACATGGTCGCGCCCGTGCTCGAGGAGCTGGTGAGCGAGTCGCGAGGGACCCTGACGCTGGCCAAGGTCAACGTGGACGACAACCCGGGCCTGGCGGCCCGCTACGGCATTCGCTCGATCCCCACCATCCTCTTCGTGAAGGGCGGCAAGGTGCTCGACCAGGTCATCGGCCTAGTCCCCAAGAACCAGCTGAAGAAGAAGCTGGACACGCTCGGCTGATCGTCGCCTGACTTGCCCCATGAAGCCGGCCTCGAGCCTTTCCGTTCCTCCCCTCTCCCCGTCGAGGGAGGAGTTCAGGCTCCTCGCTCAGCGGGGAAACCTCGTGCCCGTGTACGCCGAATTGCCTGCCGACCTCGACACACCCCTCTCGGCGTTCCTGAGGCTCCGGCCCGGGCCCCACGCGTTCCTCCTGGAGTCGGTGGAGGGCGGGGAGAAGTGGGCGCGCTACTCGTTCCTCGGTTCGGACCCCCTCATGATTTTCACGGCGAGAGGCAACCGGGTCACGCTTCGGCGTCACGGCGCGCGGACGGAACGCCTCTCCTCGGGCAACCCGTTCCGAGCCCTGAGGGACCTGCTCGCCCGCTTCCACCCCGTGGCGGTCCCCGGCCTTCCACGGTTCCAGGGAGGAGCCGTCGGCTACATCGCCTACGACATGGTCCGCCACTTCGAGCGCCTCCCGAAGATTGCCCCGGACAACCTGGGGCTCCCGGACGCCGTCTTCCTCCTCACCGACAGTCTCCTGGCGTTCGACAACCTCCGTCATCGCCTCCTCGTGATCGCCAACGCCCACCTGGAGAAGACCGACCCGGCCTCGCTGGATCGCGCCTACGACCAAGCCGCGGTGAAGATCGGGGCGCTCCTGGCCAAGCTCGGCCGACCGACCCGAAACCCGCCGCCGCTGGCCCTCCCTGCGGCGGAACCGCTGCTCGCGCTGGGAGAGGAGGGGTTCGAGTCAACGCTCGACCAGGCGGCGTTCATGGAGCGCGTACGGCGCGCCAAGGAGTACATCGCCAAGGGAGACGCGTACCAAATCGTGGTATCCCGTCGGCTCGATACGCGACTGCCGGCGGACCCGTTCAGGGTGTACCGCGCCCTTCGAACGATCAACCCCTCCCCGTACCTTTTCTTCCTCCGTCTCGGGAAAACGAGCATCGTCGGGTCCTCGCCCGAGGTGCTGGTGCGGGTGGAGGATGGACGGGTTGAGGAGCGGCCCATCGCCGGCACGCGCCCGCGCGGCGCAGACGAGGCCGAGGACGTGCGCATCGAGGCCGAGCTGCGCCAAGACCCCAAGGAGCGGGCCGAGCACGTGATGCTCGTGGATCTCGGCCGCAACGACGTCGGCCGCGTGTCCAGCCTGGGTTCGGTGGACGTCAGCGAGTTCATGGTGGTGGAGCGTTACTCGCACGTCATGCACCTGGTAAGCCACGTCCGGGGCAAGCTCGCCCAGGGGCGCGACGCCCTGGACGTGCTCGAGGCGTGTTTCCCCGCCGGCACGGTCACCGGGGCCCCCAAGATTCGGGCCATGCAGATCATCGAAGAGCTGGAGCCGGCCCGCCGGGGCCCCTACGCCGGCGCGGTGGGATACGTCTCCTACTCCGGCAACCTGGATTCCTGTATCACCATCCGGACCATCGTCTGTCACGGCGATCAGGCTTCGGTCCAGGTGGGCGCCGGGATCGTGGCCGACTCGGACCCGAAGTCGGAGTGGCTGGAGACCGTGTCGAAGGCCCGCGGGCTGGTTCTGGCGCTCCGCTCCGCCGCCTCCGGCCCCTCACCTTTATCCTCTCCCCCTCGAGGGGAGAGGGCAGGGTGAGGGGGATGAGGTAGGGTGAGGGGGGGGAGAGGACAAAAGTGAGGGGGCAGCCATGCTGCTAGTCGTCGATAACTACGACAGCTTCACCTACAACCTCGTCCAGTATCTCGGGGAGCTGGGGGCCGAGATCCGGGTGGTCCGGAATGACGCCATCACCCTCGACGAGATCGAGGCGTTCCGACCCGACCGTCTCGTCATCTCCCCGGGCCCGGGCACCCCTGACGACGGAGGGATCTCCCTTGATCTGATCAAACGCTTTCACCAGAGCATCCCCATCCTGGGGGTGTGCCTCGGCCACCAGGCCATCGGCCAGGCTTTCGGCGGTCGTGTGAGCCGCGCCAAGCGGCAGATGCACGGGAAGACCTCGGAGATCGACCATGACGGGCGCGGCGTGTTTCGAGGTCTGCCGCCCAGATTCCTGGCCACCCGCTACCACTCGCTGGCGGTACTGGATGAAGGCTTCCCGGCAGACCTGGAGGTCTCAGCGCGTGCCGACGACGGAGAGATCATGGGGCTCCGTCACCGCCGCTTTCCCGTGGAGGGCGTCCAGTTTCATCCCGAGTCGATCCTGACGGACCAGGGGAAGGCGCTCCTCAAGAATTTTCTCTCGCCGGCGGCGCCCGCGGCGGGATGAGGGTCCAGCGGCTCGGGGAGCGTGGACTCATCCGCCGGATCCGCCACACGATCGGATCCGAAGGGCCCGGGGTCCGCGTGGGAATCGGCGATGACGCCGCGGTACTCGAGCCAACCCCGGGAGCCTGGCTCCTCGTCACGACGGACCTGGTCATCGAAGACGTGCACTTTCGCCGGCGCTCGGCCGGGCCTGCGGATATCGGCTGGAAGGCCATGGCGGTGAACCTCTCCGACATCGCCGCCATGGGAGGCACGCCACGCTTCGCCGTGGTGGCACTGGCCTGCCCGGAAAAGACCGAGGTGGAGGAGGTTGATCTCTTCTACGCAGGGCTCACGTCCGCCGCGGCCCCTCACGGGGTCAGAGTCGTGGGCGGAGATACTTCTGCCTCCCCCACCGGCTGGATCGCCAACGTGACACTCCTGGGTGAAAAGACGGGCCCGCTGCGCCTCCGCTCCGACGCCCGGCCGGGAGACCTCATCGCGGTCGTGGGCACTCTCGGTCGCTCCGCCGCCGGCCTGGCGGTACTGGAGGCGGAGGAACGGCCGGATCTCCCCCAAGACGTGCTCGCCGACGTCACTCAGGCCCACCTCCGCCCGGTTGCGCGAGTTTCGGAAGGGACGTGGTTAGGGACTGCCAACGGCGTCCACGCCCTGATCGATCTTTCGGATGGCCTCGCCACCGACGTCGGCCACATCGCGGAGGAGAGCGGCGTGACGGCCCGGGTGGAGCTGGCTCGTCTTCCCGTCGCCCCCTCGACGAGGGCGGTGGCGACGGCCCTGGGCCTCGACCCGGTGGAGCTGGCCGCCACCGGCGGAGAGGATTACGAGCTGCTCTTCACCGCCGACCGGTCGGCGATCGAGACCCTCACCGCGGGCCTCAAGTCCGCCACGGGCGCGGCGGTCACGGTGATCGGCGAAATCGCCCCGGGGACGCCGGGCGTTCAATTCCTGGATGCCGCCGGGAAGTCCGTGGACGTCGGCCAGGGCTTTGAGCACTTTCATGGATAAGTCGCTCTTCCTCGGGCTGCTGGGCCTCGCCTTTCTCCTCGGCCTCTCCGCCATGCTCAACGGGGCCGAAGCCGCCTACTTCTCGCTGGGACGCCTCCGACTCCGGCGCCTCGCCGACACCCCCGAGGTCTCCGACGCGCTGACCCCGTTGCTGAGCCGGCCCCACGACCTGCTGGTCACGTTGCTGGTGGGAATCACGCTGATCGACATCGGCGCCTCCTCCCTGGCAGCCTTCGTAGCGGAGCAGCTCTTCGGCCGACGCTTGGGGCTGGCCGTCGCCATCGGAACCATGCTGTTCCTCACCACAGTCTTCAGCGAAATCCTCCCGATGACCCTTGCTCTGGAAAACCCGGGGCGCTTTGCCACGTGGGTCAGCCGCCCGGTGGCGTGGGTTTCGCTCCTGCTCACGCCGGTGCGAGGCCTTTTCGCGGGCCTCACGACGCTCACCCTTCGGGCCCTGGGAGGCGAGCGGAAGGAACCCCTCCTCACAACCGAGGAGCTTCGCACCCTGGTGGACGTCGGGATGCGGGAAGGGATCGTGGACCGGGACGAGCGTGAGATGATCCACAAGGCGCTCGAGCTGGAGGACATCCTGGTCCGCGCCGCGATGGTCCCCCGCCCCGATACGTTCTGCTTGGAACTCTCGACGCCGCCTCAGCAGATCCTCGAGTCGCTCCGGGAGAACCTCCATTCGCGGGTGCCGGTCTACGCGGGAAACATCGACCAGATCGTGGGCATCCTCTACACGAAGGAGCTCCTCCCCTACGTTCGGGGGTTACCGCCGGATTTCGACTTGCGGGTCCACCTGCACCCGCCCTACTTCGTCCCGGAGTCCAAGCGGGTGGACGCCCTCCTCAGGGAGTTGCAGGCCAAGAAGCTCCACATGGCCATTGTGGTGGACGAGTACGGAAGCACGTCGGGTCTCGTCACCCTCGAGGATATTCTGGAAGAGCTCGTCGGTGAGATCGCCGATGAGTTCGACGAAGTGGAACGGCTGATCCAGGCGGTGGATCCCCACACCTTCAGGGTCTCGGGGAAGCTCCCCATCGACGAGCTGAACAGCGTCACCGGGCTCGCGTTGTCGAGCGACGCCTACGAGACCGTCGGTGGGTGGGTGCTCGACCTCTTCGGACGGATCCCCCGCCGGGGTGAACGGATCGAGACCCCCGAAGTGACGGTGACGGTGGAACGGGTAGAGCGTACGCGGGTCGTCGAGGTTCTCGTGACCCTCAGGACCACGACGCCCAACAAGGCCCTCGCATGATCGCCGTCTGGCTGATCGTGATCGCCCTCTTCGTGACCGCCTTTTTTTCGGCCGCGGAGATGGCCTTTCTGGGCGCCAACCGGATGCGGCTCCGCCACCTGGCCGAAGGGGGTCACCGGGTGGCCGGGCGCTACTTGGAGGCGTTCTCGAGCCCGGAACGGATCCTCGCGGCAGCCAAGATGGGGGTTCCCGCGGCCCACATCGTTGCCGCCTCGGTGGCGACCTGGGCCCTTCTCCCCTACCTGGGCGGCGCCGCACTCCTGGTCGTCACGTTCGGCCTGACCCCGATCATGCTGATCCTGGGGGAAGTGATCCCCAAGGCGATCGCCCAGCAGTGGGCGACGGGGCTGATCCTCCGCCTCTTCCGACCTCTCGCCTGGACCGCCTGGATCCTGACGCCGATGACCTGGGCGGCGAGCAAGATCGTGGAGGGAGTGCTGGCGCTCGCGGGGCGACGGCGGGAGCTCCTCAGGCACTTTGTGTCTCGCGAAGAGCTGAAGCTGGTCCTCCAGATGGAGCCGGAGGAAGCGGACGTCACCATCCAGGAGGCGGAGCTGATCGACAAAATCTTCTCCCTGGGGGAGACGACGGTGCGGGAGGTCATGGTCCCCCTGGTGGACGTCGCGGCCCTCCCCGAGACCGCGACCACCGACGAGGCGATCGCGCTGACCCGGGAGCGCGGCTTTTCCCGTCTCCCCGTCTTCCGGGACCGGGTGCTCAACGTCGTGGGGATGGTGACGGCCATGGATCTCCTCCGGCGGGGAGCAACGACGCCATTCATCAAAGACCTGATGCGGACGGCCACGTACGTCCCCGAAACCAAGCGGGTCGATGACCTCCTGCGCGAGATGCAGAAGGGCCGGATCCAGCATGCGGTGGTCGTTGACGAGTACGGTGGGGCCGTCGGGATCATTACGCTCGAGGACATCCTCGAGGAGATCGTCGGGGAGATCCGGGACGAGCACGACCGGACACCAGCTACCATCGAGCGGCTCCCCAACGGCGCCTACCGCGTGGCCGGGCGGGTGGGGATTCAGGAGGTCAACGACACCCTGGAGTGGGACCTCCCCACCGGCGACTACGAGACGGTGGCCGGCATGATTCTGGCCACGCTGCATCGGATGCCGCGCACCGGAGAGGAGTTCAGGGTGGGCCGATACCTCCTCACGGTCCTGGAGGCCGACGAGCGGCGGGTCGTCACCGTGAAGATTGCTCCCGGCCGGCCGGCCGCAGCCGCGAAGTGATGGTGAAGGAGGGGCGATCATGGGCAGCATGATGGAATTCGCGCGAAACGGACAGCGCGTGGCGGGGTACCTGGCGAAACCCCAGGGGACAGGGCCATTTCCGGCGGTGATCGTGATCCAGGAGTGGTGGGGGCTGAACGAACATATCAAAGACGTGACGGAGCGGTACGCCCGCGAGGGGTACGTGTCCCTGGCCCCCGACCTCTACCACGGCAAGGTCGCGGCGGACCCCAACGAGGCCGGCAAGCTCATGGGGGCCCTCAACCGCGAGGAGGCCGTCAAGGACCTGCTGGGCGCTGTCCGGCACCTGAAGGCGATGAAAGAGGTCCGGGGGGATCGCATCGGGGTCACCGGTTTCTGCATGGGAGGCTCCTATGCGCTCTTGCTTCCCTGCCGGACCAAGGACATCCGGGCCGCCGCCCCGTACTACGGCGAGATCCCCGACGAGGCCACGCTGAAAAACCTGGCGTGCCCGATCCTCTACGTTTACGGCGACCAAGATTTCTGGATCACCAAGGACGAGGTCAAGCGGCTCGAGGGAACGCTCAAGAAGCACAACAAGCCCGGCGAGGTGAAGATCTATACCGGCGCTCCTCACGCCTTCTTCAACGACACGCGCAAGGATGTCCATCGACTGACGGAGGCGCAGGACGCCTGGCGGCGGACGCTGGACTTTTTCGCCAAACACCTCAAGGCCTAGGGGTGCCCGTCCCAATTCGGGACGTTGACACCCGGATTCGATCCTACGACAATCCCGAATAAGATGACCGAGCATTGGTTCCTGGCCGCGATGCTGGCCCTGGTGGGATTCGAGGTCGTGGTGTTGGGGTACATCACCTACCGTATCTTCCAGATTCTCGAGCGCGTTGAGGGGGTTGCCGCAGCTGCCTTCCTTGAAGTGCGGGAGATCCTCAGCCAGTCCCATTAGCAGCCATCCGCTGCACGCTTGGGCGT
>CAYRZF010000057.1:11963-13168 GCA_964428805.1 uncultured bacterium | reverse complement strand
ATAGGACTGTCAATCCAGAGGTCGCGGGTTCAAATCCCGTCGACCCCGCCATTCAAATCCAACATTTATTCGAGTTACAAGCGTCTTCGTGTCTTCTTTGATGCCCTACTCTTTTCCTTGTCTCCGCTGTTTCTAATCTGCATGACCCTGGCGATCAATTCTGTCCTGCTCGGTGGCATCTTGTAGCCTTCCTCAATCAAGGCGAGCAAGGCTCGCTCTCGTTCATCCTTGGTCATTGATTCGCCATCGATTCGATGGCGTGGAGCACTGCGGGCGGACGCCGCCTCGTAATCTCGCTGCGTGACCCGCGCCTCCGCCCGCCGGTCCGGACTCGGCTCCGAGGGCTTGGAGCGCGGCGGCTGGACCTCCGCCCGGCCCGGTTCGGACGCCCGCCGCGCTGCGTTCCCCTTCACTGCCGCCTTGTCTCCCCGTACATCGCCGGCGGGATCCGCAACACGAGTGTGGGCCGCCAATTCAGCCAGTGCTCCAGCGCTCATGAGCGCGCGGTCCGTGTGCCTGACTTCCTTGGAATGCGGCTGGCTGTGGCGCGCCGTGTACTGCAACGGCTGCTCAGGCTCTTTTCGCTGGCTAAGATGGCCGGCGGTCACCCCGAGGGCGTACCAGAGCGAGACGTCCTCGGGCGTGGCCTGGACGGCTTTATAGTAGAGTCTCCACGCCCCCTCGTAGTCACCCCGAGCCGCAAGCGCCTCTGCCTGCCGGGCCAGGTTCACGTTTGAGGGCTCAGGGCGCGGCGGGACCGGCGTGACCCGTGCCTCCGCTTGCCGGGCCGGGCTCGTCTCCGAGGGCAGGGGGCCCGGCGGCTGGACCGGCGCGTGGCTTGGTTCCGCCGCCCGCCGCGTCGCGGTCCGCTTCACCGCTGCCCTGTCTCCCCGTACGTCGCGGACGGGCTCCACGACGGGGGTGGAGGCCACCGGTTCAGCCAGCACTCCAGCGTCAACGAGCCACCGCCGAGCCAACCTGACCTCCTCGGAGTCGGGCCGGCCGTGGCGCACCACATGCTGGAACGCCTCCTCCGTCTCTTTTGGCTGGTTCAGGTGGCTCAGAGTCACCCCCAGGCCGTACCAGAGCAAGACGTCCTCCGGCGTGGCCTGGAGGGCTTGATAGTAGAGTCTCCATGCCCCCTCGTAGTCGGCCCGGTCTGCAAGGGCCTGCGCCTGCTGGGCCAGGTTCACGTCTGAGGGCTC
>CAYRZF010000057.1:9111-11863 GCA_964428805.1 uncultured bacterium | reverse complement strand
GGGCGCGGCGGGGCGACCGTGGTTTCTCCAGTTAACAACTTGGTCACAAGGCTCTTAAGGCTATGGAATTCACTGGTAGTCAGGCTGAGAAGAACCGTGATCAAGGCGCCAGCATCTACTCCCCACACCATTCCCCCAAAGACCATGGGAGATTCCCTCCGGGGGGGACCGAACTGAAGCCAAACATTCGACCCCTCAGGTGGGCCCGGTTTCTTTGTTTCCAACCTCACTTTCACCCGGGATCGGTCCAAAGCCACCACTTTCCCCTCCCATTCGATTAGGCGGTCGGGAGTTCGACCAATGCGCACGCCGACCTCAGCGGGAGGGGATCGGCGGCGAGCTTGCGCCCTGATGTCCAGGTGTGCCTGATTAACGTGACGGCGTTTCATCGGTCTTTTCTCCGCGATTGGGAGGACTGAATCCAGTCAACAGCAAATGGGGTGCCAACGCTTGAGGAATATTCACAAATACCGAAGTTAACGGTTTTTTGCCGAGGCCGCAGACAGACGGGAGGGAAGGAATGTGTCACAGTGTCGAGGAGACTGTCACTCTCAGCTTGACGGCCAGGGGGCAGGGAGGGGGGAGGGCCCTACGGCATGAGGACGAGATACAGCAGCCCTTCGATCCAGTCCTTCAGGACCAAAGACGAGAGGCCCGCTAGGCTGGCGCCGACCAGAAACCGCATGCGTCGCGATACCGGATAGTAGATGAGCGCGATGTTGAGGAGCGCCAGGGCCGTCAGGGCCGGTATCGCGAGATTGAGCCACACGGGCGTGCCACGCTAGAAGTGGGGGAGAAGGGCTTCGACGATGGACGTCGGAGGATGGAAGGTTACCGCGTGCAAGGTGATGAACCCTAGGCCCAGCAGCAGGGCGATCACTACCGCTTCAACAACGAATCGCATACGGTGGTGAGACAGGGCGGAAAGCGAAAGAGACTGTTCGGGAACGGGCTGAAGGAGCTCAGCCTGCATTGCTTGGCGGGCCCGCTGCCGCGCGAGAAAGAGCCGGCGACGCTCGTCGAGAGGAACCCGGTTCATAAGGCACCCCACAGCCGACGGATCTGTCACCAGACTCTAATGCAAGCCGCTCGCCAATCTCCGGCACCCTTGTGAAATCGAGCAACAACCTCGGGCCAGCCGAGGGGTGGCAGAACGAGGATTTCCGCATTGGCGCAGCGTTAGTTTGATGCGAGCCGCGGCGGGGCTGAAAGAGGTCCCGGGCTGAGCTCTCCTTTTTCCGTCCGGTCTCACCCGTCGATAAACGTGACAAAAGGACAAGCCGATAACATTCTGTGTCCGAGGGCACGGCCCCCGGCCTGGCTCATCACTGTGTCTTGAGATCGAGGAATGACTTGACCGCCACGATGCCCTCGACGGCGCGCGCGACGGCGACGGCCTGCTCTCCGATCCGCGAGTCCGGCACGGCGCCCGCGAGCACCACGTGCCCCTGATGACAGAACACGCTGAGGCTCAAGGCCTTCGGAACCGCATCGAGGAACCCCTTCTTGATCTTGGTGGTGACAACCTCGTCGTCCACGAACACGGAGAGGGGGCGTTCGTCGGTGGCGGCTTGGTAGATCGTCGTGCAGCCCGTCAGCCCTCCCATGAGGATCGCCACGAGGACACCTGCTATGCGGGGGTTGGTCATACCGGAACCCTATGACGGGTGCCGTGGGGCGTCAAGTGGGTGGGATCCTGCGCGGCTTCGTCATCGTGCTAGAATCGTGCCGGAACCATGGGCCGGGACCTAACGTGAGATTGAAGGTCGGCCGAATTCCCTATCTCAACTGCGAGCCGTTCTTTGCCTACCTCGATGGCGTCGAGACGGTGTCCTTGTCGCCCCGCGAGCTGGGTTCGGCCGTCGCGGCGGGGCGGCTCGACGCAGGGCCTGTTCCGCTCGCCGATCTGATCGCGCTCGGCGAGTCCGTTCGCCGGCTCCGTCTCGGGATTGCCACGCCGGGGGCCGCCCGCTCTGTCTTGGTGTTCAGCAAGCGTCCGCTTCCGGCGCTCAACGGCGCGATGCTCGGCGTGACCGAGGAGACATCGACCTCGGTTCAGATTCTTAAGCTCCTGTTCGAGCTCCGGTACGGCGTCACCGGGGTGCGCTGGGGGAGGATCGCGGACGGGGTTGACGGCGTCCTGCTGATAGGGGACCAGGCGCTCCGGGCGCGGGCGCAGGGCACAGGGTTTGACTACTGCACCGACCTCGCCGCCGAGTGGACAGCCTGGACGGGGCTTCCGTGTGTCTTCGCGGTCTGGGCGATCACGCGGAGGCTTCCGGAGGAACTCGGCGTCGAATTGGAGCGCGCGCTGGACAGGGCGCTGAGCCGTGCCATGGCCTCACTTCCGGAGATCGCGGCAAGGAGACGGGATACGGGACTCGACGAAGCACAAACGGTGAGCTATCTGAGAAATTTCATCTACCGCTTCGGGCCGAAAGAGGACGAAGCGATTGGCGAATTTACACGGCTCTCGGCATCGCTCGGCCTAGCCAAGAAGCTCCTTGACAGCCGCCCTGGGCTGCCATAGAGTCCCCCCCACACCCTAAAGTCCAGCATCAGGGGAGGCAGCGATGCCCCTGGATCGGCCCCTGGTTTCCTTCTCACTCGGGAGGCCGCTATGAAGACCCCCATCAGAGTCAATTTGGCCAATCCCATTGAGCTGCAGGAATTCCCCCGGCGCGTAGCGGGACAACACAAGGAGGGGAAGCCATGGCTGTCGCTCGAGTCACCAAGATCATCGGCGCGTCTC
>CAYRZF010000057.1:0-9011 GCA_964428805.1 uncultured bacterium | reverse complement strand
CTCTCAGGAACCTTACCGGCATCCACGTCCTGGAACAGAAGGCCCGCATTGAGAAGGGGAAGATCACGGAATACCGGGCCACAGTCGAGGTGACGTTCATCCTTGAAGATTAGCCCTTCTCCGGCCTGGCGGGAGGTGCGGCGATGAAGAAAATTCGAGAGATCATGCGCGACGGATTTCTTTTCACCGTTCAGCGCAGCGCCACGGTGGCCGAGGCGGTGCGCGTGATGGCCACCCACAACGTCGGGATCGTCACCGTCCTCGACGGCGACAAGCTGGCCGGGGTGTTTTCCGAGCGGGATGTCGTGCGCCGCGTGGTGAACGCTGGGCTCGATCCCGGCCGGACGCCGGTCGGGGACGTCATGACGAAGGACCTCGTTGTCGCCGACGCCGACGAGGACTACCAGTCGGCGATGCGCAAGATGGACCAGGCCAACATCCGCCACCTGCTCATCGTGAGCGAAGGTCGTATCCTCTCCATGATCTCGATCCGTGATCTGTTGCGGGTTGACATCGAACACAAGGGCGAGGAGATCCGCTACCTCCACGAGTACCTCTACCAGGTCCCGCCCGATATCGGCCGCACGCGGAGCTAGCCCGTCCTGTGGGGCTTCGCCATCTCTCGCTGAAGACCCGTGATCTCCGCACGACCGAGCGATTCTACACCGACGTGCTCGGGCTCCGCGTGGCTTTTCGCCACCGCGGCATGGTGTTTCTCAGGAGCCCGGGTGGGGCCGACGTTCTCGATTTCCGCCGAGTGGCCGAGCGCTTTGATCCGGAGGCCGGGGGGCTGGACCACATGTGGACCGGAGGCGGTTCCGCTCTCTCCGCGATCGGTTGAAGACGACGCGGGTCCGGCTGACCGGGCGCCGGGGGCGGTGGGCGATTTACTTCAAGGACCCCAATAGGTACACGGTCGAAGTGTACGCGGACTGATTTGGTCCGCTAGAGTTTCGGTGCGATCTCCGCCGCGAACAGCTCTAGTTGCTCCAGCTCGTCGAACACGGGGTTGAGGATGAGGAACTTGGCCCCGCCGGTCACGATCTCCGCCAGCCGGTCGAGACACTCTTGCGGCGCCCCCCAGACCGATACGCGCTCGGCAAGCTCCGGTTTGCCGTAGAACGCGCCGAACCATTCGCCGAGCCGCTTCGCCGTGTGCCCTCGGTCCTGCGCCACGGCGACGTAGACGCGCTTGCCGACGGCGAAGGTCGCGGGGTCTCGCCCGGCCTTCTCCAGGAGCGCGCGGAGCGTTTGAACTTCCTCGATGAACTGCTTGGTCGAGATCGACCCCGCGCCGATGAAGCCGCTGCCGATCTCGACCGCGCGCTGCAGCGCCAGGGGGTGATGCGCGCCGAACCAGATCGGCGGATGCGGCTTTTGCAAGGGCTTGGGCTCCATGGCGGCGTTGTCGAGCTTCCAGAACTGGCCGTCGAACGTGACGCGGGGCTCGGTCCAGAGGCGCTGCATCAGCCGAATGGCCTCGGCGAAGCGCGCGGCGCGACGGTCGGCGGAGATCCCATAGGCCGGATAGACGCGCGGGTTTGCGCCGAGTCCGACCCCCACGATCAACCGGCCTCGGCTCAGGTGGTCGAGCGTCGCCAGACTCTTGGCGAGGTGGACCGGGCTGCGCAAGGCGGCCAGGAGCACCGCGGCGCCCAGGCGCATGCGCTCGGTGATCGCCGCGGCGTAGGTGAGGAGCTCGAGGGGCTCGAGACTCGGGATCGAGCCGAGCACCTGCTCGAGGACCCACGCGCTCTCGAACCCCAGGCTCTCGGCCCGGGTGAGAAAATCGCGAATCCGTCGGGTGTCCACGCGGCCGGCGAGGAACATCTGGGGAATCGCGATGCCGAGCGGGACCCGGGTCTTCACGATCCCTCCGGCGTGATCTTGATCACCACGCTCTCTTTGCTGGCAAGCCGGCGCCGGATCCGGCGGCCCATGAAGAGCCGCACGAGGATCGGATATTTCCGGCGATACGCCTGAAGGATCTCTTGCTCGAGAGCGTGTCGATCGTCTATGGGCGCGGCCTTCCCGTCGAAGGCTGGCCCGTCCGGGGAGCCGACGTGGACCCTGATCCGGCCGGTGGCCTTGATCCGACGCGCCTTGAGGCTCGCCCGCAGCGTGGTGAAGTACACGCATCCTTCCTTGGCCATGAACCAAACGGGCACCGTCCCGGATTTGCCGGACGGACTCCAGGTTGTCACGTAAATGCGTTTGGCCGTCTTGAGCGCCGCTTCGAGGGCGGGGTCCATGCCACAGGTAAGCGAGCCTGGCGGCTAGCGAGGCGGGGCGGTATCCAGGAGATACTGCTCGGCGGCCGCGAGGCCGGCGCCGAGGCGAAGGTTCACGCCGAAACTCTTGAGAGTGAGCTCCACCCCGGCGAGGCCTCCCAGCAGGTCCAGCTCGTTCAGACTCCCCAGGTGGCCGATCCTAAAGACCTTGCCTTTTACCTCCCCGAGGCCGACGCCGAGCGAGACCTCGAGCGTCTTCCAGGCGTGGGCGAGGTAGGCGTCGGAGTCGAACCCCGTCGGCATCATGACCGCGGTGAGGGTGTTCGAGTACTCGGCCGGGTTCCGGCAGAGGAGCTGGAGCCCGAGCGCACGGATCGCGCGCCGGCAGGCCTCCGCCAGCCGCGCGTGGCGCTTGAAGACGTTGGGCAGCCCCTCCTCGTTCAGCATGTGAAGACTCTCCCTGAGGCCGAAGAGGAGACTCGTGGCCGGCGTGTAGGGGAATTCGCCCCGTTTGTTGCGTTCGAGGACCGGGGCCCAGTCCCAGTAAGCGCGAGGGCACTTGGCCTTCTCGCTCGCGTGGAGCGCCTTGTCGCTCACGGCGAGGATCGCCAGCCCCGGAGGAAGCATCAGTCCCTTCTGAGGACCGGTCAGGGCCACGTCAACGCCCCACTCGTCCACGCGGAAGTCGATCGAAGCCAGCGAGGAGACCACATCCACGAGGAGGAGGGCGGGGTGCCGGGCCCGGTCCAGCGCCGTGCGGATCGCCGCCACGTTGGAGGTCACGCCGGTGGAGGTTTCGTTGTGAACCACAAGGACGGCCCGGAGCTGCTGCGCGGTGTCGGCCTTGAGTCGCTCTTCCACCTGGTCAGCCGGGACGCCGGCGCCGTAGGGGAGATCCAGCCGGTCCACCTCGATGCCGTAGGCCGCCGCCGTCTTCGCGAAGCCGGTGGAGAAGTGCCCGTTCACGCAGGCGAGCACCCGATCGCCCGGGGAGAGCGTGTTAACCAGGCAGGCCTCCCAGGCCCCCGTGCCGGAGCCGGGGTAGATCACGATCTGCCCCTTCTCCGTCTGGAAGACCCCCTTCAGGCCCTCCAGGCATTCGTGGACGAGCGCGGCGAACTTCGGGCCGCGATGATCGATGATGGACTCGGACATGGCCCGCACGATGCGCTCTGGCACCAGCGTGGGCCCGGGAATCTGAAGAAACGGCCGTCCCGACATGCCCCGAGTCTAGGCGATCCCCCGGCAGAACTCAAGCGGAGGGAGTTAGTCCCGGGCTAGCCGAGGAAGCGGCTCACCTCCATGGCGTCCTGGCCGAAGTCTTGCGCCCGGCTCTCGTACCGGCCGCTCCGCCTGACGTAGGCGAGATAATCTCTCAGCTGTCGCTCGAAGATCTTCGTGTTGTCGGCCACGACCCACGCGCCCTTGACGAGCCGCGGTTCCAGCGCCCGGAGGTACTCGAGATACTCCTCCTTGGCCGCGTCGATGAGGGCGAAGGCGAAGCGGCTCCCGAGGAAGGGGAGCACGCGACGGGCATCTCCCGCGATGACCCGCACGCGGGACTTGAGCCCAGCCGCCGTCGCGTTCCTGTCGGCGATCCTCGCCATGTAGGGGTTCAGCTCGATCGAGGTGAGGCGGCCGCCGGGTGGGAGGTTTCCGGCGATGACGATCGCGGAGTAGCCGATGAGTGAGCCGATCTCGATGGCCCGCTTCGGCCGGTGGCGGTCGACAAGCCGGGCGATGAAGCGTCCCTTATCTCGCCCGATGACCGGAAGAAACCACGACCGGGTGGCCCGGTCGATCTGCCTCAGCATGGTCCGCGCGCGCTTGGTCATCGGGGTTTGGTCCTCCGTTCCAACAGGGGGGCGAACCGCTTCCTGAACTCGTCCTCGTTCAGGTTGCCGGCCTTGGCAAGCGCGTCGAGGCGGCCACCCTCCAGGTCGTCCGGTTTCAGGCGGATCATGTAGGCCATGTGAGTCCGGTACGATTCCGAGCTGATATCCACGTAGCGGACCTTGACGCGCCCGGTGCGGCTATCGAGCATCTCCTGGAAGGGCACGGTGACGAGCCGGCCGCCCTGAATGGTGACCATGGCCCCCGTTCCCCCCTCCAGCAGGAACCGAGTGGCCCAGAACCCCAGGCTCCGGCAGTACTGGGTGTCGTAGCCGCCGGGTGCCGCGCAGCGCAGTTCGTAGCCGAGGTCCTTGGCGACGATGGTCACGTCGATCCCCCGCGCCTTGAGGCTCGCCGCCACGCGCTCCTTCAGCGCGCGGCCCAGATCCAGCTCGGACAAACGCACATTCCCGTAGGCGTCCTGCTCCACCGCGCCCAGCGTGGCGAGATCCAGCTTCTCGGCGAGCCCTTCGCTCAGCAGGGCGACGCCGTGATCCCGACCCTGAGCGCGCCGCTTGATGATCGCGCCCTCCAGGACGTCCACGAGCGTCTGGACGGGGATCTTGGGTTCGGGAAACTCCTCGCCGATCACGGTGAGCGTGGCGCCGGCGGCCCCGCCGATCCCCAGGGCCAGGTGTCCCGCGCGGCGTCCCATCACAGTCACGAAAAACCAGCGCTCTGTCGTCGCAGCGTCGCGCATGAGATTGGAGACGAGTTCTTTGCCCAGGTTGACCGCGGTCATGTATCCGAAGGTGACGATGTCGTGGGGCAGGGGCAGGTCGTTGTCGATGGTCTTGGGCACGTGGGCGACAGCCAAGCGGCCGTGACTGGCTTCAGCCAGGCGCGAGGCGGCGAAGGCCGTGTCGTCTCCACCGATCGTCAGGAGGTGGGTGATGCGGAGCTTGTCGAGAGCCTCGGTCGCGTTCCGAAGCGAGTCGGGGGATTTGGCCGGGTTCTCCCGTGAGGTCCGGAGGATCGAGCCGCCTTCGACGTGGATCCGGGACACGTCGTCGATCGTGAGTTCCTGGGCGTGGGTGGTGTCGCCCCGTGCAAGCCATTTGAAGCCTTCGAACACGCCGACTACGCGCGCCTCGCTGTTCCGGGCCTCGATGGTGGCGGCTGCGATCACCGCGTTGATGCCAGGCGCCGGTCCCCCGCCCACGAGAATGCCCAGCGTGCTCATGGGGTCTCAGGCTCTTCAGTAGGAGCGGGGCATGCGGAGGACGTGCTCCCCGATGTAGGCCAGCACGAGGTTATTATTGATGGGGGCGGTCTTATAGAGGCGCGTCTCGCGGAACTTACGCTCGACGTCGTACTCCTCGGCGTAGCCGTAGCCGCCGTGGCAGTCGATACAGGCATTGCCCGCCTCCCAGGCCGCCTCGGCCGCGAGGTATTTGGCCATGTTGGCCTCAGCGCCGCACGGCTGGCCGGCGTCGAAGAGCCGGGCGGCCTTGAGCCGCATCAGGTCGGCCGCCTCGACCGCCATGTGCGCCTTCGCGATCGGGAACTGGACGCCCTGGTTGGCCCCGATGGGTCTGCCGAAGACGACGCGCTGGCTTGAGTAGGCTACGGCCTTCTCGATGAACCAGCGGCCGTCGCCGATGGAATCGGCCGCCACCAGAATGCGCTCGGCGTTCATGCCGTCGAGGATGTAGGAGAAGCCCTTTCCCTCCCGGCCGATGAGGTTCTCGGCCGGGATCTCCATGTTGTCGAAGAAGAGGGCGTTGGTGGAGTGGTTCATCATCATCCTGAGCGGTCGCACCTCGAGCCCCTTGATCCCGCGGATATCCACCAGAAACACGCTGAGCCCATCGGTCTTGCTTGTCACCTGATCCACGGGAGTGGTGCGCGCGAGGAGCAGCATCAGGTCCGACTGGAGCACGCGAGAGATGAAGATCTTCTGGCCGTTCACGACGTACCTGTCGCCCCGGCGCACCGCCGTCGTCTGGAGCTTCGTGGTATCCGAGCCGGCGTTCGGCTCGGTGACGCCGAACGCCTGGAGCCGTAGCTCACCGGTCGCGATCTTGGGGAGGTAGCGGCGCTTCTGCTCCTCCGAGCCGTGGCGGAGGAGCGTCCCCATGATGTACATCTGCGCGTGGCAGGCTGCGGCGTTCCCCCCGGAGCGGTTGATCTCCTCGAGGATGAGGGAGGCCTCGAGGACGCACAGCCCGGCCCCGCCGTATTCCTGAGGGATCAGCGCCGCGAGGTACCCGGCTTTGGTCAGCGCGTTGACAAACGCCTCAGGGTACTCCCGCTTGGCGTCCAACTCGCGCCAGTACTCGGGGGCGAACTGCCGGCAGAGGTCGTACACCGCGGCCTTCAGGGCCCGCTGCTCGTCGGTCAGCGCGAAGGTCAGGTCGGCCATGATCAGCGGAACTCTTCGTCGAGAATCTCGGTGATGAAGCGGTCAATCGAAATGGGATAGAACCTGAGGCGCGGGCAGAGGATCACCCCCGTGTCGATGACCTCCCGCCGCATCAGTTCGTCCAGCGCTCGATGGATCTGCGCCTCGGGGTCCCGCTCGCTCCGCGTGATCTTGAGATCCTCGTGTTCGAGCGTGACCTGGTGCCGGGAGGTGTACAGGAAGCTGAAGACCCGCGCCACGAGCGCCTGGTCCATGACCTCTGGATCCTGGAACAGTTCCCCGTACGTCTGGCTGGAATGCCCGGGGGCGAGGACCAGGCGGGGCGACACGCGGATCTTTCCCCGGATCTCGACGGAACGCTGCTGCTGCTCCTCCTGCGGACCGACGAGGATGTACGGGAGGACGTGGTAGCCGGCGATGATCCCCCGCAGGGGTTTGCGCCGCACCTGCGTCCGCTCGAAGATGCTCTTGAACAGCTCCGGATCCTGGGCCCGGTCAAACATGGAGCTAGTGTACCAGATCAGGACGCGGCGGAACTCCGGCTCCCGCCGATCCCGACGTGTCGCCGGATGTCGCCGACCAGTCGGCGGAACTGAGGGTCATCTCCGGTCAAGTCTTCGGCCAACAGCTCCACCTCGTGGGGTCCGCGGGCGCCCAGCCCAAGGGCGATGGCCCGCCGGATCTGGGTTTGCTCCCAGACCCCCTTTTCGGTCACCGGCTCCCACCGCCCGAAGGCCTTGATCAACCCAAGCGCGATGACGTCCGTTGCGATGGGATCGCCGCTCGCGAGGATGACCCTGGTCGGCGCCGCCTCGCCGGACCACGGGCCGCCCTTGACCATGCTCTGGAGCCCATCCACCACGTAGAGGTGAGGGCGCACGGCTAGGTTCAGCTCGGCCACGGCAGGCTCCCACCCCGCCGAACCGTAGGCCCACGGCTTGTTTTTCCCGTGGACACACCCGACGCTGTTCTTGAGCGCGCAGCTGAAGCTCGCGTTTCGGTGGGTCTTGATCACCGGGACGCTCAGGAGGCGCTCGGCCTCGTACGCGGCCTTCGCGACATACACCCGTGTGGCGAACTCGACGCCGGGGGGCTCCACCTCCACCCACGCTGCCTCGTCGAAGGCCAGGAGCTCTGCGCCGGCGTCGCTGGCGACCTTTGTGATCCCCGTTCGGTCGAGGTTGGGGCGCGTGGGGAGTGCCAGGACCGCTGACATATCCCCCACGGACACCGTCGAGGCTCCCGCAGCCTTCGCGAGCTCAATGACCGCACCCACGACCCGAGGGTCGGTGGTGGCCGGAGGTGGCTCACCCGAGACGACGTTGGGCTTCACCAGCGTGCGCATTCCCCTGAGGCCGAGGCGGTCGATTCCCCCGAGCAGGTCCAGTGCTCGGCTCACCATCCGCGGAACGTCGTCACCGTGGACGAGGGAAACGAGGCTCTTCCCACCCATCCTGAACGGGTTCACAGGCGGCGCGGGGGGAGGCACAGGGGTGGCCCCGGGCGAGAACAGGATCTCCCACAACATCCGCCGGCAGGCGGGCGTGGTCACGCCCAGGGCCGCCAGTCCGGCAAGTGTCAGGAACGTCCGGCGGGTGAGCTTCAAGAGGCCGTCAGCGCCGCTTCTTCCTCCGCGCGGCTTTCTTCTTCGGGAGGAAGGCCGGCAGCACCTCCTCTACATAGGCGTGGAGGGCCTCCCAGTCCAACGGCATCCTGACCCCGATGTTCAGGCGGGCCGCTCCCGCCTTGCGATATTCGGCGACTCGGTCCACCACCTGCTTGGGAGTGCCCACGAAGAACCCGCCGATCTTCTGCTCGAGCGAGGCCCCCCATTGAGCCTTCATCCTGTCCTGCTGTCGCTTCGCCCCCTTCTCGGTGGCGCCCATGTAGAAGCCGACATTGACCGTCCGGAGGACCCGGGACGGGTCGCGGCCCTCTTTGACACACCAGTCGTCGAGGATCTGGCTCTTCCGCCTGAACTCTTCGGGTGAGATGTACGGGGCGTTCCAACCATCGGCGTACTTAGCCGCGGCGCGGAGCGTCCGTTTCTCCCCGAGCCCGCCGATCCAGATCCGGAGCGATTTCTGGAGCGGCTTCGGGTTGCAGCGCGCGTCGTTGAGCTGGAAGTGCTGGCCCTTGAAGTTGGACACGGGCTGGGTGAAGAGGAGCCGCAGGACCTGAACGGCTTCCTCCAGCTGATCCTCGCGGACCCCGATCCGCTCGAAGGGGATGCCGTAGCCTTTGTATTCCGGCTCGTGCCACCCCGCGCCGATGCCGCATTCGACGCGGCCCCCTGAGAGATGGTCGATCGTGCAGAGCGCTTTCGCGAGGAGGCCCGGGTTTCGGTAATTGACGCAGAAGACCAGGCAACCGACGCGGACTTTCTTGGTCTCCATGGCCAGCGCCGTCAGCGTCGAGACGGACTCGAAGCAGTCGAGGTCGCCGCCCTGGTGGGGAGTCTCCTGGAAGTGGTCGGACACCGAGAACCAGTCGAAGCCCGAGGTGTCGGCAAAGCGCCAGAG
>CAYRZF010000056.1:0-13213 GCA_964428805.1 uncultured bacterium | reverse complement strand
ACCTGCTCGAGCGGCTCCCGAAGAGCGAGGTCGAGGACCTGACGCTGGAAGAGGTCCCCGATATCTCGTACGAAGACATCGGCGGCCTCACCACCCAGATCGAATCCATCCGGGACGCGGTGGAGCTGCCCTACCTCTACGCCGACTACTACAAGGAGCACAAGCTCACCCCGCCGAAAGGCGTGCTGCTCTACGGGCCCCCCGGCTGCGGCAAAACCATGATCGCCAAGGCGGTGGCCAACAACCTGGCGGAAAAGATCTCGGAGCGGCGGGGCGAAAAGATCAAGGGGTACTTCCTGAACATCAAGGGCCCGGAGCTGCTGAACAAGTACGTCGGCGAGACCGAACGGAAGATCCGAGAGATCTTCCAGAAAGCCAAGGAGAAGGCTGCCGAGGACGTGCCCGTCATCGTGTTCTTCGACGAGATGGACGCCCTCTTCCGCACCCGGGGCTCGGGAATCTCCTCCGATGTGGAAACGACAATCGTGCCCCAGCTCCTGGCCGAGATCGACGGCGTCGAGGGGCTGAAGAACGTCATCGTGATCGGCGCCTCCAACCGGCAGGATCTGATCGATCCCGCCATCCTTCGTCCCGGGCGTCTGGACGTGAAGATCAAGATCGAGCGGCCCGACAAGAACGGGGCGTCCGACATCTTCCACAAGTATCTAACCGCCGACATCCCGATCCAAGAGTCGGAGAGCCGCCAGCACAGCGGGGACATCCAGGCGACCCTCGAGCGCCTCATCGCTTCGACGATCGACGAGATGTACGCGCTCACCGAGGAGAACCGGTTCCTCGAGGTCACCTACGCCAACGGGGACAAGGAAGTCCTCTACTTCAAGGACTTTGCGTCCGGGGCCATGATCGAGTCGATCGTGCGGCGGGCGAAGAAAATCGCCCTGAAGCGCTATATTGCGACGAGCGAGAAGGGGATCACGCTCGATAACCTCCTGACGGCGGTCCGCGAAGAGTTCAAGGAGAACGAGGACCTGCCCAACACGACGAATCCGGATGACTGGGCGAAGATCGCCGGTAAGAAGGGCGAGCGCATCGTCTACGTCAAGCCGCTGATGGGCGAGTCCAAGGACAAGCAGCGGGCCGTTGAACAGGTGATCAACACAGGCCAGTATCTGTAACGCCCCTGGGGTGGGGGGAGGTTCCGGCGTACCCTCCGCCCCTTTTTCATTATCCCGACGAGGCGCGGATGGCCATCCCGAAGGTGATGGGGATCGAGACCGAGTACGGCATCACGGTCAAGAATCAGCCTGACTTCAACCCGATCCTCTCCTCGCTCCTCCTCATCAACAGCTACGAGACCTACCGCGCCTCGCGCATCCGCTGGGACTACGAGGCCGAGAGCCCTCTCCGCGACGCCCGGGGCTTCGAGTATATGGAAGAGAAGGACGGTCCCTCCAAGGAGGAGTCCCGCCTCATCAACCTCATCCTCTCGAACGGGGCCCGCTTCTACGTGGACCACGCCCATCCCGAGTACTCCTCCCCCGAATGCACCAATCCCCGCGACCTCGTCATCTGGGACAAGGCCGGCGAGCGGATCCTGAATCTTTCCCGCAGCCGCGCGGAGGCGGTCTCGCCCCCCGAGCAGCGCATCCTGATCTACAAGAACAACACCGACTCCAAGGGCAATTCCTACGGCACGCACGAAAACTACCTCATGGACCGGAAAGTGCCCTTCGCCCGGATCGTCCAGCACCTCATGCCGTTCCTGGTGACGCGGCAGATCTTCACCGGGTCCGGGAAGGTGGGGACCGAGAACAACACCGAGGCGTGCGAATACCAGATCTCCCAGCGCGCGGATTTCCTCGAGACCGAGGTCGGGCTCGAAACCATGCACAGCCGCCCCATCATCAATACGCGGGATGAGCCCCACGCCGACCCGGAGAAGTACCGGCGCCTCCACGTCATCGTGGGGGACGCCAACATGTGCGAGGTGGCCAACTACCTCAAGGTCGGCACGATGGCCATCGTGCTCAGCATGATCGAGGACGACTTCATCGACCGCGACCTCTCGCTGGACAGCCCGGTGCTCGCCTACCGGCGGGTGTCGCGGGACCTGGCCTGCCGGGAACCGCTCCGGCTCAAGGACGGCCGCACGCTCACCGCCGTGGATGTCCAGCGGCAGTTCCTCGAGCTGGCGCACCGCTACTACCGCGACCGGGAGGAGGAACCGTGGGTGCGGGACATGCTGGCGCGGTGGGAGTCCGTCCTGGACCGGCTCGCCGAGGACCCGATGACGCTTGCGCGCGAACTGGACTGGGTCATCAAGCGTCAGCTGATCGAGAATTACATCGCCAAGCACGGCCTCGCCTGGAACGACTCCCGAGTGGCGATGATCGACCTCCAGTACCACGACATCCGCCCCGGCAAGGGCCTCTACGGGAAGCTCGAAGAGTCGGAGGCCGTGGACCGCATCGTCACCGACGACGAGGTGTCCAAGGCCATCTACGACCCCCCTAAGGATACGCGCGCCTATTTCAGGGGGCTGTGCCTGCAGAAATACTCGGAAGAGATCGTGTCGGCGTCCTGGGATTCGGTGATCTTCGACCTGAAGGAGGGGCCGCTGAAGAAAATCTTCATGCTGGAGCCGCTCCGGGGCACGGAAGCCCACGTGCGGCAGCTCCTCAACGAATCCCCCACGGCCGCCGACCTGCTGCAAAATCTCTCTCGCCCCAACTTCGGCGTTTAGTGGCCGCTCCCGGCGGCCCAACGCGAGTGAGAACATGACGGACGAGCGGTGGCAAGCTGCCTTTCGTGACTACGGGAACGCCAGCTTCATCGAGCTGTTGCGGGCCACGTCGCCCCATCTGCTCCCGACGCTCTGCCCCGGCTCTGCCGAGGAGTCGCCCCCCTTTGCCGCCCCTCACGGCACGACGATCCTGGCCGTCAGATACCGGGACGGCGTGCTGATGGCGGGCGACCGGCAGGCCACCGAGGGGTTTCAGGTGGCGCACCGGAAGATCGACAAGATCTCCAAGGCCGACGAGCTCTCCGGAATCGGCATCGCGGGGGCCGCCGGGCCGAGCATGGAGATGGCCCGGCTCTTCCAGACCGAGCTCGAGCACTACGAGAAGGTGGAAGGGGCGGCCCTTTCCCTGGAAGGGAAGGCCAATCGCCTGGCCCAGATGATCCGTATGAACCTGCCCGCGGCCATGCAGGGTCTCGTCGCGGTGCCGATCTTTGCGGGGTTCGACGAGAAGGACGGGATCGGCCGGATCTTTAAGTATGACATCACCGGCGGCCGCTACGAGGAGGCCGAGTACTTCGCTCAGGGCTCCGGGGGGAAAGACGCGCGCGACTCCCTCAAGAAGGGTTACCGAAAGGATATGTCGAAGGCGGAGGCGCTTCGCGGCGCCCTGGAGGCACTGATGGATGCCGCCGAGGAGGACATCGGCACCGGTGGACCGGACCTGATCCGCGGCATCTTCCCAAGCGTGAAAACCATCACGCGCGACGGCTTCGGCGTGGTGCCAGAGGACGAGGTGCGCCGCGCCTGCGAGGAACTGTTAGCCGAGCGTAAAGGCCGACTATAATGCCTCTGCCCTACTACGTGTCCCCCGAGCAGATGATGAAGGACAAAGCGGAGTATGCCCGCAAGGGCATCTCCCGGGGGAAATCCATCGTCGCGCTCGAGTACAGGGACGGCGTGCTCCTGGTTGCGGAGAATCCCTCGACGCTGCTCCACAAAATTTCGGAGATCTACGACCGCATCGCCTTCGCGGGGGTGGGGAAGTACAACGAGTTCGAGAACCTCCGCATCGGCGGGGTACGGCACGCGGATATGAAGGGGTACAGTTACAGCCGCGGCGACGTGACGGGCAAAGCGCTCGCCAACGCCTACTCCCAGGCGTTGGGGAACATCTTCACCCAGGATATCAAGCCCTTCGAGGTCGAGGTGCTGGTGGTGGAGGTGGCGGAGGCGAACGGATCCAAGAACGAGATCTACCACATCCTGTACGACGGCACCATCGAGGACGAGCACAACTACGCGGCCATGGGCGGCCAGGCCGACGAAATCCGGCGCTTCCTCAAAGATAACTACCGGGAGGGGTTGGCGTTGCAGGAGGCCCTGCAGCTCGGGGTCCGAGCGTTGATGGTGACCCAGAGCAAAGCGCTCACCGAGCTCGATCTGGAGGTGGCGGTGCTGGATCGGACCAAGGACAAGGAGCGGCGCAAGTTTCGCCGCCTCCCGCCCGAGGCGCTCAGCCAGCTTCTTGGAGGAAGCAGGTAGAACTTGCGCACCGGCACCCACGGCCGGTAAGCTGTAGGCAAGATGAAGCGCCGCATTTTCGGGCTCGAGAACGAGTACGGGCTCACCTGTACCCTCAACGGGCAGCGCCGCCTGTCGCCGGATAACGTCGCCCGTTACCTCTTCGAGAAGGTCATCCCCGGCGCCCGCAACGCCAACGTCTTCCTCGAGAACGGCGCGCGCCTCTACCTGGACACCGGGTTTCACCCGGAGTACGCCACCCCCGAGTGCGACAACATCGAGGAGCTCGTGATCCACGACAAGGCCGGCGAACGGATTGTCGAAGATCTGCTCCATCAGGCGGAGAAGCGACTTCGGGAAGACGGGATCTCAGGCAATATCCTGCTGTTCAAGAACAACACCGACTCCGCGGGGAACTCCTACGGCTGCCACGAAAACTACCTGGTCTCGCGCGACGTCTCGTTCCAGCGGCTGGCCGAAGCGCTGATTCCCTTCTTCGTGACCCGCCAGATCTTCGCCGGAGCCGGCAAGGTCCTCCAGACCCCTCGGGGGTTCCACTATTGTCTCTCCCAGCGGGCCCAGCACATCTGCCAGGAGATCTCGGGGGCCACGACTTCCTCTCGCTCTATCATCAACACGCGGGACGAGCCTCACGCGGACGCCGAGAAGTTCCGGCGACTGCACGTCATCGTCGGCGACTCCAACATGTCGGAGGTGGCGACCTACCTCAAGGTGGGCACCACGGCGCTTGTGCTCGACATGATCGAGGACGGCTACTTCGACAAGGACTTCAGTCTGCAGTCGCCGGTGCAGGCCATCCGGGATATCTCGCACGACCCGTCGATTCGCGAAACGATCAAACTGAAGGATGGCCAGACCATCACGCCGCTCCAGCTCCAACGCGAGTACCTCGAGCACGCCACCCGCTACGTCGAGACCGTCGACCCAGACCCGATCACTAAGGATGTCCTGGCCCGGTGGACGGACGTCATCGAGAAGCTCGGTGACGACCCGATGCAGCTCGACCGCGAGTTGGATTGGGTCATCAAGAAGCAGTGGATCGAAGCCTACATGGTGAAGAACCGCCTCTCGTGGCGCGACCCCAAGGTCTCGCTGATGGACCTCCAGTATCACGACATCCGCCCCGACCGCGGCATCTACTACCGGCTCGTCAAGCGGGACCAGGTGGATCGCATCACCGACGACGACACCATCGAGCGCGCGAAGCACACCCCGCCCCAAACCACGCGGGCGCGGCTCCGGGGCGAGTTCATCCGCCAGGCGAACCTGAAGGGGAAGGACTACCGCGTGGACTGGGTCTATCTGAAGCTCAACGACCCGGAACGCGAGACCATTCTCTGCAAGGATCCCTTCCAGTCCCACGACGAGCGGGTGGAGCGCCTGATCCGGTCGTTCTGAAAGCCCGGCCGGGCGGGTCCTGTCCCGGCGAGCAGCCCCCGTCGTCCTCGCTCCACCCATCCCCCGGTGGGACCCCTTACGCTGCGGGCGCCGGGGGGCTCCCGCTCGCCGTGCCACCCGCCCGGCTCGGTCGAGCTTGGTTGCGCGACCGAACGCCCGGCGTGTAGCATAGGGGCGCATTTTGCCTGGCACCCCGGAGGGGATGGATGACGCCGAATCCCGTGAAGCGCAAGCTGAAGGAAGGAAGGCCCACGGTCGGCACCTGGCTGAACCTGGCCGAGCCGATCGGCGCGGAGGCGATCGCGGCCCTCGGGTTCGACTGGTTGGTGGTGGACACCGAGCACAGCCCGATCGATCTCGAACAGATGGCTCATATGTTTCAAGCCATCGGCCGCTTTCCGACCGCACCCATGGCTCGCATCCCCTGGAACAACGAGGAGAACATCAAGCGGGTGCTGGACGCTGGGGCCTGGGGCTTTGTGGCCCCGAACGTCCGAAGCCGCGAGGAGGCTGAACTGGTCGTCGCAGCGGCCAAGTATCCGCCGGCCGGCATCCGGAGCCTCGGGGGCGGGCGGCATCACCTGTCATTCAAGACCGACCCGACCACCTACTACCAGCGGGCCAACGACGAAATCATCGTCGTGCTCCAGATCGAGCACATCGACGGCGTGAGGAAGATCGACGACATCCTCTCCGTCCCAGGCGTGGATGCCTGCTTCATCGGTCCCAACGATCTCTGCGCCTCCATGGGGCTGGCGCCGTCGCTGGAGCCGTCGCACCGGGAGTTCGAAGAGGCGGCGCAGGCAGTCAAGCGGTCCGCCTTGAAGCACGGGATACCGCCCGGCATCCACTGCGCGACGGTTGAGACGGTGAACCGCCGGATCGCCGAAGGCTGGCGCTTCATGGGGATCCTCGGCGACCTGCGCTTCATGACCGCAGGGGCCAAGGCGGCGCGCGACGCGATCAAAACCGAGTAGTACCATGAGCAGGCTCGGTCTGGCCCTCCCGTTCACTCAGGCGCTCCCCCTCCCCGACTACCCGGCGCTGGCCGCCCAGGCCGAGGCCGCTGGCTACGACACGCTCTGGACCGGCGAGGTCAACGGGCCGGACGCGGTCACGACGATGACGCTCCTGGCCAGCCACACGGGGCGGATCAACGTGGCGTCGGGCATCATCCCGATCCAGACGCGGACCCCGATCGTCCTCGGCATGACCGCCGCGTCCCTCGCTCAAATCGCGCCCGGAAGGATCCGGCTGGGGCTGGGGATCTCCAGCCGGATCATCGTCAGCCAGTGGAACGGCGTCCCCTTCGAGCGGCCGCTCGAGCAGCTCCGGGAGGCGGTGCAGGTCATCCGGATGGTCCTGGCCGGAGAGCGGGTGAATTTCGAAGGGCGATGTTACCGGATCCAGAATTTCCGCCTGATGCAGCCGCCACCCGCCAAGCCGGTGCCCATCTACCTGGGGGCGCTGGGCCCGCGCATGCTCCAGCTTGCCGGCGAGATCGCCGACGGGGTGCTGCTGAACTGGATTCCTCCTGAGGCCGTCCCCCGGTCGATCAGCGAGCTCGAGATCGGGGCGAAACGCGCCGGACGTACCCTCGCCGATTTTGAAATCGCCGCCTTCATCCGGACCTCGGTCACCGACGACCCGGAACCGGCGCGCGCGGCGCTGGCCCGCGACATCACCGGGTACTGCATCGTGGACTCCTACGCCAAGTTCTTCACCGCCTGCGGCTTCGGGAACGATGTGGAGGCGGTCACTACCGCGTGGCGTGGCGGCGACAGGCAAGGGGCGGTGAGCCGGATTTCACCGCGCTTCCTGGACGGGCTGGGAATCGTTGGACCGGCAGACTTCTGCCGCCGACGCCTGGAGGCCTTCACCAAAGCCGGCCTCACCCAGCCGGTGCTCTTTCCGTTCTCGCCCGACCCCGACCCGCGTCCGACACTCTTCCGCACCCTCCAGGCCTTCGCCGCCTGAGGGGCTGGACCGATGGCCTCCCTGAGAATCCTCGGCGTCATTCCTGCCCGCTTGGCCTCGACGCGCCTCCCCCGGAAGGTGCTCCGCGAGATCGCCGGGACGCCGATGGTCTGCCATGTCTATCGCCGGGCCCGACAATCGGATCGCCTGACTGACCTCCTGGTGGCGACGGACTCCCAGGAGGTCGTGGACGTCTGCGGCGCTTTCGGAATCCCCGCGGTGATGACCTCGCCCGATCATCCCTCCGGCACCGACCGGATCTGGGAGGTTTCCCGGGCGCGGGCCGCCGACCTCTACGTGAACATCCAAGGCGACGAGCCCTTGATCACCTCCGACCACATCGGGAAGCTCGTCGAGCCGTTCCTCACCCGCCGCGACGCGCAGGTCAGCACGCTCAGAATCCGCGCCACCGCCGAGGAGGCCGTGGACCCGAACGTCGTCAAGGTGGTGGTCTCGGCCTGGGGCGGCGCGCTCTACTTCTCCCGCCTCCCGATCCCGCTGGATCGGGACGGGACTGCCGGACCGGCGTACTGGAGGCACCTGGGCCTCTACGCGTACCGCGGGGAGGCCCTGAATGCCTTCCACCGCCTGGGCCCCTCGCCGCTGGAGCGGGCGGAGCGGCTCGAGCAGCTCCGTTTCCTCGAGAACGGCATCCCCATCCAGGTCGTCGAAACCACGGAGCCCACCATCGGTGTGGACACGGAGGCCGACCTTCGCGCCGTGGAATCCTACCTCCGCTCCCATCCCCAGTGAACGTGCGCTGAGGGATGCTCGCCCTGATCCTGGCGGCCCAGACCGTCGCCAACGTGGGGCCCATGGGGCTCCCCGCCATCGCCCCTTTGATCCGTCAGGATCTGGGGCTCTCGCTGACCCAGGCGGGCTCGTTCATTTCCGCCTACTACGTGGGATCCATCCTCATCTCGCTCCCCGCGGGCTGGCTGGCCGACCGGTGGGGCATCCTGCGCATGATGGTGGCGGGCGAGGCGGTAATCACCCTCGGCCTCGCGGCTGCCGGCTGGGCGGGTCCTTCCCGGCCCTGATCGCGCTCATGATCGGGGCCGGTGTCGGATACGGGCTCCTGAACCCGACCTCCACGAAGGCCGTGATCGCCTGGTTCCCGCTGGCCCAGCGCGCCACCGCGGTGGGGCTGAAGCAGACGGGCCTTCCGCTCGGAGGCGCCGTCGGGGCGGCCGTGCCGCCGTGGGGTTCGGGCTGGCCATCTCCGCGCTCGGGGTCGTGGTGGGACCTCCGACCTTCGGCTGGGTCGTCGAGCGGTTCGGCGGGTACCGGGTGGCGTGGATGTCGCTTGCCGGCTCGATGGCGCTCTCGCTGGCGCTCTTGAGCTTTGTCCGAGAGGACCGTCGGCGGTACGACCGTTGACAGCGCACGTTCCCGCGGGGACAATCGGCCCCGTGCGTTCCGAGAGGCTCTTCTACGGGTGGGTGGTGCTGGCGGCGGCCTTCCTCATCATCACGCTGGCGATCGGGACGCTCTTCTCCCTCGCGGTCTTCCTCAAGCCCCTCGAGGATGGAATGAAATGGGGCCGGGGCGCCATCGGGAGCGTCGCGCTCGTCAACTGGCTGATCGTCGGCCTCGGCTCGTTTGTTTCCGGAATGCTCTCGGATCGGGTCGGGACCCGGGCGGTCGTCCTGGCGGGAGGAACGCTCCTGGGGCTGGGGCTCGTGCTGTCGAGCCAGGTCACTGCCCTCTGGCAGTTCTACCTCACTTTCGGTCTCATGGTGGGCGCCGGCGTCAGCGCCTTCTACGTTCCCCTCACGTCCACCGCCACGAAGTGGTTCAGCGGGCGGCGGGGATTGGCCGTGGCGATCGTCTCGGCCGGAAACGGCCTGGGGATCCTCGTGCTGTCCCCCCTCGCCCGCTTCCTCATCACCCTATTCGACTGGCGAACCGCGCTGCTGATCCTGGGCGGCCTGGCGTGGCTGGTCGTCATCCCGGCCGGCCTCTTAATCCGGAACAACCCCGAAGACGTGGGGACTATCGCCCACGGGGAGGCATCGCCCGGCGACGCGGGGACGCCTCACACCGCGGGCTCGGCGCTTCGAAGCGTTCCGTTCTGGACCATCGCGCTGACCCACTTCGCCTGCTGCGCGACCCACTCGGGGCCCATTTTCCACATGGTGGCCCACGCCATGGACCAGGGCATGACGAAAATGGCGGCGGCCACCGTGCTCGGGGTTTCGGGGTTCTCCTCGATCTTCGGCCGGCTGGGAACCGGCCTCCTCGCGGATCGATTCGGCGCCAAGCAGATCCTGCTGGCCGGCCTCAGCGTCCAGGCGGTCATGGTCTTCCTCTACCTCTTCGCCAGCGACCCCACCACCTTTTACGTCCTCGCGCTGGTCTTCGGAACGGCGTATGGTGGGGTCATGCCGCTCTACGCTCTGATGACCCGCGAGTACTTCGGGGACCGGGTCATGGGCACCGTCTACGGCGGGGTTTTCTTCGTCTCCTCGATCGGGATGGGAATCGGTTCCTACGCGGGCGGCTATATCTTCGACTTGTTCGGAAGCTACCGCTGGCTCTACCTGGGTTCCGTCGCCGCAGGGAGCGCGGCCCTCCTGCTGGCCGCCACCTTGAGGCCGCCCCGGGTTGTTCCCACCCCCGCGGTCTCCCCGGTGCTCCATTGACACACCCGCAGGGTCGGTGCTATAGAGTCGGTCACACTCACCAGGCAGAAACTTTGCCTCTTTGGGGAATTTCGGTCAACCAGAGCGAGTTCAACAGCCAAGGAGGGACACCAGTGGATACGCCCGAACACGACCCGACCCCAGTCCCAAGCGTGGACCGTCGAACCTTCCTGAAGGTCGGCGGAGCGGCCGGCGTGGCCGCCGCCGCAGGCGGCCTGGAGGGAATCCTGGCGGCGGGGAGGGCCCCGGCCTACGCCCAGGCGACGAAGCTCCACATCGTGCGGTGGAACGACTTCATTCCCGAAGCCGACGTCGAGCTGAGGCGCCAGGCCCCCGAGGCCAGCAAGGCCCTCGGCGCCCAGGTCACCTTCGAGTTCATCAACGTCAACGACCTCCAGCCCCGGATCACCGCCGCCATCCAGTCGGGAAGCGGCGCGGACATCTTCCAGATGCTCTGGAACTGGCCGCATCTCTACGCGAGAGCCCTGACCGACGTCTCCGACGTGGCGGATCCCATCGGCAAGGCCCAGCGCGGGTTCTACGACGTCTTCAACTCCGCTGCCGAGGTCGGGGGCAAGTGGCTCGCGGTTCCCCACAGCATCACGGGCAACGCCGTGGCTTATCGCCGGTCCTGGCACGCAGAAATCGGCGTGAAGGAATTCCCCAAGACCTGGGACGAGTGGCGCCAAGTCGGGAAGAAGCTGAAGGCAAAGGGCAAGCCCGTTGGCCAGGCGCTCGGACACAGCTTCGGCGATCCGCCAACCTTTGCCTACCCGCTCCTCTGGGACTTCGGCGGCGCCGAGACCGACAAGAGCGGCAAGAAAGTCGTGATCAACACCAAAGGCGCGGTAGAGGCGGTGAAGTTCATGCAGGCTTTCTGGAAGGACGCCTGCGACGAGGGCGGACTCGCCTGGGACGACACGAACAACAACCGAGCCTTCCACGCCGGCGAGATCAGCGCGAGCCTGAACGGGGCTTCGATCTACATCGTGGCCAAGCGCAAGGCCGACGCGATCAAGGACGAGAAGGGCGAGCCCATGTGGCACGACATCGACCACGCGGCGCTGCTCCCCGCAGGGCCGGCCGGCCAATTCGCCCTCTACTTCCCTTCCCAGCATGCCGTGATGAAGTACTCGAAGAACCAGAAGCTCGCCAAGGACTTCCTCAAGTGGCTCCACCAGAAGGAGAACTACGAGAAGTGGTTCGAGGCCAATGGGGCCTACAGCGTCGGTTCGACCAAGGTCTGGGAAGAGCACGCGATGTGGTCCACGGTGGACAAGCCCCTGCGGGTCTTCCAGCGAGCTGCCCGCAACACGTTGATGCTCGGCCACGCGGGCCCCGCGACAGCCAAGGCCACCGAGTCCTACACCAAGTACGTCGTCGTGGACATGTTTGCAAGGGCCGTCCAGGGCATGAAAGCCGAGGACGCCGTGAAGTGGGCGGAGGGCGAGCTCAAGAAGATCTACGAGGGCTAGCCCACGCCGTTTCCCTCGCGGGTGACGGGCTCGATGTGAATAAGGCCATCGCAGGGGGATCGGGAGGCGCCGCCGGAGTAGAGGTGGCGCTTCCCAGTCCCCGCGACGTCCAGCAACCCGTCCTCGCGCGTTTCCTGGACAACGAGCGGGCCCTGGCGGCCGTCCTCCTCTCCCCCTCCGTCCTCATCCTTGCCGTGTTTATCGCCTACCCGTTCGTCATGGGCGTGTGGCTCTCGCTCAGCAGCACGAGCGTGGGCAACGTCGGCCAGTTCGTGGGCCTCAAGAACTTTGCCAAGGCATGGGACGATTCGATCTTCCAGACCGCGTTCCGAAACACATTCTTCTACACCTTCTGGGCCACGCTCTTCAAGCTGGCCCTCGGCATGTGGCTCGCTCTCCTGCTTAACCGTCACTTCCGCGGCAAGCGGTTCGTCCGGGCCGCTATGCTGCTCCCGTTCATCATCCCCACGGTGCTCTCCACGTTCGCGTGGCGCTGGATGTTCGATCCGACCTTCAGCGTCCTCAACTGGCTCCTCTACAAGATGGGCCTTATCGTGACGAAGTTGCCGTTCCTGTCGGACGGAACCTGGGCCCTCTGGTGCGCGATCGTGGTGAACACCTGGCGCGGCATGCCGTTCTTCGCCATCACGCTGCTGGCCGGGCTTCAGACGATCAACCCCGACCTCCAGGAGGCGGCATCGCTCGACGGGGCCAACGCGTGGCAGCGCTTCTGGCACGTGACCTGGCCGCTGCTCAAGCCGGTAACCATCGTCGTCGTAGTCTTTTCCATCATTCAGACGTTCTCCGACTTCCAGCTCATCTACGTCCTGACGGGAGGCGGTCCGGCGAACTCCACGCACCTGCTCGCCACGTACGCCTACCAGATCGGCGTGGGTGCCGGCCTCCTGGGGGAGGGAGCGGCGATCTCCCTCTTCATGTTTCCGGTGCTCTTCGCAGTGGTTTGGATCCAGCTCCGTTACCTCCGGCGGCTGGAGGGGGCCTGATGGTCATCGAGCGACGTTGGAAGAAGTGGGTGTACTTTTACATCCCCTTGACGTTGTTCATCATCGGCACCCTCTTCCCCTTCTACTGGATGTTGATCACGGCGGTCCGCCCCGACGCCGAGCTGTACCGCTCCTGGCGCGCTGTCACCAACACCCCATTCTGGACGCTACAGCCGACCCTGGCGCACGTCCAGGACCTGCTGGCCCGCACGACCTTTCCCCGCTGGCTCTGGAACACGTTCTTCATCGCCATCGTCTCCACCGGGATCTCCCTCTTCTGCGGGCTCCTGGCCGGGTACGCCCTGGCGCGACTCCGCTTCCCCATGGCCGGAATGCTCGGCACGTCCATCTTCGTGACGTACCTGGTGCCGCCCACGCTGCTGTTCATCCCCTTGGCCGACATCATCAGGAATTTCCACCTCGGCAACACGCCGTGGGCGCTGATCCTCACCTACCCGACCTTTCTCA
>CAYRZF010000055.1:3651-13459 GCA_964428805.1 uncultured bacterium | reverse complement strand
AGCCCCGCCAACCCGACGCCGGAGGTCGGAATGGTGGAGGCGACCAATCCGTGCGTCACCGGCGACACCCTGGTAGCGACCCCGGACGGATTGCATCGGGTTGATTCCATCCGTCCTGGGCATCTCATCCTGACCGTCAAAGGCCCGCGGCCTGTTGAGCGCGTGGAAACCTACCACAATACGCGAACCTTCCGTGTCCGGTTTTCAGATGGGGGAAGCCTTCGCGTGACCGTCGGTCATCAGTTCTATGTTTATCGGGAGGCGACAGGATTTTGCCCGATCCGGTTGGATCGGTGCCGTCCCGGCGACGAGGTCCAGACATTCCATGCTGGGGTTTCTGGCGCGGCGAAGATCCTCAGCATTGAGCAGGCTGGAATAGAAACCACTTATGACCTCTACGAGCCCGAAACGGATACTTGGATCACCGAGGGCTATGTGTCCAGAGGGTGCGGTGAACAACCTCTCTTACCGAACGAAGCCTGTAACCTCGGTTCCCTCAATGTCTCCAAGTTCGTGCGGCGGGCCGAAAGCGGCGAGTGGACCATTGACTGGGAGGATCTGGAACGCGTGGTGCGGCTGTCGGTACGCTTCCTGGACGACGTGATCGAGATGAACCCGTACCCGCTGCCCGAGATCGACGCCACGGTCAAGGCCAACCGGCGGATCGGGCTGGGAATCATGGGCTGGGCGGACCTCCTGTTCATCACGGGGATTCCCTACGACAGCCAGGAGGCCTTGGACTTGGCCGAGCACCTCATGGCCTTCGTCAAGGACAAGGCCCACGACCAGTCGGCGCGGCTCGCGGAGGAGCGTGGGCCCTTCCCCAACTGGTCTCGCTCCATCTACAAGCACAGTCGCCCGATGCGCAACTCCACGGTCACCACGATCGCCCCCACCGGGACCATTTCCATGATCGCGGGCTGTTCCTCGGGCATCGAGCCGATTTTCGCGCTGGCCTTCGAGCACCGGGTCAAGCAGCCGGACGGGGAACGCGTGCTGACCTTCGTCAACGATGTCTTCGAGAGGATCGCCCAGGAGCAGGGCTTCTACTCAGAGGCCCTGATGCAGGAGGTCCTCAAGCGCGGTTCGCTCCACGGCATCCCCGGGGTACCGGAACGCGCCCAGCGGGTCTTCGAGACCTCCCATGAGAT
This sequence comes from uncultured bacterium, assembly GCA_964428805.1. Taxonomy (GTDB): domain Bacteria; phylum Methylomirabilota; class Methylomirabilia; order Rokubacteriales; family CSP1-6; genus CAYRZF01. Next base: position 12,308 of record CAYRZF010000055.1, on the reverse strand, counting down.
TCCCTACGAGTGGCACGTCCGCCACCAGGCGGCCTTCCAAAAATACACGGACAACGGGGTCTCCAAGACGATCAACCTGCCCAACTCGGCCACCGAAGAGGACGTCGCCAGCGCGTACCTGCTGGCCTGGAAGATGGGCTGCCTCGGCATCACGGTCTTCCGCGACGGCTGCAAAGGCGATCAAGTGCTGAACGTCGGCGTTGGGGCGAAGGCAAAGGACGAGGTTCCGGCGCCGACCACCGGCCGCACGGTCATCAGGCCGCGCCCCCACAGCCTCCATGGCGTCACGTACCGCATGGAGACACCCATCGGCACGGCGTTCATCACCGTGAACCAGACTACCGAAGGAGACCCCTTCGAGGTGTTTGTCCAGGTCGGCAAGGGCGGCTCCGACACCATGGCGGTGGCCGAGGCCCTCGGACGCCTGATCTCCCTCGTCCTCCGTTTGCCCTCGCCGCTCTCGGCGAAACGCCGGCTGGAGGAGGTGATCGGCCAGTTGTCACGGATCGGCGGCGGCCAGCCGACCGGCTTCGGGCCCGCGAAGGTGCTGTCGCTGCCGGACGCCCTCGCCCGCACCCTGGCCGAGTATCTCGGCCAGGTGAAGCCGGAGGCCGCCGAGGAGGGGAACGGCTCCGGGCCGCACCGGATCGGCGACCTCTGCAAGGAGTGCGGGCAGGCGACCTTCATTTACGAGGAAGGCTGCAAGAAGTGCCTCGCGTGCGGCTACAACGAGTGCTAGCGCCCTGAACGAGCGGGGCCGGACGGGGGTGGAGCGCATCCGCCCCCGTTGTTTTTGAAGGGAGGGGACCATGGAGATCCTCCGAACGCTGATGGCGTTGTGCCTCCTGCTGGCCGCGGCCTCCTTCGTCGTGGGCCTCGCCTACATGGCCGGCATGATCAGCACCGTCTACCGCGTCACCCCGGGCGGCTGGCTCAACGGGGCCCAGACTCTCCTCCTCTTCGCCATCGCCATCTACTGCTACGGGCGCTCCGTCCGGTGGTGATCTGCTAGAATAGAAAAGTGTTCGCCGGCGGAAGCTACGAAGAGGTCGCGCGCTGGCTGCTGGTCTTCCTCAACTCCCACGCGAAGCGGGAGAGCCCGCGTATCGAAGCGATGCTGGAGGCCGGCGCCGACCGCGCTGGCAGCACCTTCGGCGTCAGGCTCCGCCTCGAGGAGGAGTACTACCCGCCGCTTGACCGGCCCGCCATCGAGTTCTCGTTCCAGGAGGTCTCGGCCGGAAAAGGCAGTTTCCCCTGGTGCGAAGGTGTGGGGAAGCGCGTCCGCAGGTGGGCCCAGGAGGTCCTCGCGGCGGAGCCTAACCGTCCCAGTAAGTCAGCCTGACTGAGCCGAGCCTCAGGCTCATGGCCCTCTGGCTCCTGGGTGACGCGTGTCACCCGACCGACCTTGACAGTGGGTCTCGACCCCGCCTATAGTCTCGCCAAACTCCCCTACGCCTCACCCCCAGCCGAATCGCCCGGCGTCGAAAGTGAGCGCGGGCGGACGTCGCCCCTGAGCGACCAGGAAGTGGAGGGCCACCAGATGAATATCGCGAGCCTTCTGGCAATCAAGAGCGGTTCCCCGATCACGATCCGTCCGGAACGATCCGTCAGGGAAGCTGTCGCGTTACTCGCCAAACACAATATCGGCGCGCTCATCGTCGTGAACGAGGCCAACACGCCCGTCGGGATCATCTCCGAGCGCGATATTGTGCGCGAAGCCGCGCGGAACGAGCAGGTGTTCGCGCAAACCGTGAGCGAGATCATGACGCGAAACGTCATCACGGGGGTGCCCCAGGACGATCTGGCCTCCATCGCCAACGTCATGACGGAGAGGCGGATTCGGCACGTACCGATCGTGGACAAAGGCAGACTTCTCGGCATCGTGTCCATCGGAGACGTGGTCAAGGCCCAGCGGGACAAGTACCGGGGCGAGGTCGAGACCCTGGAGACCCAGATCTTAGCCAATAACCAGTGATGGCTCAGCCGGGCACGGAGGCGCACCCGCTGCGCGTCGCCATCATGGGGTCCGGCCCGGCGGCGTTTTACGCGGCGGAGCACCTGCTAAAACGCGAGGGCCTGGTCGCCGAGATCGACATGTTTGATCGCTTGCCCACTCCCTACGGCCTGGTGCGCGGCGGCGTGGCGCCTGATCACCAAAAGATCAAATCCGTCGCCGCGACGTTCGACAAAGTCGCTGCCGATCCCCGGTTTCGGTTTTATGGCTACGTCGAATTCGGCAAGGATATCACGCTGGCGGACCTCAGAGAGTATTACCACCAGATTGTCTATGCCACCGGGGCTCAAACTGACCGGCGCATGGGGATTCCCGGCGAGGATCTGCAGGGGAGCCACCCGGCGACCGACTTCGTCGCCTGGTACAACGGCCATCCCGATTATCAGGACTGCCAGTTTGATCTCCAGCACGAGCGCGTCGCGGTGGTCGGCGTCGGCAACGTGGCGGTGGATGTGGCGCGCATTCTGTGTCGCACGCCGGAAGAATTGGCGACCACCGACATCAGCGATCAGGCCCTGGAGGCCCTGAGGCATGGCCGGGTCAAAGAGGTGTACATGCTCGGACGGCGCGGGCCGGCCCAAGCCGCGTTCACCAATCCGGAAATCAAGGAGCTGGGCGAGCTACCCGGCGCCGACATCAGCGTTCTCCCCGAGGAAGCCGAACTCGATCCGCTCAGCCGGGCGGCGCTCGAAAAGAGTCAGGATCGGACCACGCTGAAGAAAGTGGAAATCTTGCAGGGGTACGCGCTCCGAAAGCCGAGCGGGAAGCCCCGGAAGCTGATCCTTCGTTTTCTGGTCTCGCCGGTCGCGCTCATCGGCAACGAGGCGGGCCATGTGGTCGCGATGCGCTTGGCGAAAAATGAACTCCACGCCACCCCGGCCGGGACTCTCCAGCCCAGGGCCACCGATAAGTCGGAAGAGTTGCCCGTCGGCCTCGTGTTTCGTTCCGTCGGGTATAAGGGTGTCCCGCTGCCGGGCGTCCCATTCAACGAGAGCTGGGGCGTCGTTTTGAACGAGAAGGGGCGCGTCCTCGATCCCGATACCCGCCGGCCCGTGGTCGGCGAATACGCCGCCGGCTGGATCAAACGCGGGCCGACGGGTGTCATCGGGACGAACAAACCCGACGCGGCTGAAACCGTCACCTGCATGCTCGAAGATCTCGCTCAGGGGGTGGTGCTGACCCCCTCCCACCCCGAGGCGGCAGCCCCCGAGGCGCTGATCCGCCAACGCCAGCCGAATTACCTTTCTTACGCGGACTGGCTTCGCCTCAACGAACGGGAGGTGGCCAGAGGTCGAGCCGCGGGTCGTCCGCGCGTCAAATTTACGCGCGTTGAGGAGATGCTGGCCGCCCTCGGCCGAGCCTAGCAAGTGTGCCGGGTCAAATGACGAGCGGGGTACCCATCGAAGATGGGTCCAGGCCCGAGGGAGGAGCCGGCCGGAGGCGTAGCGACCACGCCGGCGTTCCGCCGGACGTGGTGCCCGTGAAGGAATGGTGACGACCGAGAGCTGATCAATGGCCGAAGGCCGTCCTTTGCGGGCACCCACGAAGTGGGTCGTGCGAAGTTAGTTGGCCCGGCACTAGAAAGCGCTTGACCGTAGCCCCCGGGCGGGGTTAAATACGCCGGGCGGTTTCGCGAATCCTGCCACGACAGGGCGGAGGTTGGCTGACCCATTCTTCGAGAATGCAGGAGCCGCTTCAGCCGTCAAAGGAATTGGAAAATACCAAAAGGAGAGGGGATATGGTCGCGCGCTCGTTCTCATCCACGCTGGGACTTTTGGCAGTGGCCCTCGTGGCCGCCCTGGCCCTGGGCACGGCGGTGTGGGCCCAGGGGAAGTGGGCCGCCGCGCCCGAAGCGAAAAATCTGAAAAACCCGGTGCCGAAGTCGGACAAGGTCATCGCGGGCGGGAAGAAGATCGCCGACACCAACTGTGTACCGTGCCACGGCCCCAAGGGATTGGGAGACGGACCGGCTGCCGCGGCCCTGCCCGTCAAGCCTGCCAACTGGACGTCGCCCGCCGTTCAGTCGGAGACCGACGGGGAGATCTTCTGGAAGATCACCAACGGCCGCGGTCCGATGCCGCCCTGGAAGCACCTCGCGGACAGCGACCGCTGGTCGCTGGTCCAGTACATCCGCAGCCTCAAAAAGTAATCGCTCACAGGGGGCGTCCTGTTTTCCGGCGAGCGCAAGGCCAGAAGTAGGGCTTGACTTGCGCTCGCCGTTTTTTCTATAATTCACGCGACCTTTCCCCTGCGTGGGTTTCTCGCCTCCCGACCGTCCGCGGTCCAGGCCGATAGCCTCCCTGGCGCGGGCGATGTGACCGGGCCCCAGGGTCCGGAAGGATCCGGAATGGATCGTCCTCAGCAGGAGCCGCCCGACAATCCCCTGCGAAATTCCCTGCTAGAGGTTGACCGGGCTCTCGAATCGCTCCGCGAACGGCTTCAGCAGTTGGAACACTCTGCTGTCTCCCGCCCGCCCGCCACTCCGGAAAGGCCGTCCGGCGTCGGCGAACCGCTGGCCGAATCCCAGCAAGCGGCGCTGGCCAACCTCCAGGAAATTGCCGCCATCCCCTCCACCGGGTTGGACCCCAACGAGGTGTTCGGCCTCGCCATGGACCGGATCACCCGCATGGTCATGGTGGACCGCGCGGTTCTGTTCCTTCTGGACCCGGACCAAGGCCGGCTCCGCCCCCGGGCCTCCCGGGGGTTCCGCCGGGATGACCTGACCGAGTTCTCGCTTCTGCCGGGAGAAGGGCTCGTGGGGCGCGCATTTCGCGAGGGACGGCCGCTCGTGTACGCGACGCCGGTCGGCGACCCGCCAGCCGATGCGTTCATCTTCCGCTTTCCGGTCCGGGACGCCATCGCCCTGCCGATTCGCGCCGAAGGCGAGGTCGTGGGCGTCCTCTACGCGGGCCGGCGCGGCCAGCCCGCGCCCCTCAGCACTGCCGAAGTGCAGCTCCTGATCTTCATTGCCGACCGAGTGGGGACTGCCATGGCTCATCGGCGGCTCGTGGACAAGATCGCCGGCCAGGTGGATCGCTTCCGGGAGCTGGTGGCGGTCTGCGCGCGCGCGACCCTCCGGTACGACATCGACGAGATGCTTTCCTCCGCCTGTGAAGCCGGGTGTCGTCTGCTCGGCGTCGGGTCCGCGGCCGTCGCCGTCGCCACCCCCGATGGGCAATTGGTGGCGCGCGGAAGCTACGGCTTTCCCGAAGGGGTGTTTGACGAGTGGTGCCCAGGTCCCAGCGAAGGCCTGACGGGGGAGTTGTTCGCCAGCCAGCAGCCGGTGCTCTACTCCGACCTCACGCGCTCCGGACCCGAGGATCCGTTGTTGCGAGGGCTCGGCCTACGCTCCCTCCTGCTCCTCCCGCTCTGGACACGGAACGTGCTCATCGGGTGCCTCTACCTCGGAGACCGGGGCGTCAAGGATTTTTCCGCCGACGAGGTGGAAGCGGCGCGACTCCTGGCGGCGCTCGTTGGGATCGCGTTGGAGAACGCTCAGCTCTATGACGATCTGCGCCGGTCCCACGAAGAACTGCAAACCACCCAGGAGCAACTGATCCAGAGCGAGAAGACGCAGGCGCTCGGTGAGATGGCGGCCGGCATCGCCCATGAGTTCAACAATATCCTTGCCATCATCGTCGGCAAAGCCCAGCTCATGCTGGAGCGGGGCCCCGAGGCGTCGCTCCGTGAGGACCTGGGCGTCATCGAAGAGGCCGCCTGGCGCGCCGCGGACACCGTGCGGCGCCTGCAGCGTTTTGCGCTGACGCGGATGGAGCAGAAGCCTTCGTCCCTGGACCTGAACAAGCTGATCGAGGACGCCGTCACCCTCACGCGCCCGCGCTGGAAGGACGAGTCGGAAGCGCGGGGGGTCCGGGTCGAGGTGGTCACCGACCTCGAGGAGACGCCGGCGGTCCTCGGCAACGCGGCCGATCTTCGCGAGGTCGTGACCAACCTGATCCTGAACGCTCTGGACGCCATGCCGAACGGCGGCCGACTGGTCCTCAGCACGCGCAACCAGCAGGACGCCGTGGAGTTGGTGGTGACGGACACGGGCGTCGGGATGCCGCAGGAGGTTCGCCGCCGGGTCTTCGAGCCGTTCTTCACGACGCGCTCCCCCCAGCGGTCCGGCCTCGGATTGTCGGTGGTCCACGGAGTCGTCGCCCGCCACAAGGGGAGCATCGAGATCGAGAGCCAGGAGCGCCGGGGAACGACCTGCCGGGTCCGTCTGCCGATCGGGCCCCCGATCGGCGCCGTCGCCGCACCGACCCCGGCGGCGCCGAGTCCCCGCGCCGCTGGTGGCGCCGCGATTCTGGTGATCGAGGACGAGGACCACCTCCGGCGGACCCTCGTGGAGATCCTCACCGGCGCGGGACATTCGGTGCACGCAGCCCGCGACGGTCTGGACGGGTTAGCCCGCTTCCAGCGCGGGGAATTCGACCTGGTGATGACTGACCTGTCGATGCCCGAGTGCTCCGGACTCGAGGTCGCCCGCACGTTGAAAAAGATGAATCCCGCAACGCCCATCGTCCTGATGACCGGTTGGGGCGATCTACTGGACCCGGCCCGCATCCAGGAGGCCGGCGTGGACCTGATGATCGTCAAACCGTATCGCGTGGAGCGGGTTCTGAACGTCGTTGCCGACGCGCTGAGACTCCGACGTCCTTCCGATCCCTGACATTCGCCGGCTGGCCGCCATTGATCTGGGGACCAACACGGTCCGGCTCCTCGTCGTAGAGGCCCGGGGCGTGGGTCGGTGGTTCCCGCTGCATCAGACCCAGACCATCACCCGCCTCGGCGAAGGCTTGGGCAGCGCGGGGCAACTCGGCGAGGCCGCCATGGCCCGGACCATCACGACGGTATCTCAATTCTGCCGGACGGCGAAGACGCTGGCAGCAGAGGAAGTCCTGATCGTGGCCACGAGCGCGGTGCGCGACGCCCGGAACCGTCAAGACTTCCTCGAGCGCGTTCAACGGGTGACCGGCTTGGCGGTGAGGGTGGTGCCGGGAGAGGAAGAAGCCCGGCTGGCCCTCCTCGGGGCTCTTTACGGCCTCGCCGCCGTGTCCGGCTCTTTGCTCCTCTTCGACATCGGCGGAGGGAGCAGCGAATTCATTCTGGCCCGCGAGCGCCAGCTTGCGGCGGCGATCAGCCTCCGCCTCGGGGTCGTTTCGCTCGCCGAGCGCTACACGACTACCGAGCCCATGACCCGGGCCCGCTACGCCGAGATGGACCGGGAGATCCGCTCCCGCCTCGCGACGGGGCTCGCCGGCTTCTCCCGGGATGCCCGCCCCGATCACCTCGTCGGCACCGCCGGAACGGTCACCACGCTCGCGGCGCTCGATCTGGAGCTTCAGGCCTACGATCCCGACCGAGTGCAGGGTTACGTCCTTCAGCGACGCCGGATCGAACAGCTTCTGGCGCGCCTGGCGGCGCTGCCGGCGGCCGCCCGGGCTGAGCTGCCATGCCTCCCGCCCGGCCGGGCCGACGTCATCATCCCCGGGACCGCGATCTGCTTGGCCACCATGGATCACTTCGGGTTTCAATCGGTCATCGTGAGCGAGTTCGGCCTTCGCGAGGGAATCCTGATCGAGCACGTCTCCCGCTCCCTGCCTTGACCGGCCGGCCGACCGGATGCTGGGGTCCGACTATGCTGAGGGCGTTTCTCCTCTACCTCTCGGGAAAGCGGCACCTCGGTCATCGGCTGGACCGGCTCCCCATGACTCGGCGGCTCGTCCGGCGGTTCGTCGCGGGCACGGCAGCCGACGAAGCCTTCGCCGTCATCGAAAGACTCCAGGACGCCGGGCTCCTCTCCGCCATTACCTACCTCGGTGAGAATGTGCTCACGGACGCGGACGCCCGGCGAGCCGCGGACGTGTACCTCTCGCTCCTCGACGAGATCAAGCGCCGGAACCTCTACTGCGTCCCATCGCTCAAGCTCACCCACCTGGGCCTCGACCGTTCTGAGGCGCTTTGCCGAAGCAACTTGGAAATCGTCCTCGACCGAGCGCAGGCCACCGGACAGCGCACCTGGATCGACATGGAATCCTCAGCGTACACCGACCGCACCCTCGCGCTCTACGAGTCCGTCCGGCCGCGCTACCCGAATGCGGCGTGCGTGATCCAGGCCTACCTCCGGCGGAGCGAGGACGACGTCCGGCGCCTGGTCGGCATGGGGGCCACGATCCGCCTCTGCAAAGGGGCCTATCGAGAGCCACGCCATCTGGCCTTCCCGACGAAGCGCGAGGTGGACGAACACTACGGGCGGCTGCTCGACCTGCTCTTGTCTCCCGAAGCCCTCGCGGCCGGCGCGTACCCCGCCCTCGCCACCCACGACGAACGCCTGATCGCGCGCGCGGCCCGCCGGGCCGGCGATCTCCGCATTCCACCGGAGAAGTTCGAAATCCAGATGCTCTACGGGATCCGCCAGGATCTTCATGCGCGGATCCGGGACCAGGGGCTCCAGCTGAGGGTTCTGGTCCCGTTCGGGGAGGACTGGTACAGCTATTTCGTGCGGCGGCTTGCCGAGCGCCCGGCCAATCTCCTCTTCCTCCTCAAGAACCTCCTCCGCGGATGACCCCGGACGACCCTTTCCCCGGGGGCTTCCTTCTGTCATAGAAACAGACAGTTGCCGACGTCATCGTCTGTC
>CAYRZF010000055.1:0-3551 GCA_964428805.1 uncultured bacterium | reverse complement strand
CCCGGGGGCTTCCTTCTGTCATAGAAACAGACAGTTGCCGACGTCATCGTCTGTCATGGCCTGACAGCCCTCCTCGGCGTTCGTCCAGAAAGACGCGTAATGTCTAGAGGTTAGGAATAGACACTTCTGGCATCTCTCGTGCATCGCTCCCTGAGGAAGGTCGATCCGATGATTCCGCGTGCAGGAGCAGGGAGAATGATCGATTACCGCCAGAGCCGGCCGTGGATGGAGTTGATTCTTCCCCTTTACGCGCTTGGAATGATCATCGTCTATTACCGCCCCCAGGCGCTCCCGCCCGCCATCGAGGAGAAACTCGTGGACGGGATGTTCAGGTGGGCGCTCTGGGGACTCGTGGGGGCACTGGGCGGCATCCTTGCTCTCTCAGCACTCTTCCTTGCCTTCTACCTCCTCTACTCGCCCATCTACCTGGTCGAGAACGCCAGGCGGATCGTGGATCCTCACTCGTGGATGGATCAACGCGAGGTCCGATTCTACGTGGGGTGTTTCGTCATCCTCGTATCCCTGCTCACCCTGGCCATCGTGAACCCCGAGGCCGCCTTTGTCTCCTTCACCCTGCTCTCCGGGTCCGCCCAGTTCCTCTGGCGCTTTCTCGTCTGACCCAGCCCTAAGCGAATCTTTTCAGCGCCTTGGGTCTCCCCCGACAGGGTTGACACGCCGGCGTCTCCCGTCTATCCTTTCAAAAGGAACATGAATGAAATTGCGGTACTGGTCCTCAACTACACGTTCGAGCCCCTTCATTTCACCAACGCCAAGCGGGCCGTCACCCTTCTCCTGAGCGGCAAGGCCGAGAGCGTCGAGCCGTCCCCCCGGGTCATTCGCTCGCCCTCGCTCTCCTTCCAACTCCCGGCGGTGATCCGGCTGGCGGTGTACATCCGGAAGCCATTCCTGGATCGAGTCGCCTTCAACAAGAAGAACATTCTCCGGCGCGACAGCTACACCTGCCAGTACTGTGGCCGGCGGGGAGAACGCTTGACCGTGGACCACATCCTCCCGCGCTCGCGGGGCGGGGAAACCACCTGGACCAACGTGGCGGCCGCGTGCTTGAGGTGTAACCTCCACAAAGGCAATCGCTCGCTCGGGGAGGCCAGGATGTCGCTCATCCGGGAGCCGGTGCACCCCCAGTTCCTCTTCTCGGTGCACCTCTTACGTCACCCCCACGCCAACTCCTTCCTCGACTCCTGGCGCAAGTACCTGGTCGCGGTTCCCTCCGCCCTCTGAGTTCCGGTGTTTCAACTCTCCGCTGATTTTGAGCCCAGGGGAGACCAGCCTCAGGCCATCGAGCGGTTGGTCCACCTCATCCAGAGCGGCCGCCCCCACTCGGTGCTGGTCGGCGTCACGGGATCCGGCAAGACGTTCACCGTCGCCAGCGCCATCGCGCGGCTCGGGCGGCCCACGCTCGTCATTTCCCCCAACAAGACCCTCGCCGCGCAGCTCTACGGAGAGTTCAAGGCTTTTTTCCCGTCGAACGCCGTGGAGTACTTCGTCTCCTACTACGACTACTACCAGCCCGAGGCCTACATCCCGCAGAGCGACACGTACATCGAGAAAGACGCGCTGATCAACGACGAGATCGACCGGATGCGCCACTCCGCGACCCAGGCCCTCTTCGAGCGGCGCGACGTGATCGTGGTGGCCTCGGTGTCCTGCATCTACGGCATCGGTGCGCCGGAAACCTACCGCGGCATGCACCTCTCCCTTGCCGAAGGCGCCACGCAGGATCGCGATCGCATGATCCAACAGCTCGTGGCCATCCAGTACGAGCGCAACGACTACGACTTCCACCGAGGAACCTTCCGCGTGCGCGGGGACGTGGTGGAGGTGTTCCCGGCCTCGGGCGATACCACCGCGCTCCGGATCGAACTGTTCGGCGACACGGTGGAGGCCATCCATCACATTGACCCCCTCCGGGGGCAGCTCCTGGGCCGGGCCGGCCCGGTCGCCATCTACCCGGCCAACCACTACGTCACGCCTGAGGATCAACTCGAACGCGCGATCGAAGGGATCAAGGCGGAGCTGGCCGATCGCCTGGCCTTCTTCCGCTCCACGAACCGGCTGCTTGAAGCTCAGAGACTCGAACAGCGTACGTTGTTCGACATCGAGATGCTCCGGGAGATCGGCTACTGCCACGGGATCGAGAACTACTCCCGCCACCTGACCGGCCGGAAGCCGGGGGAGCCCCCGCCGACGCTCATGGACTACTTCCCGAAGGACGCCCTCGTCATCATCGACGAGAGCCATGTCGCGGTTCCTCAGATCCGGGGCATGTACCATGGCGACCGCTCCCGCAAGGAGACCCTGGTGGAGTACGGCTTCCGCCTTCCGTCGGCCTTCGACAATCGCCCGCTGACGTTCGAGGAGTTCTGCGCGCTGACCGGGCAGACCGTGTATGTCTCCGCGACTCCGGCCGACTACGAGCTGCGGATCGCGGAGGGGGCGGTCGCCGAACAGCTCATCCGACCCACCGGGCTCATGGAGCCGCTTATCACCGTGCGCCCGGCCACGGAACAAGTAGACCACTTGCTTCACGAGATCCGCGCCCGCGCCGAGCGGGACGAGCGAACCCTCGTGACGACGCTGACCAAGCGGATGGCCGAGGACCTGACCGAGTACTACCAGCAGGCGGGACTCCGGGTTCGCTACCTCCACTCGGACATTGATACCCTGGACCGCGTGGAGCTGATTCGCGATCTCCGCCTCGGGAAGTTCGACTGCCTGATCGGCATCAACCTGCTCCGGGAGGGGCTCGACATCCCCGAGGTCTCGCTGGTCGCCATTCTGGACGCGGACAAGGAGGGGTATCTCCGGTCGGCGACCTCGCTCATCCAGACCTCCGGCCGGGCCGCCCGGAATGTCCGCGGGGAGGTCATCCTGTACGCGGACAAGCTGACAAACTCCATGAAGCTGACCCTGGCCGAGACCGAGCGCCGCCGGAAGATCCAGGAGGATTACAACCGGAAGAACGGGATCACCCCCGAATCCATCAAGAAGTCCATCCGGGAGGTGCTGCGGTCCGTCTGGGAGCGTGACTACTACACCGTGGAGGTCGCCCGCGAGCGGGAGGAGGAGTACGCATCCGCCGAAACGCTCGAGATGCGACTCAAGGAGCTGGAGAACGCGATGAAGGACGCGGCCAAGCGGCTGGACTTCGAGCGGGCCGCGGAGTTGCGAGACCGGCTCAAGGCGTTGAAGAAGAAGGATCTGACGCTTCGGTAGCCCGATGACGCTCCAGGAGAAGCTCGACCGCCTGCCGGAGCGGCCTGGCGTCTACCTCTTCAAAGACGCCAAGAGCCAGGTCCTCTACATCGGCAAGGGCGCGTCGCTCCGGAGCCGGGTGCGGTCGTACTTCCAGGAGTCCCGGGCCCGGGATCCAAAGACCGACGCGCTCGTCGGGCAGATCCGGGATCTCGACTTCATCGTCACCGACAACGAGCTCGAGGCGCTGATCCTCGAGTCCAACCTGGTCAAGAGGCACCGCCCCCGCTACAACATCATCCTGCGCGACGACAAGCACTACCCGTTCCTCAAGCTCA
>CAYRZF010000054.1:1771-13467 GCA_964428805.1 uncultured bacterium | reverse complement strand
CGGGCAGAGTCTCGCTCGAGCCGCGTGGCGCCGGCTCCTGGCCAGCCCGGTCGCCCGGGCGGGGCTCGGGATCGTGTGCGCGTTCGTCCTGGTCGCGGTCATCACGCCGTCGGTTCATCACTACGATGCGAAGACTGATTCCAACCTCGCGCTCCGGCTCAAGCCGCCTACCGGGGCGCATCCGTTCGGGACCGACACGCTGGGGCGGGACGTCCTCACCCGCGTACTTCACGGCACCCGCGTATCACTGGGCCTCGGGGTCAGCTCGGTCGCGCTCGCGGCGCTCGTCGGCTCTATGCTGGGCCTTCTGGCCGGCTACGCCGGACGGCGGGTTGACCTCGTGCTGATGTTCTGCATGGATATTCTGCTGGCCTTCCCGGCGACACTGCTGGCGATCGCGATCGTGGCGATGGTCGGCCCCGGCCTCCGGAACTCGCTGTTCGCGATCAGCCTCGTCTCGATCCCCGTTTATGCGCGGCTGAGCCGGGGTGCCGTGCTGGCGCTCCGGGAGCAGGAGTTCGTGACCGCCGCCCGGGCGCTCGGCGTGAGCGACCGGCGGCTGCTCCTGCGGCACATCTTCCCGAATGCCTTGCCGCCGCTGGTCGTCCAGACGACGCTCGCCATCGCCTTCGCCATTCTGGAGGCTGCCGCGCTCGGGTTCCTCGGTCTCGGCGCCCAGCCCCCGACCCCGGAGTGGGGAGCCATGCTGGCCGACTCGTACAAGTACTTCACGAGCGGCGCCTGGTGGGTGTTCTTTTTCCCGGGCGTGGCGATCATGCTGTCGGTGCTCGGGTTCAACCTGCTGGGAGACGGCCTGCGGGACGCGCTGGATCCTCGGCTCAAGCTCTAAATCGGACTGTTGCGTGTTCGAGCGCCGGCTTGGCCGGCGCGGGGTCCGCGCGTGCGCCGGGATTAGTCGCGGGGCGTGGCGCCGGGGAGTTGTGTCAGTTGTCGGGCCGCGATCGAGGGGTCAGGCCGGTTGGGCCCGGAGCGATTCGACGAGCCCCTTGAGGCGCTCGAGTTCTGCTCGACCGAGGTCCACGAAGAGCAAGGTCGTACTTTTGGGCTCCCTTCGCCAGACCATGCCTTTGACCGCAATGGGAGGCGGGTCGGGCCCGACAAGCCGCAGCTGAACGCTCGTCCCCTCCGTCGGCCGAATCGCTGAAGCCGGCAGGCCGACTTTCACGCCGTAGGGGCTGAGGTTGACCGTTTTGCCTCGCCAGTCGTACGGCTTCTCGGCGTCGAAGCTGATGTCCAGCGCCGCATCGACGCGAGGGGTGTTCCGACGTTCCTTTACAACTTTTACGCTCACTCCGAGTTGCGTGGGGCCAGTCGAAAGGTTTTGCAGGAGCAAATCCACGACGTTCTTGAGGCGCTCGAAGTGCCCAGTTCCGAGATTGGTGAAATTCAAGACTATGCTGTCCCGATCCGTTCGGACGACGGTTGCCGTGAGAGACAAAGGGGGCTCCGAATCGGGCAAGGCCAGTTGGAGCTGAACGCTGCTCTTCGGAGGGGGCTTTACGAGCATTGCCGGTGACGTTACTTTCACCCCGTACGGGCTAAGGTCCACCGTTTTTCCTTGCCAGTGCCTGCCCGCCGCTTCGAGGGTTACATCCAACGTCACGCCGGCTCTCGGGTATCGTCGCCGATCTGGTCCCATGGTGACCCCTTTCTCCTCACGTGGAACAGCCTTAAACCGATCAAACTTGAGCAGCAAGGAAAATGCCACTGGAGTGCCCACTGAAAATCCTAACAGCGACGGGGGTTTGGCCCAGTAACGGGATAAGAGTCGAGGGGCGCCGCGAGGCCAAGATGTCATAAGAGGGCCAAATTGCACCAGCTTCTCGCATGTTGATTCTGACGGCGGGGTCTCTTACCATGGTCAGAGGGGCATCCGGCTGAACGAACTGACCCTCAAGGCGTTGCTCGCGTCCTGGGACTGGCGCCCGGATGTGGTGTTGGTTCTGGTGACGCTGGCGAGCGTGTACGCGTCCGGGTGGTGGCGCCTTCGCGAGGCCGGCTATGGGCGGCTCGCGCGCACGTGGGGGCTGATCCTGTATCTGTCCGGCCTCGCCGTGGTGGGAGTGGCCCTCCTGTCACCGATCGCCGAGCTCGCGCACGTGCTCCTGAGCGCGCACATGATCCAGCACTTGCTGCTGATGATGTTCGGCGCGCCGCTGCTCCTGCTGGGGAACCCACTGCCGATCAGCCTCTGGGGACTGCCCAGGCGAGCTCGTCGAGCGGTCGGACGTCTCCTCACCCGAAACGCGCCGCTTCGCCGGGTGCTGTGGGCGGCCACGCTGATGCCGGTCGCCTGGCTCCTTTTCGTCGTGAACCTCTGGCTCTGGCATCTTCCCGCCGCCTATCAGGCAGCGTTGCGGGATCACCTGATCCACGATGTGGAGCACCTCGCCTTCTTCGGAACAGCGCTCCTCTTCTGGTGGCCGATCATTGAGCCGGCGCCACGGCTGCATGAGCGGATCCCCCGTGGCTTCGCGATCCTCTACCTCATCGCCGCCACCGGGCAGAACACGCTACTGAGCGCGTTGATCGCCTTGCCTGAGCGGGTTCTTTATCCCTATTACGGGGCCTCGTCGCCATCGTTCGGCCTGAGCGCGCTTGACGACCAGGCCATGGCGGGTGGCATCATGTGGACGATGGGGCATATGTATCTGATTCCGATCCTGCTGGTGCTTGCGAAGATGCTCGATCGGGAGGAACAGGAGACGCGTCAGCGGGAAGCCGTTCGGGGTGACCAGGCCGGCCGATGATTACTTCATGAGGAGACTTTCCTGGCGGGGTCGGTGGCGACGCGGACAATGTAGTCGGCGAAGCGCGCAGTCGGGTCGAACCCGAGGACGCTGGGTGCATTGGCGACGAAGTTCGACGTCGCATTGATGTCGTAGAAATACATCCGCCCGTCGGCTCTGCCGACCAGATACTCCACGCCGCCGATGTCGATGGACGCAGCGCGGGTCAGCCGGAGCACCGCGTCGATCACGTCCGGGGGGGCCTCGACGCGCGCGACGCTGATCCCGGGCCGGTCGGCCGTGTCCGCCGGGCAGCTCGACAACTCGGGTTGCGGCGAGGCGGCGGGTGCGCCGGGGACGCGGCAGAGGTCGGCGGGGCAGAGATTAAAGTTCGCCTCGGCCTGGCGCACGATGCGAATCGCGTAGAGATACTCCCCTCCCATCACCTCCACACGTGTAATGGCTCCGTCTTCAGGCTCGATGTGCTCCTGCACGAGGGCCGTGTGGTCGGGACCGAAGTCGAGCGCCTCTGTGGCCGCTTCGAGTTCCGCGAGGGCATCGAACCGCCTGATACCGGCTCCCGAACCGCCGACGTTGGGCTTGATCAGCAGAGGGAAGCGAAGGCGGTCCAGCGCCTTGAAGACCTGGTCAGGGTGGTTCACCACGACGGCCCGGGGGTAGGGAACGCCAAGGCGTTCGAACAGGTCGAGCTGCAGCGCCTTGGATTTCTCGAAGCGATAGGCGGCCATCGGGTTGATGATCGGCACCCCAAGGGATTCGTAGTGGTTCAGGACCGCTTCGGCGTAGAAGAGGACATTGCGATGGCCGCGCGTGTGGGAGGAAGGACTCGTCCGGTTAACGATGACCGAATAGCGCGGCGTCCGGTCGCGCGGATCGAAGGCGTGGTTCGCGTGGTCGATCTTCTCGAAGGGGAGGCGGCGGCCCTCGAGTTCGGCGATGAGGCGCTTGGACCACTCGGGGTGCTCGTCGAGAATGCCGATCGGGGCTTGCAGGTTAGGCACGAGAGTCTTTACCTTTCTCGATCAAGATATGTCCCAATCTAACGTGCCCGATAGCCCTTGTCAAGCCCTCCGGGTGCATAAGAATGCTTAGCATAGAGACACCGTGGCACTCCCATGACGTGATGACTCTGAACGGGTACAGAGAAGTCTTCCGGGTTCCCGCCCGGAATTCAGGCGAGAGCGTGGAAATCACCTGAAAACTTCATGGGTTGGTGCCACGACGGGGATCAGGGTTGCGTTGGTACGGTGATTGCTCCTCAGGGGGCAGGCGGTTTTGGAAGGAAATCGACGTTCGAGGTGAGGCGCATGGCATTGGGTCGGCGAAGGTATGCAAGGATTGACATCACCTTTCCGGTGAGGCTTGAGGATTCCGTCGGCAGGACGTGGCACGGGGAATCCATTAATTTGAGTGTCGGGGGCCTGAAGGTGAAGACCGACGCAAACCTCCAACCAGGGCGGCGGGTGCGGCTCAATTTCAAGCTCCCGGACGGCCCTCCGGGGATCACCGCAACCTCGCTGGCGGTCCGCAAGGACCCCACCGGCCTCGCTTTCTCATTTGTGGAGCTGGAGCAGTCCGCCGTGGACCGCATCAAGCGGGTCGTGAACTCCTTGCTGCCCCGACAACCCCTCAAGGTGCTGATCGTCGAAGACGAACGGCGAGTGGCAGAAACCTTTTCCGACTTCATCCGGAGTCAAGGCCACGAGCCGATCGTCGCCGAGAGCGCCGAGGCCGGGCTCGAGCTCGTCGATCGCTTCTATCCCGATGCCATGATTCTCGATCTCTACCTGCCGGGCATGAGCGGCGTGCAGCTCCTCCAGCGTCTCAAAGATCGGCAGCCGCCGCTGCCGTCCGTCGTGGTCTCGGGAGTGGCCTCGGATGAAGAGGCCGGTCAATGCTTGCAGCTCGGCGCCCTCGACATTCTGCGAAAGCCGGTCTCCCTCAATCGTCTCGAAGCCACGTTGGGGTTCCTCGAGATGCAGGCCTTCGACTGGCGCCTGGCCCGGGAGACCTCCTTGTCGCCGGGTGCCTGATCCGCTGATCGACCGCCGCTCCCATCCCCGCCATCAACGACCCCTGAGCTGACCGCCAAACCTCGAGCGCTCTCGAGGTGCCCGTCCCGAGCCCCCTCGCCCCATTGCGCTTTTCGAGGACACATAGTAGGCTACCGACTTGCCGACGCCGTTTCTTCTCTAGCCAGGGTGTTCGACCAAGGGCGGATTTTCGAAAGGCGAGGAGGACCAAAGCATGAGTGATCTGACCCGCAGAGACGTTTTGAAACTGGGTGCTGCCGGGGCCATCGGGGCCGCGGGGGGCCTCGGGTTTCCGGCCGTGGTCCGCGGCCAGGCCAAAGAGGTCGTCATGCTGGGCATCTGGCCCTTCACTGGCGCCTTCGCCGACGTGGGGCCCATCCTCGATCGCGGCATGAAGATGGCCCTCGAGGAGCGCGGCATGAAGATCCTGGGCAAGCCGATCAAGTACGTCACGCGCGACTCGGAAACCAAGGCGGGCTCCGCCACCCGGCGCGTCGAGGAGGCCGTGGACGGCGAGGGCGCGCGGTTTGTCATCGGTCCCTGGTCCTCGGGCGTCGCCCTGGCCGTCTCCGAGGTCGCCAAGCGGAAGAAGGTGCTTCACTATTTCAGCGGCGGCACCGAGGACATCTCCGGCGCGCGTTGCCACCGCTACTCCTTCCAGTGGGCGGCGAGTCCGTACACGGCCGCCAAGACCGACGTGGACAGCTTCATGAAGGCCAACCCGAAGGCCAAGCGCTGGCACCTGCTCGTCGCCGACTACGCCTTCGGCTGGTCGGTGGAGAAGTACATCAAGGAGGTCGGCAAGACCCACGGGATCGAGTTCGTCGGCGCCGACCGTCATCCGCTGGGTGAGCGTGAGTTTTCCAACTATGTGACTAAGGCGGCGGGGAATAAGCCCGACGTCGTCGCCATGGTCAACTTCGGCCTGGACGCCGTCACGGCCGCCCGCGAGATTTTCAACTTCGGCCTCACACCCAAGATCCCGCTCATCATGGCGTGGTCCTCGGGGGTGGAGGAGCTGGTCCAGCTGTCGCCGGAAAACCGCGAGAACCTCTGGGTCGGCTCCAATTTCTACTACACGGTGGAGACGTCGGTGGCCCGCGAATTCGCGAGGGACTACCAGGCTAAGTTCGGCAATCCCCCGGGGTACGCGCCGGCGGCCGCCTACGGCATGACGCGGATGCTGCTGCACGGCTTCGACAGGGCCAACTCCACCGAGGTGCCCGACGTCATCAAGGCCCTGGAGGGGATCGAGGTCAACGATCTGGTCGGGCGCATGCGGGTAGACGCGAAGACCCATCAGACGATCCGACCGTTCTTCTTCATGCGCTGCAAGCCGAAGGCCGCGATGAAGAACCCGATGGACTTCGCCGACATCATCGCCACCGGCGACACGCCGCTGCCGGCCGAGTACGCCGCGTGCAAGGACATCGGTAGCCTCTGAGTCTGCTCCTCGGCCAGGTGCTGAACGGGATCGCGACGGGCATGCTCTATGCCCTGATGGGGCTCGGCCTGTCGCTGATCACGGGGATGTTGAACATCCCCAACTTCGCCCACGGCGCGCTCTTCGCCGTGGGGGCGTATTTTCTGGCCAGCACGCTCCACGTGGTCGGGAACTTCTGGCTCGCGCTCGTCCTCGCCCCCGTCGGCGTGGCGGTCCTGGGGCTCGCCATCGAATACGCGGGCATCCGCCCGCTCTACCGGGCGGGCCACGACTACCAGCTGCTCTTTACGTTCGGCCTGTCGCTGATCCTGAGCGAGGGGATCATCGTCGTCTGGGGCCCCATCGGTTTCAGCCAGCTCCCGCCCCCGATCCTGCGGGGCGGCCTCGACCTGGGGTTCATCTTCTATCCCAAGTACCGCCTGTTCGTCATGGTGATGGCCGGACTTTTGGTGCTCGGCACCTGGCTCTTCCTCGAGAAGACCCGGTACGGGGCCATCATGCGCGCCGGCATCGAGGACAAAGAAATGGTCTCGCTTCTCGGGATCGACATCCACCGGCTCTTCACCGCGGCCTTCGGCCTGGGCGCCTACCTGGCCGGGATCGCCGGCGCGCTAACCGCGCCCATCCGCGGGCTCTCGCCCGGCATGGGCGTGGACATGCTCGGCATCGCCTTCGTCGTCGTCGCGCTGGGAGGGCTGGGGAACCTCCTGGGCGCCATCGCCGCGGGGCTGATCATCGGGGTGGCGCAGGCCATCGTCGCCCTCTACTGGACCGAGGCCTCCGTAGCGGTGATCTTCGCCGTCATGGCCGCGATCCTCCTCGTCCGTCCCCAGGGTCTCTTCGGCATCCGGTGAGCCGCGCCTGGCTGGCCGTTTTCGCTGCCGTCATCCTGCTCCCCCTCTTCGTCCGCCATGCCATCGCCACGGAAATCTGGATCTTCGCGATCTTCGGGCTGGGCTTGAACCTCCTCCTCGGCTACACCGGGCTGCTGTCCTTCGGCCAGTCCACGTTTTTCGGCTCGGCGGGTTACGTGAGCGGCTACCTCCTCAAGCTCTACGGGATCAACGTCTTCGCCGCGCTGGGCATCGGCGTCTTGGTGGGGGCCGTGTCGGCGGCGCTGGTGGGCTACCTCTGCGTTCAGCGCTCCGGTCTCTACTTCATCATGCTGACCTTCGCGCTGAACCAGATGTTCTACTTCATCGCGTACCAGTGGACGACCGTGACGGGGGGCGAGGACGGGATGCCGGGGATCGGGCGGCCGGTGTTGCTGGGTGTGGACTTCCGCCAGCCGGTGGCCTACTACATCTTCGTCGCCGTACTCTTCCTGGTCTCGCTGTGGGTGATGAAGCGGATCGTCGAATCGCCCCTTGGCAAGATCCTCCAGGCCATCCGTGAGAATGAAGTGCGCGCCCAAGCGATCGGCTACGACGGCGCCCGCTTGAAGCTCCTGGCCTTCATCATCGGCGGCGCTTTCTCCGGCCTGGCCGGCGTCCTCTACGCCATGCTCTTCGGCATCGTCCCCCTGGAGGCGATCGGGTTCGTCTTCTCGGGCAATGTGGTCTTCGCCACCCTCATCGGTGGAAGCGGCTCGCTCTACGGACCCATCATCGGTTCCTTCGTCTTCATCTGGCTCTCCGAGTCCGTGAGCGTCATGTGGGCGCGCTGGCCGCTCCTCCTCGGCGTGGCATTCGTGATCGTGGTGCTTTTCTTCCGTGGCGGCTGCGTGGAGGCCTGGGCGCGTTTCTGGTCCTGGCGGGAGAGGCGCCGCACTCTGGCGGGGATCGCGCACTAACATGACGCTCCTCAGAACCGAGAACCTCACCAAGGCCTTCGGCGCCCTGACCGCCGTGAACGGGGTCACCCTGGAGGTTGAGGCCGGGTCGCTCCATTCGATCATCGGCCCTAACGGAGCCGGCAAGACGACGCTGTTCAATCTCTTTACCGGACAGCTGACCCCGACGTCGGGCCGGATTGTCTTCGATGGGCGTGACATCACGGGCACGCCATCCCACCGGGTCGCCCACCTGGGCATTGCGCGCTCCTTCCAGCGCACGAACGTCTTCCCCGCGCTCTCCCTCCTCGACAATGTCTGGGTCGCCGCGTTTGCCCGCGGCCGTTCGTGGCGGGGGTTTGCGTGGCGGCAGACGGATCGCTACCCGGAAGTCACCGAGCGTGCTCTGGCCGCGCTGCGTGACGTCGGACTCCAGGACAGGGTGAACCTGCTGGCTCGCGAGATCTCTCACGGAGAGCAGCGACAGCTCGAGCTCGCCATCGCGCTCGCCGCCGCGCCCCGGCTGCTGCTGCTCGACGAGCCCGCCGCCGGACTGTCACCCGACGAGACCCAGCGCATGGTGGCTCTGGTGCGCGGGCTCAAGGGACGCTACACGATCGTGCTCATCGAGCACAAGATGGATATCATCATGGGCGTTTCGGATCGCGTGTCCGTGATGCACTTCGGGAGCCTCATCGCCGAGGGGACGCCGGCGGAGATTCAGCGGAACGCCGACGTGCGGCGCGCCTACCTGGGCGGCGTGGTGGTGGAATGATCCTCGACGTCCGCGAGATCAACACCTACTACGGGCTGGGCCACATCCTCCATGGCCTCTCGCTCACCGTGGGCGAGGGAGAGGTGGTGGCGCTCCTGGGCCGGAATGGCGCCGGAAAGACCACGACGCTCCGCTCCATCACGGGGCTGACGCCGCCCCGCACCGGGGAGATCCTCTACAAGGGGCGCACCATCGCCGATCTCGCCCCGCACCGGATCTCGCAGATGGGGGTCGCGCTCGTGCCTGAAACGCGGGGAATCTTCTCGTACCTGACGGCCCGCGAGAACCTGGCGATTGCGCGCCGGCCCCGCTCCCGCTGGCAGGTGGAGAACGTGCTCCAGCGTTTTCCTCAGCTGGGCGAAGTGCTGGACCGCAAAGGCCGGTTGCTTTCCGGGGGGGAGCAGCAGATGCTGGCGATCGCCCGGGCCCTGCTCACCGGACCTGACCTGCTCCTCCTCGACGAACCCTCCCAGGGGCTTGCCCCGCTGGTGGTGGAGGCCGTGATCGGGACGATCCGGGAGTTGAAGCGGGAACGCGTCAGCATGCTGCTGGTCGAGCAGAACGCCGAGATGGCCCTCCAGCTGGCCGATCGGGTCTATGTCATCGACCACGGGACGATCGTCTTCGAGGGAACGCCCGCCCTGCTCCGCGCTAGCCAGCAGGTGACCACGACGTACCTCGGCGTCGGCGGCTGACGCCGGCTAGCGGGGCCGCGCGGGGAAATGCTGAAGGCCCGCGGGTGGCGCGGCGAACGGGGCGCCCCACGGCGCGGAGCGGACCGCCTGGGAACCGCCGTGCTCAGGAATTTGCGCGACACCTCTGCAGAGCCAAGAAGCTCGCGGGAGTGAGCACCGTGGGGCTGTTCGCGGCGGCAGGACCCGCGGGCCGTTAGAGCGCCGGAGCGGCGGAAAAGCCAATGGCGGGCTCGCACCACCGCGCGACGGCCAGAAGCCGTGCTTCGTCAAACGCGCCCGACACCAGCTGAATGGCCAGCGGGAGCCCGTCCCGGGCCAGGCCGGAAGGCAGTGAAATCGCCGGCAACCCGGCGAAGCTCCAGGGAGCGCAGAACGTCGGGTCGCCGGTGGACTCCAGCCCCTTGGGGGCGGGCGTTCCTGCGACCGGCATGAGGAGCGCGTCCACGTGGTCGAACAGCGGTGCCATCTCCGCGCGGAACCGCCACCGCTGCTGCTGTGCGACCGCATACTCCACCCCGCTGAGCTTCAGACCCGCCTCGATGAGAGCGCGAATCTTTGGCCGGTAGTCGGCAGCATGGGTGGCGAAGCGCTCGGAGTGGAAGGCGGCCGCCTCCACCTGCATGACCCGGGTGCCGGCCTGGTGGATCCCCTGGAAGCTCGGGGGCAGTTTGATCTCCTCCACACTGGCCCCGGCTCGAGCTAGGGTCTCGCCGATGCTTTCCAGGTGGGCGGTCACCTCGGCGCTGGCCCGTTCGAGAAAAAACTGACGGGGCATCCCGAGGCGGGGCGCTCGCTGAGGCTTCAAGAGGGCGTAGTCTGCCACCGGTTCTTTGGATGAGAGCGGGTCGCCCGGGTCGGGGCCGGCGAGCACCTGAAGGACCAGGGCCGCGTCGGCCACGCTCCGGCAGAAGATCCCCACATGGTCCAGGCTCCAGGCGAGCGGCACGACGCCGCGGCAACTGATCCTGCCGTGGGTCGGTTTGAAGCCGATCACGCCGCAATACCCGGCCGGCCTGAGGGTAGAGCCTACCGTCTGGGAGCCGAGGGTCAGCGGCACCATGCGCGCCGCGACGGCGGCCGCCGACCCGCTCGATGAGCCACCCGGAGTGTGCGCCGGGTTCCACGGATTTCGCGTGTCGGCAGGGTCCAGGTAGGCGAACTCGGTGGTTTTCGTCTTCCCCAGGACGATGGCCCCCGCCGTCCGGAGGCGGGCCACGCTCTGGGCGTCCTCGGTCGGTCGTTCGTGCGCGAACGCTCCGGCCCCGGCCGTGGTGGTCATCCCGGCCACGTGATAGATGTCCTTGAGCCCCACCGGGACGCCATGGAGATGGCCTCTCCACTGGTGATCCTGAGCCTCCGCCGTCCTCTGCCGCGCGGTCTCAAGGGCACCCTTCTTGTCAAGGGAGACCCACGCTTTCACCTCCGGATCAAGCGCCTCGATCCGGGCCAGGAGCGCTTCGACGATCGCGGTGGGAGAGAGGCGCCCGCTTCGGATCTCGGCGGCGGCGTCGGTCACGGTCAGCGCATGCAAGGGGTCCATCGGTCTCTCCTTTCTGTAAGAAACGGGTCGCCTACCAGTTGATCATGTTGACCGGGCCGAGGCTGATCCAGGGCACGTATGTCACCAGCAGCGTCACCAGGGCCAACACGAGGGTAAACGGCCACCCGGCCTTGAAAACCTCCCAGAAGGGTAGCCGCGCGATGGCGGCGGTGGTGAAGAGCACGGTCGCCACCGGGGGGGTCTGCTGTCCAACGCCGAGGTTGATCGTCACGATGATGCCGAAGTGGATCGGGTCCACCCCGATCTGGCGGATGAGGGGCATCACGATCGGGACGATCAGGATGATGGCGGCGGCCGAGTGGAGGAACATGCCGGCAACGAAGAAGAAAATGTTCAGGAAGAAGAGGACCAGGTACTTGTTGGAGGTGGTTTCCAGGATCATGCGGGCGAATTTCTGAGGAATTTGTTCGCTCGTGAGGTACCAGCCCAGCACGGCCGATGAGGCCACGATCAGCATGACCACCGCCGTCTGTCCGGAGGATTCTTTGAGGACGCGGATGGTTTCCCGCCCCGACAGCTCTCGGTAGATCAGGATGCCGATGACGAACGCCGCCAGGACGGCGAGCGCGGCGACCTCCGTGGCCGTGGCGATGCCGAGGAAGATGCCGCCCCAGATCACGATCGGGATGAACAGGGCCCAGAAAGC
>CAYRZF010000054.1:0-1671 GCA_964428805.1 uncultured bacterium | reverse complement strand
GCGCTCAAGGCCCGCGGGTAGCCGCGCTTTTCCATGGCCGGGATCACCACTTTGCCGATGGCGGCGGCGTCGGCCACCGACGAGCCCGAGATCTCGCTCTGGATCATGGTGGCGACGACCGTGACCATGGCGAGCCCCCCGCGAATGAATCCGACCAGGCTGTTGGCCATGTTCACCAGGCGGAGGGAGATCCCCGACGTTTCCATGAGCCCCCCCGCCAGGATGAAGAGCGGGATGGCCAGCAGGGGGAAGCTCGAGGCCCCCGAAAAGAGGTTCAGCGGGACGACGCTCAGGGACGCCGTCCCCTTCCAGAGCAGGAGGATGATCGTGGTGATCGAGAGGGCGAATCCGATGGGGACGTTGATGACGGTGAGGAGGACGATTATTCCGAGGATGAGCCACTCCACGCTCCTCGCTCCTCCCTGGCGTGCTGCCGGCCGGACACGATTTCGACGAGCCGCATGAGACTGATCACCAGCATCAATCCACCCGTAATGGGCAGCACGCTGTACACCCAGCCCATCTTCACCCAGGGGAGAGAGACGGCCGTTTCATCCCCCATCCTGCGGGTGAGGAGCCAGCCGTAATAGAAGAGCACCACCTGGAATCCCAGCACGCAGGATTCGCCGATGAAATCGACGACCCGCCGGGTTCGAGGCAGAAGCCGGTCCACGACCATCTCGAATCCGATGTGGCGCCGCCAGTAGGAAGCCACGACGGCTCCGTAAAAGGTCAGCCACACGAGCAGGTAGGACGCGAACTCGTCGTACCAGACGAGCGAGGCGTTCAGGACGTAGCGGAAGAACACCCCCAGGAAGACCACCACCACCATCAGGACGAGGAGGCAGACGGCCCACCACTCGACGAGCGCGGTCAGCTTCCGGAAGAGCCGCTCCATCAGCGGAGCGACTGGATCAGCTTGACGAGCTCAGCCCCTCCCGGGACCTGCTTGTCGAACTCCCCGTAGACGGAGGCCGATGCCTTGATGAAGGCGTCCTTGTCCACCTCGTTCACCTTCATCGGCGGCGCCAGCTTGTCGAGCAGCTCCTTGTCGAGGCGCTCGCCCTCCGACCGGGCGAAGTCCCCCGTCGCCCACGCGATCCTGGCGATCGTCGCCTGGACGTCCTTGGGGAGCTTCTGCCAGAACTCCTCGCTCACCAGCAGGTAGGCCGGGGTATAGATGTGGCCGGTCAGCGAGAGATACTTCTGGACCTCCTGGAACTTGGCCGACCAGATCTGCGGGAAGGGATTCTCCTGGCCGTCCATGACGCCCGACTGGAGAGCCGAGTACACCTCGGCGAAGGGCATGGGCGAGGGGTTGGCCCCGTAGGCCTGGAACATCTTGACGCGCCAGACTCCGCCCGGGACGCGCAGCTTGATGCCCTTCAAATCTTCGGGCTTCACGATCGGCCGGACTTTGTTGGTGATGTGGCGGAAGCCGTTCTCCCAGACCCCGAGCATCCTCACCCCTTTGGCCGGGAGCCCCTCGAAGAGGGCGCGCTGGACCTCCTTGTTCTCCGCCACCTTCTTCATGTGGGTGCGGCTCACGATGATGTACGGCATCTCGAACACGCCGTACTTCTGCTCCACCGTGCTCATGATCGTGGACGGGGCGACCATCTCCGGGGCGCCGACCTTGATCCCCTTGATCATCTGCTCGTCGGTGCCGAG
>CAYRZF010000053.1:0-14371 GCA_964428805.1 uncultured bacterium | reverse complement strand
CACGTCTGTCCCCACCGGGGCGGTCCCCTCGCCGAGGGCACATTGACGGGGACGGTGGTGACGTGCCCGTGGCACGGCTGGACCTTTGACGTCACGACCGGCGAGCCCGATCACCCGGGCGGCCATTCTGTGGCCGCGTATCAGGTGAAGGTGGAGGGCACATCCATCTACGTGGGGTGGTTCAAGCGATGATGCGAAGCCCGTGGGCGCGCGAGTACGTCCGAAGACCGAAGGAATACATCTGGGGCACCGACCCATCGCCCTTGGCCCAAGAGTTGAGCGCGCTCCTGCCGCCTAGCGCGCGAGTGCTCGACCTCGGATGCGGCGAAGGGCGCGACAGCGTTTTTTTCGCGGCGCGGGGGTTTGACGTCATCGGGGTGGACGCCTCCCGGGCAGGGCTCCGCAAGGCGGAACGGCTCGCGCGGGAGCAGGGGGTCGAGGTCCGCTGGCTCCACGGCGACATGTCGCGCGTCGCCCTGGATGGTCCCTTCGATCTCGTCTATTCGTGCGGCGCCATCCATTACGTGCCCCGACGCAAGCGGGCCCGGCTCTTCCCCCGGCTCCAGGCGTTGACGCCGCCGGGTGGGTATCACGCCCACGTTGTCTTCACCGACCGGGCTATCTATCGCGAGAAGGGCGAGGTGATTGACTACTTCGCCGCGGGAGAGCTCGGCCGCGCCTACGCCAACTGGCGGGTCCTTCAGTGCGAGGAGCAGATGATTCCGTGCGCCCAGGACGGCACCCCGCATCGCCACAGTGTGGAACAGCTCGTCGCGCGCTTTCGGCCGGCGACAGAGATTCACGAATGGACGCCGTCCTCTCAATAATTCTTCTGGGGCTCCTCTTGGGGATCCAGCACGCCACCGACCCCGATCACGTGGTGGCCGTCGCGACCATCGTGAGCCAGCGTCCCCGCTTCTTCTCCGGCGCCCTGATCGGGGCTCTGTGGGGAGTGGGGCACACCGTGACGATCGTGGGGTTCGGCGGGGCGATCATCCTGCTGAACCTGACGATCAGCCACGCCGTGGGGTTGTCACTGGAGTTGGGGGTGGCCGCCATGCTGATCGTGCTGGGCTCGGTGAGGCTCGTCTGCACCTTCCGGGGTCGGGACGATGTTCAGCCGGCGCATGCGCACACCTCGCACGACCATGGCCCCCGCGAGGCGTTTCATCGCCACGCTCACACCCATGACGGCATCACTCACACCCACCTGCACCTTCACCTGTCGCGCCGCCTGCTGGAAGCCCTCCAGGCCGTCGGGTTGACACAGGGCCTTAGGTCGGTCGGGATCGGGGTCGTCCACGGACTGGCGGGGAGCGCCGCCGTGGCCCTGCTGGTTCTGAGTACGATCAGAAACCCGTACTGGGCGGCGGCCTATTTGCTGGTCTTCGGGGCGGGGACGATCCTCGGCATGATGGCGATCACGGCGGCGCTGACGCTTCCCTTCGCTCTCACCACCCGCCGGGTCGTCCGACTCAAGCGCGTGCTGGCCGTCGGGACCGGCGCCGTCAGCCTCGGCTTCGGGCTCTTCCTGATCTACCAGATCGCCCCTCACCTTTATCCTCTCCCCTGATGGGGGAGAGGGGAGGGTGAGGGGGCCTAGCGGTTCAGGAACTTCATCACGCTCCGGGCGATCCCGTCCGGGTCCAGGCCGTGCTTGGCGTAGAGCCCCTTCGGATCGCCGGACTCGCCGAATCCCTGGACGCCCAGGCGCTTCACCGGGGTCGGGAGCACCTCGGCCAGCATCTCTGAGACCGCTCCGCCCAAGCCGCCCGACACCGAGTGGTCTTCCACCGTGACCACGCGCCCGGTTTTGCCCGCCGACCGGACGAGAAGCTCCTCGTCCAGAGGCTTGATGCACGCCACGTTGATGACCTCGGCCTTCACCCCTTCGCCCGCCAGCTTTTCCGCCGCTTTGAGCGCGTTGAAGACCGGGCCGCCGCTGGCGAGGAGCGTCACGTCGCTGCCGGGCCTGAGGACCACGGCTTTGCCGAACTGGAAGCGGTAGGCGGGTGGGGACACGGGCTCGAGATTCTGCCGGGTCAGGCGGAGGTACAGCGGGCCCTGGTGCTCGACGGCGTAGGCGACGGCCTGCTTGGTCTCGATCTCGTCGGCAGGCTGGATGATCGGGATGTTGGGCAGCGCGCGGAGGCAGGCGATATCCTCGAGCCCCATCTGGCTGTAGCCGTCCTCGCCGATGGCGATGCCGGCGTGGGTGCCGACGATCTTCACGTTGGCCCGCGTGTACGCCACCGAGACGCGAATGGTCTCGAAGCGCCCCACCACGAAGCACGCGAAGGAGCAGACGAACGGGATCTTCCCCGCCAGGGCGAGCCCGGCGCCGATCCCGATCATGTTGGACTCCGCGATCCCCACGTTGAAGGCGCGTGCCGGGTAGGCCTTGGCGAAGGCCGCCGTCATGGTGGATTTGGAGAGGTCGGCGTCCACGGTCACGATGCGTGGGTCCTGCCCCCCCAGCTCCAGGAGCGCCTCGCCGAACGCCACTCGGGATGCCTTGGCCGGCATGTGGTCTCCTTATTTTTTCTCGAGCGCCTGGAGCTCTCTCACGATCGCGGCCGTCTCGGCGTGCGCCTGGAGGTAACCAGGCCAATCGCTCTCGGCGACCCCCAGGATCTCGCGGATGGCCTGGATCGCCTCCTGCGGCTTCGGGGCCTTGCCGTGCCACTCCGGCTTGTTCTCCATGAAGGAGACCGATTTACCCTTGATCGTGTGGGCCACGACGAAGGTGGGCCGGCCCTTGATCGCCTCGGCCTGGTCCAGGGCCTTCTCGATCTGGGCCAGGTCGTGGCCATCAATCTCGATCACCGGCCAGCCGAAGGACTTCCACTTCTCCAGCACCGGCTCGAGGTCCAGCACCTTCTTGACGAAGTCGTCGAGCTGGATCTTGTTGTAGTCGAGGATCACGCAGAGGTTGTCCAGCGGGTGGTCGGGCTGGCCGAGCTTCGGCGCCTCCATGGCGGCCTCCCACACCTGGCCCTCCTGGGTTTCCCCGTCGCCCAGCACACAATAGACCCGCGAGGGCCGGCCGTCGAGCCGGAGCCCGAGCGCCATCCCCAACGCCATGGAAAGTCCCTGGCCGAGCGAGCCGGTGGCGCCCTCGATCCCCGGCAGCATGACCCGGTCGGGGTGTCCCTGGAGCGGGCTGCCCAGCTTGCGCAAGGTGATCAACAGGCTTTCGGGGAAGTACCTGGCCTTGGCCATGACCGAGTAGAGCGCCGGGACGCAATGGCCCTTGGAGAGAACGATCCGGTCTCGGTCGGGCCAGTCGGGACGCTTGGGGTCGTAGCGCATGCGCGCGAAGAACAGGACAGTCAGAATGTCGATGACCGACAGGGAACCGCCGGGGTGGCCGGACCCCGCGTGGGTCAGCATCCGGATGATCTGGACGCGACAGTCGCGGGCGATGGCCGTTAGGCGGGCGAAGTCGGCAGCGGGCATCAGTGGAGGTCCTCCATGAATCCGGCGATTTCATCCACGTGCACGCCCGTGACCGCGATCTCGGGAGCGTACACGACCTCGTCGGCCGCCCAGACCAGCGTGCCCTTGACGTCCTTGGTGATGCCAACGATGTTGGCGAGCATTCGGGTGAAGTTGTCGTTGAGGCGGACCGCGTTCGCCTTGATCGGCGCCACGAGCCGGCCATCCCTGATGATAAAGGAGTCACCGACGACGGTGCAAGTAAAGTCGCCCGCGCGGAGGCCGTTGATCGGGTACGTGTACCAGATGCGGCCGATGTAGAGCCCGTTTCTGACCCGGCCGATCAGTTCCTCGAACGACACCGACTCGGCGCTTTCCACGACGACGTTGGAGGCGGAGACGCCGGGCTGGGTGTCGAACTGGCGGCCGCCTCCGGCGCCGAACCGAAAGCCGTTGCGGGGCCGGAGGGCGCTTCGGGCGGCGGTGGCCTCCACTCCGAGTTTCTCGGTGAGCTTCGGGTCGCGGAGGAGCCGCTCCCCCTCGTACCAGTTCGTGAGGCAGCCCACCAGGACACCGTTCTTGATCAGGTCGGTGCGCCCGGTGGGGAGCCCTTCGCAGGTGATGCCTTTGGACCCCATGCACCCCGGCATGGCCCCGTGGTCATAGATGGTGAGCAGGGGCGAGGCCACCGACTGGCCGAGTTTTCTCAGGAATGGGGTGCTGGAGGAGTAGAAGGAACTCGCGGTGCACGAGGGGAGGACGAGGTTATTGAGGATATCGGTCACGGGCTGACGGCCGAGGATCACCGTGTAGTCGCCGGAGCGCACCCGCTCGCCGCCGATGGCCCGGATCGCGTTGGTGGCGGCGTCCACCCCCGCCTCGTCGGTGAAGTGATCGAGGCGCGTGCCGGTGGACCAGCCCGAGCCCTTGGCGTCCTTGGCCTCCACCATGGCGGTGAGAAAGCCCATGATGAGCGTTGACTCGTCGACCTGAACCTCGGGCATGTGAGTAGAAACAATCGCGACCCGTTCCTGGAGGATCGTGGCGTCGCCGCCCAGGATCAGCCCGAGTTGCTTGAAGGCGGCCTCGCTCTCCGCGAGCTCAGCCAGCCGTGATGACGCCATGAAGGTCCTGAGCGCCCCTACGACCACCCTCCAGCCGGCCTCTAGCAGCTCTTCGTCCCGCACGTCGAGGAGCTTCGGATCGTGGTAGTCGGTCAACATCCGCCGTTCGCCGGTGGGACGGGGGAGCGAGTGGAACTCAGGGTCGTGGACCGCGCCCTGCCGGGCTTTCGCGAGCGCCCGCTTGGCGCCTTCGAGGGTGAGATCGCTCGGCTCGCTTCCGAACCCGATGGTCGTGGCCTCTCCCGACTTGAAGACGGCCTGGATCCCGATCCCGTACGACTCGGTAGACTTGGGCTCCTCGACGCCGTTACAGGGGATGTGCGACGTGTAGTTGATGCGCGTGAGGAGAGACCCGTTGGCAGCGGCGAAGACCTCAGCCTCCTGGATGTCGGTCTGCACCTTCAGAAACTCGAAGGCCACGCCCGCCGCCTTCGCCAGCTCAGAGGTCGTGATCATTCGTGGCGTTCGATCTTCAGCGTGGGCTCGGTGCCCACGGTTGGGTAGCCCTTCTCGATCCAGCCGGGGAACCCCTCATCCAGGATTTTCATGTTCCGCCAGCCGTTCACGTAGAGAATCTTGTAGGCCCCCCGGGCCAGCGCGTGGGGACACGCTCAGTAGAAGACCACGAGCCCGGTCTTCTTGATCTCGTAGGCCCGGTCCGGAACCGCCCGGAGGGGCATCGAGCGCGCCCCCTTGATGTGCCGCTTGACGTATTCGCTCCACGGCCTCACGTCAATGAGGTCCACGGGGACCCGCTTGCCCATGAGCGGTTTCAGCTCGTCCACCGAGATGAACGCGAGCGGCACCTCCGGGTCTGCCGCGGGGGCAGCCCCCATCCAGAGCGCGCCCCCAGCAATCACGGCGAGGCTCAACAGCGCCTTCAGCATCTGTGGCTA
Organism: uncultured bacterium; assembly: GCA_964428805.1. Classification (GTDB taxonomy): domain Bacteria; phylum Methylomirabilota; class Methylomirabilia; order Rokubacteriales; family CSP1-6; genus CAYRZF01. The sequence continues at coordinate 8,913 of CAYRZF010000053.1, read as the reverse complement.
ATCCATCCGGCCCGCGACGGGACCCGTGAGCCGGGCCCGGCTTCGCATGGTAGGGCCACCGTTGCCGAGCTTCTTGGTCTGCATGGGCTGACCCTTGCCGCAGTTGGGGATCGGGTAGAGGTGGAAGTCCGACCCCACGGCATCCACCTTCATGAGGTAGTCCTTGGTGTCGGCCATGATGCCGCCGTCGCGGTAGAGCTGGCCGAGCTGGCCGTTTCGGATCTCGTACACCTTGCGGGCCGAGATGCGGAAGTTCTCGCGGCTCTCGGCGATGGAGGGAATCCGGTGCCCCACCAGATAGTAGCCGTGGTCCACCTCCCCGATGATCTCGCGCGGATCCCGATCGCCCTTGTCGAAGACCGTGTTGGACATGCGGATCAGCGGGACCAGCGAGGAGTCCGTGGCCTTCCAGTGGCCGTTGGGGTCGCCCCCGAAGATCGCCGCCGTCTGCCGGCTGTTCATGAAGCCCTTGAAGATCCCCTGGTCGATGTGGACCACGCGCTTGGCGGGAGTCCCCTCGTGATCGTACTTGTAGTGGCCGTAGCCGGGGAGCGACGGGTCCGAGTACGCCGTGACCAGGGAGGACGCGACGGGCTTGCCGACCTGGTGGTCGTCCAGATTCCGGAGCAGCCAGGAGCGCCCCGCGTACGCGGTTTCCATTTTTAAGACCCTGTCCAGCTCCACAGGGTGGCCGATGATCTCGTGGGAGACGAGCGTGTTGTAGTGCGGGTCCGTCACCACCACCACCTCCCGGTCGGTGGAGGGGAGGGCCGGGGCGCTGGCCAGGTCCACGGCGTCCCGGGCCAGAGCCCGCGCGAATTCGATGAAGGTCGGGAACTTGATGAAGGGCTCGTCCACCCCGCGCTCGAGGATCTCCCAGCCGCGCTGGTGGCCCAGCGCGTCATACAGCTCCTGGCTCGTCTCGCCGCTGACCGCCACGACATAACACATCCCCTGAGTGAGCGCGAAGGCCTGGTCAATCAGCGTCCCCTCGGACGAGGCGAAGAGCTCGCGGGAGAGCTGGGTCATGGTGGAGATGAAGTTGTATTTGAGCCCGTCGTGGACGCCGCTCACCTGCCTGGAGACGTCGGTGGTGTACCTCACCATCTCCGGGAGGCTCACGCGGCGCGGATCAATCTGGTACTCCGCGGGGACAACCTCCTGCCTCACCTCGATCGGGTGGAGACGCGTGTCCATCAGGGAGTCGCCGAGGCTCCCGAACTTCTCGCGCACCGTGGCCTTGAGCTCGCCGTTGGCCATGGCGCGGCGGTACGCGGTTTGGAGGCCTTCCTTAAGGATCTTCTCTAAGTGCTCCAGGTCCGCGGTGCCCAGCGAGCGGCCGAAGTAGCCGGGGGCCACCATGCGCTCGCCAGCCAGCACGCGGACGCCGAAGGAGAAGCCGTAATCCTCACCCGAGAACTTGCTGCTCCCGTTCTCGGCCGTCGCCGCCTTTCCCTCCGCCACCTCGATCCGGAGGTCGGCGTATCGGAGGTGGGCCAGGCGCGGGGCATAGCCCGTGGCCAGGGTGTGGACCATCTCCTTGACGCTGTCAATCAGATCCGTGGTGATCTTCGTGGTCATGGCGATGGCTCCTGTCACCAGGCGAACGGCTCGACGAGGACGGCCTCACCGGGTTTCACGTCTCCCCGCGCTTCCTCGATGATGATGAGACAGTTCGCCGCCACCATCGAGGTGAGGATGCCCGAGCCCTGGGGACCCGTGGTCCTGACTTCCCATCCCCGGGCGCCAAATGTGAGCACACCCCGTTTGAACTCCCGTCGGCCCGACTTCTTTCTCATGGGCTCCGTCGCCACGGCGGTGAACTGCACCGGGAAGATCTCCCGCCGGCCGGACAGCTTCCAGAGCGCCGGGCGGACGAACAGGATGAAGGTCAGCATGGAGGCCACGGGATTCCCGGGTAATCCGAAGAACAGCGCCCCGCCGATGTGGCCCACGGCCAGGGGCCGCCCCGGCTGCATCGCGACTTGCCAGAAGTTGATGCCGCCGATCTCTCCGAGCACATCCTTGACGAGGTCGTAAATCCCCACCGAAACGCCCCCGGAGGTCAGTACGATCTCGGCCGCGCGGCTGGCCTCCAGGAGCCTGGCCTTGAGCGCGTCGCGGATGTCGGGGACGATGCCGAAGTCGGTGGGCGCGCCGCCCGCCTCCTCCACGAGGCCAAGGAGCGAGAAGCGGTTTGAGTCGTAAATCTGGCCCGGCTGTCGTGGCTCCCCGGGCTCCGCCACCTCGTCACCGGTCGAGAGGATCGCCACGCGCACCTTCTGCCTCACGAGGACTTGCGGAAACCCAAGGGAGGCGACGAGCCCGAGCTCCTGAGGGCGGAGGACCGTGCCCGAGGGAATGACCACTGTCCCGGCCCGCACATCCTCGCCGGCAAGGCGGACATTGGCGCCCCGGGCGACAGTCGGGATCTTCACGGTTTCTCCGGTCCGTTCCACGAGTTCCTGAGGCACGACCGTGTCCACGCCGGCCGGCATCGGCGCTCCCGTCATGATCCGCACCGCCTGACCGGGCTTGACCACGCCGTCGAAGACCGAGCCGGCGGGGAGGTCGGCAATGACGTGAAGGGTCAGTGTGCCGCCGGCAGGAAGGTCTTCCCCCGCCACAGCGTAGCCGTCCACGGCGGAATTGTCGGCGGGCGGCACGTCAAAGGGCGCCTGGAGGTCGTCGGCCAGAACCCGGCCCAACGCGTGAGCGACGGGAACGAGCTCCGGAGAGGTGGCCGAGGTGACCTGGGCCAGGATGTGGGCTTGCCCCTCCCCGACCGAGATCATAGCGCCATTATACTCCACCAAAATTTGGGCTGCTCCGACACGTTTGCTATAGTGATTCACAACTTAGCCATGGCTGAGACCTGTCCCAAGTGCGGCTATGCCCAGCTCGAGACCGACGAGTGCCCGCGCTGCCGGGTGAATGTCTCGAAGTACCGGGCCTACCTCGCGAAGCTTGGTCAACCACCGGCCAAGGCGGGCCAACCGTCGAGCGTGGGACCGGGGCTACCGCCGAGTCCGGTCGAGGGCGGGGACTGGCTCGAGGGAAGCCCGGCCGGTTTCTGGCTCCGCGGTGCGGCACTGGTTGTTGACTCGTTGGTCCTGGGGGCGGCGCTTCTCCCCTTCCAGTTATTTGTCGTGGTCCCCACCCGCGGCATTACTCGGTGGCCGGACCCAGCGCGGGCCCTCGTGGTGAACACGGCTTACAACGTGGTGGCGCTCCTGGTTTACGCGGGGTACGTCGTGTGGATGCACGGGCGGTGGGGGCAGACCCTTGGCAAGATGGCGACGGGAGGGCGAGTCGTCAGAGTGAATGGGGAGGCGATCGGCTACGGGCGTGCGCTGGGCCGCTTGTTGGCTTTGATTTTGGACTTTATCACGCTCGGGATCGGCTATCTGATGGCGGGGGTTCGTTCGGACAAGCGCGCTCTTCACGACTTGGTGGCGGGGACGCGAGTGATCAAGGTTCGCAGGCCCTGGCTCGAGGGAAAGCCCGCCGGTTTCTGGATGCGGTACGCGGCGCTGGGGATTGACTGGCAGGTACTCGCCCTGCCGGTGGTGCTGTTCGGGATCACCGCGGCCATCCTGATGCCCTTGACGATGGCAAGGGGGAACCGTGCGGCAGGAGCCGCCGTCGCCCTCACATTCGGGCTGTTCCTGCTGGTGTTCATGGTCGCCTACAGCATCTGGATGCACGGCAAGTGGGGACAGACCCTCGGCAAGATGGCCCTCGGCATGAAGGTCGTGCGGACGGACGGCCGGCCATTGGGGTACGGCGGCGCCTTTCTCCGCTGGATCGGCAGCGTGCTCTCGGCGGTGATCTTTATGATCGGCTACATCATGGCCGGCATCAGATCGGACAAGCGCGCCCTGCACGACCTCATCGCCGGGAGCCGCGTCACCTACACTCGCTAGTGGCGGTCCAACTAACTTCGCACGACCCACTTCGTGCGACCCATCCACTGGATGGGTCCCCCGCGCCAAGGATGGCCTTTGGCCATTGATCAGCTCTCGGTCGTCGCCATTCCTCTTCGGGCACCGCGTCCGGCCGAAGGCCGGCGTGGTCGCTACGCCTCCGGCCGGCTCCTCCCTCGGGCCTGGACCCATCTTCGATGGGTGCCCCGCTCGTCATTTGGCCCGCCACGTTCGGACGCCCCTCGCTAGTCGGGCGCTGTGCTATACTCCTTCATCGGTGACGCTGCCGCTCCCCCTCAGAAACCGCCTGGCTGAATTGATCCTGGACTCTCTGCACGACCCGAAGGCCCGGAGTACGCTGTCGGAGCTCGTTCGCGTCTGCGCTGAGCCTCAGCACTCCGCCGAGCCGCCGGTGGTCTCCGCCGAATTTTCCGCGGCCTTGAGAGGGGAGTACCGTCCGTTCAGGGACGAGCTCTGCGAGCGAACGCTGCGGGCCTGGGAGGTCGTGCGCGATCGTCCTCTGGCCCGGCCCGAGCCCGGACTCGGGGAGGCCCTGGATCAGGCCGCTGACCTCTTCGATGCGCGCCTCTTCTTCGAGGTTCACGAACTCTTGGAACCCTACTGGATGCGGGCGGAGGGCCCCACGCGCGAAGCGCTGCAGGGGCTCATCCAGATCGCGGTCGGGTTCCAACATCTCGTCAACGGCAACATCGAAGGGGCGCGCATGCTTCTGGAGGAAGGGAGCGCGAAGGCGGAAGGCAAGAGGCTGGAAGGGCGTGATCTGGCCAGGTTCGCCCGCGCGGTCCGTGGCTCGCTCGATGCCATTGTCCCGCTCGGCCGGGAGGCGTCCCGCACCTTCGATTGGGGCCGCGTGCCGCGCTTCCCCCGGGGCAGCTGAGGTGGGCCGCGTTCGTCTCCTCACCGAATCGGACGTGGCGACGCTCCTGCCGATGTCGCTCGCGCTGGAGATCGTGGAGGCGGCCTTTCTCTGGCAGGCCGTCGGTCAGACGGTCAATCGCCCCCGGGTGAGGCTCCGCGCGCCGAAGGGGCTCCTCCAGGTGATGCCGGCATCGGTGCCCGAGGTGGGCGCCATGGGGCTCAAGGCGTACACCGTGGTCGGAGGGCGGGCCCGCTTCGTGGTGTTGCTCTTCAGCACCGAGACTGGAGAGCTCCTTGGGATCCTCGAGGCGGATCGCCTCGGCCAGATGCGCACCGGGGCGGCCAGCGGGGTCGCGACGAAGTACCTGGCCCGTCCCGACGCCGACGTGGTGGGCTGCTACGGCACCGGCTATCAGGCCGAGACCCAGCTCGAGGCGATCTGTCTCGTGCGGAAGGTCCGGCGCATCCAGGTCTATGGCCGCGATCCCGAGCGGCGGCACCGCTTCGCCAAATCGGCCGAGGATCGCCTGAAGGTGGCGGCCGTGGCCGTGGATCGGCCGGAGGAGGCCGCGCGCGGCGCCCTGATCCTGGTGACGATCACCAACTCCAAGACCCCGGTGCTGAACGGCGCCTGGCTGGAGCCGGGCGCCCACGTCAACGCCGCCGGGTCCAACGCGCTCAACCGGGCGGAGCTGGACGTCGAGGCCGTCCGTCGCGCCGCCCTGATCGTGGCCGACTCCAGGGAGCAGGCGCAGATCGAGTGCGGGGACCTCGTGGAGCCCGTGAAGCAAGGGGTGATCGCCTGGGATCAGGTCGGGGAGCTGGGGGAGATCGTGGCGAGGAAGCATCGCGGGCGCCCGGCGCCCGACGCGATCACCATCTTCGAGTCGCAAGGACTCGCCATGCAGGACGTGGCGGTGGGCGCCCGGCTTCTGGAGCTGGCAGGCGCCCGGTCAGTCGGCCGCGAAATCGAGTTCGGGGCCTGAGGTGGGAGAGCTCTATCTCGTCACCGACGGCGCCGAGATTACCCGCCGCCGGAAGCTCGTGGCGCCGGGGCTCCTCGTGGAAACCTGGGGCGATCTCTACGAGGCGGGCCACTTCTGGATGGGCGAGGTGACGAAGGCGCATCTGGACAGCGTGGGCCCGCCCCTGTCACCGCGGCTCGTCCTCGACGCCGAGGCGGTGTCGGTGTATTACGGGCCCCGGCTCTGCGACGTGGAGTCGCTGCCGAGCGAGGAGTCGCTGAAGAGCCGCGTGCTCTCCGCCCGCGGGATCGGCGTGGCGTGGATCACGTTCGACCAGTTCGGCGAGCGGACCAAGCACGAGCCCGCCTCCCCGGCGGACCCGATCTTCTACCTCCGCCGCCCCGGCGGCCACACGGCGCACGTCTGGCGCCTCTTCAAGGCCAAGGATGAGGCGTTCGTGTACATGGGAGAATACTATGGCAAGGACTCCGAGGCCCGGGACTGGGCGCAGTCCCTCCCGGTGGGACGCTTCGAGGAACTGGTGGCGCGCTATGGACAGAAAGCTTAGCGGATTGACCCTCGCTCTCCTGGTGATGGTCGCCCCCTCCGCGGAGGCCGGGGGCTCGTTCTACGGGATCCAGCCGGGCGCCCGGCCTCAGGTCGAGGGGAAAATCAGCGAGTGGGACGTTCCCACGCCCCGGTTCGCCCGGGACCCGGCCCCCGCTCCCGACGGGAGCATCTGGATCACCGTGATGAATGCCGACAAGCTGGCCCGCTTCGACCCGACGACGAAGCGGTTCAAGGAATACGATCTCCCGCGCGGGTCGCGGCCTCACGGCGCCTTCGTGGACTTGGCCGGCCAGGTCTGGTACACAGGCCACGGCAACGGCAAGATCGGCAGGCTGGACCCCGCCACTGGCAAATTCGCCGAATACCCGGCGCCGTCAGGTGGGGATCCCCACACCCTGGTTCAGGACGGACAGGGGATCATCTGGTTCACGGTGCAGCGGGGAAACCGGATCGGCCGCCTGGACCCGAAGACCGGACAGATCACCGAGTACAAGGCGCGAGGCAACCCGTACGGGATCACCCTGGACAAGCAGGGGCACGTCTGGTTCTGCGAGTTCGGCGGGAACAAACTGGGAAAGCTCGATCCCAGGAGCGGGACGGTCACCGAAGTGAGCCTTCCGGGCGGGTCGGCACCGCGCCGGATGGCCACGGCCCCCGACGGGATGATCTGGGTGACGCTCTACAGTAGCGGCAAACTTCTGCGCGTGGATCCCGCGACGTCCGAGATGAAGGAGTACGCCCTGCCGGGCGGCGCGGGCGCCTCGCCCTACGCCGTCAATGTGGATGGGGCCGGCTTTGTCTGGGTCAACGAGTTCTCCGCCGATACGATCGTGAGACTGGACCCCCGAACCGACCAGCTCCGCGTCTTCAAGATCCCCACGGCGGGCGCCGGGGTCAGGAAGATGGTCGTGGACGCTCAGGGGCGGCTCTGGTATATGGGAAGCGGGAGCGGGAAGCTCGGAGTCATCGAGTAGGTGACCGGATTTCTTGCCAAGGTCGTGAAAGAAATAACATTCTTTTCGAATAAAGTCTTGACACGATGGCGCGCCGGGCAGTAGCGTTTAGTCAACGCGCAAAGGGTTCGGACCTTTGGCATTCTGGGGAGTGCCTTCAAAGATCGCGAATCTTTGAGGGCTTTTTTGCATCGGGGGGTGAAACCCCCCATCGCCGCCTGTGAGCCGAGGCGGAGTTTCCGGACTCGGTCCTGTTCGCGGCACGGAGGATGTGATGCCCGCAAAGTTGTTTATCGGTAACCTCTCCTTCCAGGCCACGGAAGAGGATCTCCGGGAGCTCTTTCAGCAGGCGGGGACCGTGGAATCGGTCAGGATCGTGACCGATCAGTTCACGGGCCGGCCCCGCGGCTTCGGCTTCGTGGAAATGGCCACGAAGGAGGAAGCCACCAAAGCCGTCGAGATGCTAAACGGCCGGCTGTTCCGGGACCGCAACCTCGTCGTGGACGAGGCGCGGCCTCAAGCGCAGCGAGGCGCCGGCGGCCCGCGGGGCGATCGGGGTCCCCCCCGAGGGGGAGGGGGCGGCGGCGGGGGAGGCGGCTGGCGACGCTAGGCTTCTAAGCCCGGAGGGGTGCTCGCCCCTCCGGGCTTTTTCTTGTAGACAGATACTAAACAGGAGTTGATACTATTGTTGGAGGCCTCAATGCACGGCGCCTGGGGTGAACTCGCCTTCGATTACCTCCCGGTTCCGACCGAACGGCGGAGCCAGATTCTCCACCCGTTCGCGATTCCATGCATGCAGGGGGTGCTCGCCCTCAACGTCACGCGGGGGTGCGCTCACGCCTGCGTCTATTGCTACGCTCGCGCCTACCCCGAGGCCCCGCCCCGAGGCCAGCTTTTGGTTTATGAAAATCTTCCCGCGCGCCTCGAGGCCGAACTGGGCCGCATGCGCCGGCTCCCACGCGCCGTGAGCCTCTGCACGGCGACCGATCCGTTTCAGCCGTTCCCCTCGCTGCTCTCGGTAACTTATCAGGCCGCCGAGATGCTGCTCAGGCGCGGGATCACGGTCACGTTCCTGACCAAGGGGTTCATCCCCGATGAGTTCATCGCCCTGTTCCGGCGCTTTGCCGATCTCGTGAGAGCCCGCATCGGGCTCCTCTCTCTCGACCCCCACTACCACCGGACCTTCGAACCGGGAGCGGCTCCACCCAGAGTCAGGCTCGAGAACCTCAGGCGATTGCGTGCCGTGGGGATCCTGGCGGGAGTCCGCCACGACCCGGTCATTCCCGGCGTGACCGACAAACCTGAAGCACTCGATCGCCTCTTTGCGGCGCTGAAGGCGGTAGGGATCACCAACGTGGATGTGGGGTATCTGTACATCCGGCCGGGAATCGCCCAGCTCCTGAGGGACGAGCTGCCGCCGGAGGTCGCTCGACCCCTCCTCCGTCAGTTCAGAGGCGGGCCCGTCGAGTCGGTGGCGGCCTCACAGCACACCCAACTGCTGCCCCCCGAGATCAGGGTGCGGAGCTTTTTCAAGATCAGGCAGGCGGCGCGGGAACACGGGATCACGCCGATTCTTTGCCGGTGCAAGAATCCGGACATGAGGGCCGACCGCTGCCAGGG
>CAYRZF010000052.1:5821-14476 GCA_964428805.1 uncultured bacterium | reverse complement strand
AGTGTCAACGCCCGAGGGGCCCAAACACATTGACAGTTCAGCACATTTTGGCTATAGTGCCCTAATGGCTGGGCCGTCTTTCCTCGCCACTCTCCCCGGCTCGAGGGACCGATGATCCGGAGCATGACGGGGTACGGACGGGCCGAGGTGGCGGCAGAAAAGATTGCCGTATCGGTGGAGGCCCGGTCGCTGAACCACCGCCACCTCGACATTGCCCTGAAGCTGCCCCGTTGTTTCATCGCACTCGAGCTCGAGGCCCGACGCTTGATCCAGGGACACGTCCAGCGCGGACGTCTCGACGTCAGCCTAAGCGTCAGACCACTGGCCGACGGAAAAAGCGCGGTCACGCTGGATACGGCGCTCGCCCAGCACTATGTCGAGAAGGTGCGCGCGCTGGGTGACGCCCTGGGCCTTCGCAGCGCGCCGACGCTTGAGTGGCTCGTCGAGCGCCCCGGAGTCGTGACCCTCGGCGAACCCGAGCTGCTCGCCCCCGAGGCCGGATGGCCCGTGCTGGCCGACGCGCTGACCCGCGCCATGGAGGAGCTGGTGGCCCGCCGCGAGGCGGAGGGCGGGGCCCTCGGCAAAGAGCTCACGGCCATTTACGAGGCGCTGAGCACGGAAGTGGAGCGGATGGCGCAGCGCGTTCCCGCCGCGCTGGCCCAGCGCACGGAGCGGGTGAGAGAGCGCATACGGGTCCTCCTCGGCGATCTCTCGCTGGACGAAGGGCGGCTCGCCATGGAGGTGGCCGTCTGGGCCGAGAAGACCGACGTCAGCGAGGAGCTGGCGCGGCTCAAGGCCCACCTCGAGCAGTTCGCGGGCATGCTGAAGGACGGCGGGGCCGTGGGACGGACGCTGGACTTTCTGGTCCAGGAGATGAACCGCGAGGTGAACACCGTGGCGTCCAAGGCGAACGACCTGGAACTCTCCCGGCTGGCCCTGGCGGCCAAGGGCCACCTGGAAAAGATCCGGGAGCAGGTCCAGAATGTCGAGTGAGCCTCCGCGTGGATCCGGTAACTAGACGCCGGGGAACACTGGTGGTGGTCTCGGCTCCCTCAGGGGCGGGAAAAACCACGCTCTGTGCCGAGGTGCGCTCGATGATCCCGGGCCTGGCCTACTCGGTCTCGGTCACGACCCGGGCTCCGAGACCGGGGGAGGTGGACGGACAGGACTTCCACTTCGTCAGCGAGGCCGCCTTCAAAGCCATGCGGGATCGGAACGAGTTTGCCGAGTGGGCGGCGGTGCACGACAATTTCTACGGGACGCGGGCCCAGCCCCTGGAGCAGGCGCTGGCCGCCGGACTCGACGTCCTGCTGGACATCGACACCCAGGGAGCGCGCCAGCTGAGGACGCGTTACCCCGAGGCGATCTCGGTTTTCATCGTGGCGCCATCGCTGGCACTTTTGGAGCAGCGGCTCAGGGAGCGACAGTCGGACGCGCCGCAGGAGATCGCCCGGCGAATGGCGCGCGCGCGGCAGGAGATTGCCGCCTGGCGGGAGTACGATTACCTGATCAGCAACCGGGACCTGAAGGAGGCGGTGGACCAGCTCGCAACTATCATTCAGGCTGAGCGCTGCCGGACCAGCCGGGTGGCGCTGACGCTGCCCGACCTCACGCTTCCTGAGTAGGAGGACACATGGCCATGGCATTCCCATCCCTCGAAAAGTCGCTGGAGAAGGTTTCCAACCGGTATCTCCTGGTCGTGATCTCGGCCAAGCGAGCCCGGCAGCTCAATCGCGGGGCCACTCCCCAGGTGGAGTCCAAGCACAAGAAGTGCACCTGTGCGGCCCTCGAGGAGGTGGCCCAGTCCAAGGTCGCCTACCGGCTGAAAGATGAGGGCGAGTCCCTGAAACTCTAGCAGACGATGCTCAAGGGTAAAGAGATCATCCTGGGGGTCACCGGGTCGATCGCCGCCTACAAGGCGGTCTATCTGCTGCGTGAGCTCACCCGGTTGGGCGCCGGGGTGACGGTGGTCCTGACCGGGCACGCCCAAAAGTTTGTCGGCCCCCTGACCTTCCGCACGCTGTCCGGCCGCCCGGTGCTGAGTGACCTCTTCGATCCCCAGACCGACGCGGCGGTCGAGCACGTCGCGCTGGCAACGCGGTGCCACGCCCTCATCGTGGCGCCGGCCACGGCGAATCTCCTGGCCAAGGCCGCTCACGGCATCGCCGATGATTTCCTGACCACGCTCCTCCTGGCCACCCGCGCGCCGGTACTGATGGTCCCGGCCATGGACGGCGAGATGTGGGACCATGCGGCCGTGCGGGGCAACGTGACGACGCTCCGGGCCCGTGGCGTCACCGTGCTCGAGCCCGACGCTGGGGAGCTGGCCTCCGGCCTTGCGGGAAAGGGACGTCTGCCCGAGATTGACGTCATCCTCGAGGCCCTCTACCGCCTCCTCTCGCCGGTGAAGGATCTGGCTGGAGAGCGAGTGCTGGTCACCGCGGGCCCCACCCGGGAGCCCGTGGATCCCGTGCGCTACTTCTCCAACCGCTCCTCGGGCAAGATGGGCAACGCCCTCGCCCTGGCGGCCCTCCGTCGCGGTGCCGAGGTGGTGCTGGTCTCCGGACCCACAAGCCTCACGCCCCCACCCGGGGCAGTCTTCGTCCCGGTTGAGACCGCCGAGGAGATGCGGGAAGCAGTGCTCCAGCATCTGCCCGCCACCACCATCGTGATCAAGGCAGCCGCGGTGGCCGACTACCGGCCGAAGGAGGCCAACGCCGTCAAGATCAAGTCCAGGCAGGAGGTGCTGACCCTGGCACTCGCGCCCACCCCCGACATCCTGAAGGAGGTCGCGGCGCGCAAGGGTGACCAGTTCGTCGTCGGGTTTGCCGCCGAAACCCACGACGTGAAGCGGAACGCCCGGGAAAAGCTGGAGGCCAAGCGAATCGATCTCATGGTGGCCAACGACGTGAGCCGGGCGGGGATCGGGTTCGAGGCCGACGACAATCAGGTTACGCTCCTGGACCGGTGGGGCGGGGTGATCGAGCTGCCCCGAATGCCCAAGCTCCAAGTCGCCGACGGAGTCCTGGACCGTATCCTCTCCCTCCGGGCGCAGAAGCCCGCCAAGGTCCCACGCTAGGCCCATGCCGACGGAGGCGCTGGCTCAGGCCCTCCGCTCCCTCGCCGAGTCCCTCCGCTTCTACCAGGCCATGGGCGTGACCGACCTCCCGCTCACGCGCGACTACCTCTCCGGCCCGGAAGGGGCGCTCCGCCGCCAGGAGCAACACCTTCAGGGGTGTCCGCGGTGCAAGTTGAGCCAAAACCGCACGACCGTCGTCTTCGGCTCGGGCAACCCCAGCGCCGAGCTGGTCTGCATCGGCGAAGGGCCGGGGGCGGACGAGGACGCCCAGGGCAAGCCCTTCGTCGGCCGCGCGGGGCAACTCCTCACCAAGATGCTTCAGTCGGTCGGGCTCGACCGCGACCGGGACTGCTATATCGCGAATATCGTCAAGTGCCGGCCGCCGGGAAACAGAAATCCCGAGCCGGACGAGATCGCCGCGTGCGAGCCGTTCCTCCGGGCCCAGCTCGCGACCATTCAACCCAAGGTGATCCTGGCACTCGGGAGCTTCGCGGCCCAGACGCTCCTCAGAACCAAAGAACCGATCGGCAAACTCAGGGGGCGCGTCTTCCCGTATCACTCCATGATCCTGATCCCGACGTTTCATCCCGCCTTCCTCCTCCGCAATCCGGGCCAGGAGTTCAGACGGCAGGCCTGGGAGGATCTGAAGCTCGCCAAGCGCGAGCACGATCGGCTTCGCTCCCGATGATCGTTGACGTCGTCTTCGACCTTCCCGTTTCTCGCCCGTTCTCGTACAGTGTGCCCCCCGACCTGAGGGTCATCCCCGGCCAGAGAGTACAGGCCCCCCTCAAGCGTCAGGCGCGCGTCGGGCTGGTGGTGGGTGTGCGTGAGGGGGATGAGAAGGACCTCAAGCCGATCTTCGGAGTCGTGGAATCGGGGCCGATCCTCTCCCCTTCTCAGCTAGCGCTCACGCGCTGGATCGCCGCGGAGAGCTGGTCCAGCTGGGGGTCCACCTGTTCAGCCCTCCTCCCCCCGGTCCGCGGAGCCTCCGCCGCAATGGCCGCGCCGCCTGCCGACTGGGCGGGACCCCCAGCGGAACGTCCCCGCCTTCTCATTGGCGGCGACAGGGAGCGACGCCTCCTGGCGCGACTCGGGGACGAGGCGGAAACCCGCGGCATTCTCCTCGTGGCGCCCGAGATTGATGAGGCTAAAGCGTGGGCAGCTCGCCTGAGCGCCAAGCTCAAGGTTCCCGTCGTCAGGTTGGATAGCGGAATTCCCGAGCAGGGACGCTGGACGGGTTGGATGGCCCTCGCCCGGGGCGCAGCCCGCGTCGGCGTCGGCACGCGCTCGGCGCTGCTGGCGCCGGTTCCCGCGCCGGCAACGCTGGTCGTCCTCGACGAGCATGATCCCGCCCACAAGCCCCCCGGCGCGCCCCGAATCCACTCCCGCGAGGTGATGCTCGAGCGCGCCAGTCGCGAAGGGAGCCGTTTGTATCTGACCTCCGCGACACCGAGCGTCGAAAGCTGGTGGCGCAGCGACGAGGGGAAGTTCGACCGCTCGGAGGACGGCCCATCGGCCTGGCCCCGAGTGTCGGTGGTGGACGTGAGGGGAACGCTCAGAACGCACCCACTCTCGAAGGATCTCCGGGAGGCCATGAAGGAGACCCTGGCGGCCCACGGCCGGGTGCTTCTCCTCGTGACGCGCGTCGGCTCGGCGATGGCGTGCGACGAATGTGGCTTCATCCTCCGCTGCCCGGAGTGCCGGATCGCGATGGCCTTCTCCCGGGCGCGACGGAAGCTGGCGTGTCGGCTCTGCCGCCGCGTTGATCCCGCGCCGGAGACCTGCCCGCATTGCCGCGGCCGGCAGCTCGCTCCGCTCGGCTGGGGCGCCGAGCGCGTCGAGCAGGCAGTGAGAGCCCAATTCAGGCACGCGAGCGTCGCCCGGTACGACGCCGAATCGCGTCGCGGCAGGGCCATGGCCCCGGCGATGCGCGAGGGAAGAGCCCAGGTGATCGTCGGAACGCGGTTAGCTTTGAAGGCGTTCGTGCCCCGCGGCCCCTCACTCGTCGGGTTCATCAGTCCGGACTCTATCCTCAGACTTCCGGACTTCAGGGCGGGTGAGCGGGCGTTTTCCCTCCTCTGGAGCGCTGGCGAGCGCATGGCTGAGGGCGGCCGGGTCGTCATCCAGACCCAGCACCCCTCCCATTACGCCGTCCGCGCGGCGGCCAACCAGGACCTGGCGAGCTTCTACAAGCACGAGCTCGGCTTCCGTGCCGAGTTGGGCTACCCACCCTTCCGACGCCTCTGTCTCATCACGGTCCGAAACCGCACCGAGGGCTCGGCTCAACGACTGGCGGAAGATCTCTCCCGGGAGCTGACGGCGCTCGGTGGTTTGACAGTGTATGCCCCCGCGCCCGTCGGCCGTGCGCCGCGGGCGCTCCGGTGGCAGATCGTCCTCAAGGGAGGAGACGATCTCCCGGCTCGGCTCTCCCCCGCTCTCTCTCCGTTGATGGAACGCCGCAGCAACAGTCGCGGTATGATAGAGATCGAAATGGATCCTGTGGATCTGGTCTGAAGGAGGAATGGGCGGCTTCATGGTCTTGAAAGTCCGGAAATACGGGGACCCGATCCTGAGGCGAAAGGCGGCTCCTATCCAGTCCATCACCCCGGAAATCAAGGAGCTGATCGCCGACATGGTCGAGACCACGTACGATCAGGTTGGCATCGGGCTCGCCGCCCCCCAGGTCGGCATCCCGCTCCGCCTGATCGTCGTGAACGACGACACGGGGGACGGGGCGCGGCCACTCATCAACCCGGCCATCGCGGCCCGCCGCGGGAGCGTGGTGGCCGAGGAAGGATGCCTATCGATCCCCGGGATCTTCGCTCCCGTCGAGCGGGCCGAGTGGGTCGAGGTCAAGGCACTGGATGGCCGCGGGGCGCCTGTGGCGCTCGAGGCCCACGGGCTCCTGGCGCGAGTGATTCAGCACGAGATCGACCACCTCGACGGAATCCTCTTCATCGACCGGCTGGACACGGTGACCCGAGACCGGATCAAGCGGAAGATCAAGAGGGAAGGGCTGCCCGACGAGGCTCCGCATTCCGCTTTCGCTCTCTGAACTCACGCAAGCTCATGAAAGTGCTCTTCTACGGGACCCCGGAGTTTGCCCTTCCGACCTTGGACGCGCTGCTGGGGCAGCACCAGATCGTCGGGGTAGTCACGCAGCCCGATCGGCCCGCAGGCCGGGGACAGCGCGTGACGGCCTCGCCAGTGAAGCGGCGCGCCGAGGCCGCGGGACTCCCGCTACTCCAGCCTTCGCGACTCCGCGACGCTCAATGGCCGGATCGGCTCCGCGACCTGGGAGCCGAGGTCGCCGTCGTCGTCGCCTTCGGTCAGATCCTGCCAAAAGCGGTCCTCGACGTACCGCCGCGGGGCGCCATCAATGTGCACGCCTCGCTCCTGCCGCGCTACCGTGGCGCCGCTCCAATCGCCTGGGCGCTGATCCGAGGTGAAACCGAAACCGGGGTCACGACGTTTGTGATGGACGAGGGGATGGACACCGGCCCGATCCTCCTCCAGGAGCGCGTCCCTATCGGGCCCGAGGAGACCGCGGAGGAATTGGCCGCGCGATTGTCACGCCTCGGGGCCCAGCTGCTCCTGAGGACGCTCGAGCAACTCGACACGCTGACGCCGGTCCCCCAGCGCCACGAGCTGGCGACCCCGGCCCCTCGCCTCAGGAAGGAGGACGGGATCCTCGACTGGAACGACGGCGCGCAGGCTCTGGTCAACCGGATCCGGGGGTGTACCCCATGGCCCGGCGCCACAGCCGAAGGTCCCCACGGGAAGCTCCGCATCTGGCGGGCCGTCGCCCTCGACGAGCCATCGACCGCTGAGCCCGGCACACTCGTGAGATCCAAGAGTGGGGTCTTTGCTCTCGCGACAGGAGCGGGCCTGGTCCTCCCCGTGAAAGTTCAACCCGAGAACCGGCGGATCATCGGGTGGCGCGATTTCCTCCGGGGAGCGCGGCTTGCCGAGGGTGCAAGGTTCCCCCGACCCCGCGACGCGGCACCATGACGACCCGGCCGGCCGCGTCGCCCGGAACCCGAGTCTCTCCCGCCCGCGTCGAAGCGCTCAGGATCCTCTGCCGGGTCGAGGAGGACCAGGCCTTCGCCGACCTGGCTCTCGACGCGGCACTGGAACGCGCGAAACTTCCGCCGCGGGACCGAGCCCTCACGACCGAGCTGGTGTACGGCACCCTCCGCTGGCAGCGGCGCCTGGACTGGATTCTGACCCCGCATTCCCGACGGCGGCTCGAGCGCCTCGACCCCTGGGTGAGGAATCTCCTTCGCCTGACCGCGTATCAGCTTCAATTCCTCCACAAGGTGCCGCACTGGGCCGCGGTGAACGACGCCGTCGGCCTCGCGAAGCGCCGTGGGCATGGCGAGGCTGCTTCCTTCATCAACGCGGTGCTCCGCTCCCTGACCCGAAGCGGCGGGAGCCTTCCCCCCCTCCCCGATGACCCCGTCGAAGCCGCGGCCACCCGTCTGGCGTTTCCCTCCTGGCTTGCCCGTCACTGGGCCAATCGCCTCGGCGTTGACGAAGCCGAGCGGCTGATGACGGCGCTCGACGAGCGGCCTGAGATCACCATTCGGGCGAACCTCCTGAAGTGTTCCCGCACCCAACTGCTCCGGCGGCTCAACGAAGAAGAGGAGGTGGCGTGCTCGGCAACGACTTTCGTCCCCGAGGGACTCGTTCTCGAAAGCCCCGGGCCGGCCTTCAGATTCAAGGCCTTCAAAGAGGGCTGGTTCACCTTCCAGGACGTGGCCTCTATCCTCGTCGGCCATCTTCTGGCTCCAAAACCGGGAGAAACGGTCGCGGACATCTGCGCAGCACCGGGGACCAAGACCACACACCTCGCCGCGCTCATGCAGAACTCCGGGAAGGTCATCGCCATAGATCCTCACGCCGGCCGGCTCCGGCTCGTGGGTCAAGCCGCCAAGCGGCTGGGAATCAGCATCGTGGAATGCCGCGGCGGAAGCGCTGAAGCTCTCGCGCCGAAGTTCAAGGACCGCTTCGACCGCGTGCTGGTGGACGCCCCCTGCTCGAACCTCGGCGTGCTCCGCCGGAACCCGGACGTCAAGTGGCGCCGTACCGAGGCCGACCTCCGGAGGCTTTCCGATCGACAGCGGACAATCCTCGAGGCCGCGGCCTCCATGTGCCGGCCGGGGGGCGCCCTGGTCTACGCCACGTGCTCGCTGGAGCCCGAGGAGAACGAAGCGGTCGTCCTCCCTTTCCTCGAGACGCACCCGGAGTGGCGGTTCGATCCGCCCCCGTTGTTTCCGATTCCCCTGGAGCCGCCGGGCGTGCTCCGCTGCCTCCCGCACCGACACGGCACCGACGGCTTCACCGCCTTCCGCCTGCGCAAAGGCTGACGAAGTGTCCCATCTCGGCAATCTCCGCTTGACAGGCCTATCCCGGCGGGGTGAGATTATGTGTCACCGGGTAACACCCAGAGCGTACCAATGAGAACACGCCAGACCATGACCATCTCCCTTCCGCCGCAAATGGCGAGAGAAGTCGAGAGGGCCCGGAAAGCAGAGCATCGGACTTGCTCCGAGCTCATCCGTGAAGCTCTCCGC
>CAYRZF010000052.1:0-5721 GCA_964428805.1 uncultured bacterium | reverse complement strand
CGGACCGCCAACTCATCATCGTTGCCACGATCCGGCGCCGAACTTCCAGCACGTACTGACCTCTAGGCTTCTACCCGCCTTTTTGATATTGTGACGGGACATGATCAAGATCGCGCCGTCCATCCTTTCGGCTGATTTCGGCGCGCTGGGGGAGGAGATCGCCCGCGTAGAGGCGGCGGGCGCCGATTGGCTCCACGTGGACGTGATGGACGGCCACTTCGTCCCGAATCTCACCATCGGGCCGCCTGTGGTCGAGGCGATCCGGAAGCGCACGCGACTGCCGCTGGACGTCCACCTGATGATCGAGGCCCCGGAACGCTTCCTGCCCGCGTTTGCCTCGGCGGGAGCCGATCTCCTCACGGTTCACGCCGAAGCCTGCCCCCACCTCGACCGCACCCTGCACCAGATTCGCGAGCTCGGCGCCAAGGCGGGTGTCGCGCTGAATCCTTCGACCTCGCCTGTCGTCCTCGAGTACGTTCTCGACGCCCTGGACCTGGTTCTCGTCATGTCGGTGAACCCGGGGTTCGGCGGCCAGGCCTTCATCCCGACGAGCTACGCCAAGGTCCGCCAGGTGCGCACCCTGCTCGGGCCTCGAGCCGTGGACGTCTCGGTGGACGGGGGGGTCAAGCTCGAGCACGCCGCCCCCCTGGTGGCCCACGGCGCCACGGTGCTGGTTGCCGGATCGCTCATCTTCGGTAGTCCGGACCCCGGCCAAGTGGTCAAGCGGCTGCGGGATGCTGTGGAAGTATCGAAATTGCCTTGACTTTTTTCCCTCCCTCCCGTAAACTTTAGTCTTTCCGATCGAAGTCCAAAGCATCACGACTATGTTTGACAATCTCAGCGCGCGTCTGACCGCGATCTTCGACCGGCTCCAGGGCTATGGCCGCCTCACGGAGGAGAACATCCAGGAGGCGCTGCGCGAGGTGCGGGTGGCGCTCCTGGAGGCCGACGTCAACTTCAAGGTGGTCAAGGGTTTCATCGAGCGGGTCCGCGACCGAGCCGTGGGCCAGGACGTGCTCCGCTCGCTCACCCCCGGCCAGCAGGTCATCAAGATCGTTCATGACGAGGTGGTCGAGCTTCTCGGCGGCAGCGGCCATCGGCTCCAAATGGCGCCTCATCCTCCGACCGTGATCATGCTGATAGGGCTCCAGGGATCGGGCAAGACCACCTCGGCGGCCAAGCTCGGCCGCCACTTCCAGCGGCAGGGACAGCATCCCCTTCTCGCCGCGGCCGACCCCTACCGACCGGCCGCGGTGGAGCAGCTCAGGACGCTGGGAGCCCAGCTCCAGATTCCCGTCGTCGGGACCCCCGATCAGCGCCCGCTGGAGATCTGCCGCGAGGCTCTCCGGACAGCGGCCGACCGCGGCCTCTCCCCCGCGATCCTCGACACCGCGGGGCGACTGCACATCGACGAGCCCATGCTCGAGGAACTCAGGACGCTCAAGACCGAGGTGCGCCCCCATCACGTCCTGCTGGTTGTGGACGCCATGACCGGTCAGGACGCCGTGACCATGGCGGAGCGCTTCAACACCGCGGTGGGCATCGACGCCGTCATCATGACCAAGCTGGACGGTGACGCGCGGGGCGGGGCGGCGCTCTCCATCCGGCAGGTCACCGGCCGCCCCATCGCCTTCGTGGGCGTGGGGGAGAAAGCCGACGCCCTCGAGCCCTTCCACCCGGACCGGATGGCCTCGCGGATCCTAGGCATGGGCGATGTCGTCTCCCTCGTGGAAAAGGCCCAGGCCCAGGTGGATGAGGCAAAGGCCGAGGCGCTGGCGAAGAAGATCAGAGAGGAGAGCTTTACGCTCGAGGATTTCGCCGACCAGTTGCGCCAGCTCCGCTCCATGGGACCGCTGGGGGAAATCCTGGACATGATCCCCTTCTTCAAGGGAACCAAGGCGCTCCCCCTGGAGCTGCGCGGGCAAGAAACCGAGCTCCGTCGCTACGAGGCCATAATCGGCTCCATGACGCCGGAGGAGCGGGCGGATCCACAGATCATCAACGGGAGCCGGCGCAACCGCATCGCGCGGGGCAGCGGC
Source organism: uncultured bacterium (assembly GCA_964428805.1). GTDB lineage: Bacteria > Methylomirabilota > Methylomirabilia > Rokubacteriales > CSP1-6 > CAYRZF01. The sequence goes on along the minus strand of CAYRZF010000052.1, from coordinate 3,682 downwards.
ACCACCGTCCCGGACATCAACCGGCTGCTCAAGCAGTACGCTCAGCTGAAGAAGATGATGCGGGGGATCCAGCAGCCGGGTACCCGCGGAGCGGGTGGGCCGGCGGGGAAGCTCAAGGGATTCCCATTTCAAATCCGCCATTGAGGGAGGTGACAGGGTGGCCGTTCACATCAGGTTGAGACGCGCAGGGAAAACGAAGAAGCCCGCATACCGTGTCGTGGTGGCTGACTCCCGGGCGCCGCGGGATGGCCGCTTCATCGAGGCCATCGGCTACTACAATCCGCTCAGCCAGCCGCCGACGATTCAAATCGACCGAGACAAGGCCTCGGCGTGGATCAAGAAGGGAGCTCAGCCCTCGAACACGGTCCGCGTGCTCCTCGCGCGAGCGGGAGTCTCCAAGAACTGATCCATGCTCGAGCGCCCAGGCAGTGGGGGTGGTGGGCATGAAGGAGCTGGTCAAGCTGAGGAAGCGGGCGGTCCTCGAAATCCTGGAGTGACGGCGCCGCTGATTGCGCTGGCGCAGATCGTCAGGTCCCACGGCCGACGCGGGGAGGTGAAGGCGCTCCTCCTCACGGATCAGCCCGCCCAGCTGACGAGCTTGGCCCAGTGCTATCTATGGGATCGCCGGAACGACGCCCGGCGACAGTACCGGATCGAGCAGTGCCGCCTCAGGGGGAATGCGGTGATCCTGGCTCTTGAGGGGGTGGGATCGATCGAGCAGGCGGAAACGCTCGTCGGACAACTTCTCTCAATTCCCGAAGAAGCGCTGAGCCCTCTCCCCCAGGGCAGGTTCTACGCGTCCCAGCTTCGGGGCTTGCGCGTGGTAACAGACGAGGGGTTGGACGTGGGTGAGCTCGTCGGCCTGGAAGAGGCACCCGGCCACGACCTCTGGGTGGTGAGGGACGGCGCACGCGAGCATCTGATCCCAGCGGTCGCAGAGATCGTGAGGCGGGTGGATCTGTCGGCGAGGCGGATCACGATCCGCCCGCCCGAGGGGTTACTGGACCTTTGACACCCAGCCGGAGGCGGGCACCCAGGGGAGGTGGGTCGCGTGAAGATTGACATCGTCACGCTGTTTCCGGGCATCTTCGCCGGTCCGCTGGGGGAATCCATCCTCGGTCGAGCTCAAGCCAAGGGGCTCGTGGAGATCCGGGTGGTCAACCTCCGGGACTGGGCGGAGGGCCGCCACCGCGTCACCGACGACTATCCGTTCGGCGGGGGCGGCGGAATGGTGCTCAAGCCCGAGCCTCTCTTCGCCTGCGTGGAGGCGCTTCGCGGGGCCGGGTCGCGGGTGATTCTCCTCGATCCCCAGGGTCGCCGGTTCCGGCAAGAGATCGCACGCGAACTGAGCCGCGCGGCGCACCTCATCCTCGTCTGCGGGCGGTACGAGGGCGTGGACGAGCGCGTGCGCGAACACCTGGTGGACGACGAGATCTCGATCGGCGATTATGTCCTGACCGGCGGAGAGCTGCCCGCGCTGGTCGTGACCGACGCGGTCGTGCGGCTCCTCCCGGGCGCACTCGGCGACGAGGCGGCGCCGGGCAAGGACTCCTTCGGCGCCGGCCTTCTGGAAGGGCCGCACTACACGCGGCCCGAAGAGTTCCGGGGGTGGCGGGTGCCTAAGGTCCTCCTCTCGGGTGACCACGGGCGGATTGCTGGGTGGCGCCGGGAGCAGGCGCTCTGGCTGACCTGGCAACGCAGACCCGACCTTCTGGAAACAGCCGACCTGAGCCCGGAGGAGCAGAAGCTCCTCGAAGAGTTTCGCCGGGCCAGGAAACCCAACGCATAATCCGATAGCAAGGAGCTTGGATCATGGATGCCATTCGAATCGTCGAAGCCGGTCAGCTGAAAAAGGATCGGGGGGCCTTCGCCCCCGGGGACACCGTCAAGGTCCACGTCAAGGTCGTCGAGGGCGAGAAGGAGCGCACCCAGGCCTTCGAGGGCGTGGTGATCAGAAAGCGCGGAGAAGGAGCACGCGCTTCATTCACCGTGAGAAGGATTTCCTACGGGGTGGGAGTGGAGCGAACCTTCCCCCTGCACTCCCCGATGATCGAGCGCGTACAGGTCATCCGACGGGGAGACGTTCGTCGATCTAAGCTCTACTATCTGCGCAAGCTCAGAGGGAAGGCGGCGCGGCTCAAGGAAAAGCGAGCGGTCGTTCCCACCACCGGCGGGTAACTCAGCCAGGGCCCGTCCCGTGGGCGCCCCCTACCGCTATGAACGGGCGGCCTGGCGCTCGGGCCTCGCGCATGTGGCGGGAGTGGACGAGGCGGGGCGGGGCCCGCTGGCGGGACCGGTCGTGGCGGCCGCCGTGATCCTGAACCCGGAGCGACGCCTGAAGGGCCTGGAAGACTCCAAGCTTCTCACCCCGGCCCGGCGCGAGGTTCTGTTCGAGCAGATCCTGGAACATGCCGTCGGCGTGGGAACCGGGATCGTGGACCCCCAGACCATAGACCAGGTGAACATCCTCGAAGCCACCCGTCTCGCGATGCGCCAGGCGCTCTCCCGGCTGTCCCCGCACCCCAACCTGGTTCTGATCGACGCCGTCAGGCTCCAGCCGCTGGCATGGCCCCAGCGAGCCCTTGTTCGCGGCGACCGGCGCTCAGCCTCCATCGCGGCGGCCTCCATTGTCGCCAAAGTCACCCGGGATCGCCTCATGGTCGAGGCCGACCACCTCTTCCCCCAGTACGGCTTCAGGCGCCACAAGGGCTACCCCACCCCGGAGCATCTGGCGGCTCTCCGGCACCACGGCCCGTGCCCGATCCATCGCCGAACGTTTCATGGCGTCTGGCGTCAGGGCGACCTGTTTGAACTGAGCGCGACGTGAGCCGATTCCGCCGCGTCCTTGTCCTCATCGTCTTCGCTAGCGCTCTCCTCGACGCCGTCCTCCCGGTCACGGAGGCCCAGACGCCCTGCGCCCCCACCGCCCCGGATTGGGAAGGGCCGTTCTACAAACCCGGGGCACCGACCCGTGAGAGCACGGGCCGTGGACTCGTCGTCAGCGGCGTCGTGAAGTCGGCGGGCTCCTGCACGCCCATCCCCGGCGCGCGACTCGAGTGGTGGCAGGCCGGCCCGAGCGGAAACTATGACGACGAGCATCGCGGCGCGCTCAGGACCGCCGATGACGGCGCCTACCGGTTCGAGACGAATTTTCCCCCGGCCTACTTCGGCCGGCCACCCCACATCCACCTGAAGGTGCTGGCGCCGGGCTACCGGACCCTCACGACCCAGCTCTACCCCAAAGCCGGTCAAACCCGGGTCACCTTCGATCTGGTCCTCGTCAAGCAGTAGCCGGCAGCGCGTGGACCCCCGGCGGTCGGTCGGCAATCGAGGCGAGGAGGAGGCGGCCCGGTTCCTCGGCAAGCGCGGGTTCGCCATCCTGGACCGAAACGTGCGGTCTCGCTTCGGTGAGATCGACCTGGTCGCACGGGACGGCCCCACCCTGGTCTTCGTCGAGGTGAAAGCGCGACGAGAGAGCGAAGGGGATCCGCCGGAGGCGGCCGTGACGAGCGGCAAGCAGCGCCGCCTGGGGCGGCTCGCGCAGCAATACCTCAAGTGGAAGCGCCTTGGGGAAATCCGGTGCCGGTTCGACGTGGTTGCCATCACCCTCGACGACGAGGACCGGGTCAAGACCGTCCGCCATCTCCCCGCGGCCTTCGAAGTGGCGGCGTGGTAGATGAGC